>JBGPKX010000103.1:0-16271 GCA_041486185.1 Bryobacteraceae bacterium | reverse complement strand
GGCGGCATGCAGCAGCGTGTGGCCATCGCGCAGGCCCTGGTGATGAAACCCAAGATCCTCCTCATGGACGAGGCGTTCAGCGCGCTCGATCCGGGCACGCGCGCAGGAATGCAGCGGCTGATCCGCCAGGTGTGGAGTGAAACCGGGACGACCGTTCTCTTCGTGACGCACAACATCGCCGAGGCGGTGAACCTGGCCACCCGTGTGATTGTGCTATCCAAGAGGCAACAGGAGTGCGGTTCCGAAGACGGTTCAGGAGTGGCGCTGGACCTTTCGGTCCCAGACGCCGACGAGCGCGTCTCGAAAGACTTTGCCCAAATCATCGCGCGCATTGAGGAAGCCACGGGGCATTCTCTCTCGGAAGAGGAAGAAGAAGTAGGGCAGCGGTAACGCGCCGCTTCAACCTTTTTCGCCAACCGCCGCTGCCAGCGCCCGCGCAAACCCTCCCCGGCGTGCGACCTTCACAGAGTGCAGGCCCAGCCAGCCCGCCATGGTGTGCAGTTCGCGAGCCAGCGCGTCCGCAACCTGGCCGGGATTAGCATGGTCCTCGATATGGGCGGCCAGCACCAGCAGGCGCCGTTCGCGACGGTCCGCCTTCAGGTCGACGCGGGCGACCAGGCGATCGCCAAGCAGGAAGGGCAGCACGTAATATCCCCACTTGCGTTTCTCTTGCGGGACGAAGATTTCAATGCGGTAGTCGAATCCGAACAGGCGCGATGCACGATCGCGGTACCAAACCACGGGATCGAACGGCGAGAGTAGCGCCGCGGCGTCGATACGGGCCGGCACGCGAGCGCTGGCGTGGAGGTATGCCGCCTCACGCCATCCTTCGACGCGCACCTGGTATAGTTCGCCTGCCGTGACCAACTCGGCCAGACGCGGGCGCGCCTCCCGAATGGGCATGCGGTAGTAGTCGGCCAGGTCACCGGCGGTGCCTAAGCCGTGCGCGCGCGCGGCCTGCCGCAACAGTTCGCGCTGGGCATCCTGGCGTTCTACTTTGCGGCGGTGATGCTCTGCGGGAATGACGCGCTCCGCCAGATCAAACACGCGGGTAAAGTTAGGGCGTCGTCCGGCCACGGCCAGCACACCCCGGCCGAAGTGCGCCTCGAGTACAGCCCTCGGAACGGTTCCCACCCATGCGCCCGGAATGCGGCGCGACTGGCCATCAGGCGCCGGCAGGTCGTTCGCGGCCAGAGGCCCCCGGGTTCTTACTTGGTCCACGACCCAATCGACGTAGTCGGGAAGCTTCGCCATGAGCTTCTCGAAACCCCAGGGGCGCACGCGGTGCGTCTCCATCCGGTGGCGCAGCAGCGGCCAGCTCTCGACCGGCAGGATGGAGGCTTCGTGTGCCCACTGTTCGGTGAAGTCGCGGCGCCGGTAGACGACGTCATCGAGATGCGCGCGTTCATACGGTCCGAGCCGCGAAAAAGGCACCTGGTAGTGCGCAGGAATGAGGACGTTGACGTAGTCGATTTGCAGCAAGCCGAGCCGGCGGATGGTGCGGCGCAGATGGTCCGCGGTGACCCGGCCGTTAGGTCGCGGGCGATCGAAGCCTTGCGCCGCGAGCGCAATGCGGCGCGCCTCGCTCAACGAAAGATCAGTGCGCGACATTCATTGCCTGAGAGAAGGCAGGCGATAACGCTCTATGCGTACTTGTGCCGCTTGGCCGTCCAGCGTGCTTCGCCGTATTCGTCGAGATTCACCCGGCCTTCCATCGTGTCGCCGTCCACCTTGCCGGTGAACTCGTAGGAGAGCCGCGTGCCCTCAATCTTGTGAGAGCTGCGGAAATGAACCTCGTTGGCCATGACTTTGCCGTGCAGGTCGCCGGAGAGAATCTCGCCGTGATGCGTGCCCACCAGATCTGAGCCCTTCTGCTCCAGGAAGACGATGTGTTGGGCCGAGCCACGCTGGAACTGCAACTGCGCCTCCCATTCACCGGCTACGTTGGCGGGCTCGCCCGGCGGCACGGCGCGCGTCTCTATCTTCGGCGGCTTGGAGAGCACGGCGTACAACCGCTCTGCCGCCACCTTCTCATCGCCGGGCGTCATCATGTAGGGCATGATCGAAACGGAGCTCTCCATCCTCTGCGGACGCGCGCCCCTCGCGCCGGCCAGCACGATTCGCGGATCGGTATCGAGTAGAAGCTTGCTGACTTCCTGACCCGTAATTCCCAGCCGCGCGCCGTCCCAATGGACGATGAGATGCGGAGCGTGGTTGGAGAGTCCTTCCGGCTGTTTGATCTCGGTGGTGACGCCGTCAACCTGGGTCACGCGTTTCGAAATGTGGTCCAGCCATGCTTCCCATTGCGCCCATTCGGCTTTGTGGTCGCGCTTGGTCCACGCCTCTACGGCCGCAAGCATGCCCATAATCTCTTCCTTGCCGACCTTCAGCGACCGCCCGAAGGCATGATGCGGTGCGCTATTGGCCCACGCCGCTTGCAGAAGGTTCTTCTCGCCCAGTGCCAGCCCGGCGCATTGCGGCCCTCGGATACATTTGCCTCCGCTATAACCGACTACCGTCGCTCCGCGCCCGAGATGCACGTTGGGAATCGTCAGCACTTCCGCCGCCGCGTCCACCATGAGAGGCACGCCTTTCTGGCGGGCAATCGAAGCCGCCACTTGCGTTCCCAGCGGCCCGTCATCGCCCGGGCCAGCCAAAATGTACACCATGGCGGTGCGCTCGTTGAACGCGGCTTCATATTCCGCCCTGTCGCGCGGTTCGATGACTTTGACGCCCAGCATGCGCACGGCATGGTCGTAGACGTTGCGGGAATACTGCGGGATGATGACTTCGCTCTTCAGCCCATGCAGGTTCGGGAGCCGCTGCATCCTTTCGGGATCGCTTCCTGCGATGCATGCCGCCGTGACGTGCGTGATGGCTGCGGCGCAACCCGCAGTCACGATGCCCCATTCGGCGCTGGTCAGCTCCGCCAGTCGACGGCCCACTCCATCCATCAGCTCGTCCAGGTCCACGTAGTGGCGTGACGCTTCGTCCATGGCGCGCTTCACGTCGGGCAGCGACTGCGAGCCGCTAATGATGGTAAACGTGCCCTTACAGTTGATGACTGGCCGCACACCGATCGATTGATAAATGTTCTTTCCGATATCGAGCGTGGCCGCCGCGGCCGGTGCCGGCCCGCCGCGAACCGCTCCCAACGCCGCCAGTGCTCCACCGCTGCGGAAGAGATCCCGCCGGTTCATACCGCTGAGTTTTCCGAATAATCGATTGCGCATAGTTCGTTACTATCATAGTCCGATGCCGTACGCCGATTTTGACCTCGCCCTCGCCGCCCGCCAGGAAATGGTGGAACACGGTTTCAATCCCGATTTTCCGCCCGAGGTCGAGCAGCAAGTGGCAGCGCTCGCCGCCAACGGGAAGCCACCCACGAATGGAGACGTGCGCGATCTTCGCAGCTTGCTTTGGTCGTCGATTGACAACGACACGTCGCGCGACCTGGACCAGATTGAAGCAGCCGAGCGCTCGGGCGAAGGCATCCGGATCATGGTCGGCGTCGCCGACGTGGATGGCGACGTCAAGAGCGGCTCGCCCATCGATCAACACGCGGCGTCCGAAACCACCTCGGTTTACACCGGGATCCGAACGTTTTCGATGCTGCCGGAGCGGCTCTCCACCGATCTGACTTCGCTCAATGAAAACGAGGACCGGCTGGCGGTGATTGTCGACCTGTTGGTCGCCACCGACGGCTCCATTTCCTCGACCAGCATCTATCGCGCCCTGGTGCGCAACCGCGCGCAATTGACCTACAACGGCGTGGGCCCATGGCTCGAAGGCAAGAGTCCGGCGCCGGCGAAAGTTGCGGCTTCGCCCGATCTGCAGGCGCAACTGAAGCTTCAGGATGAAGCGGCGCAAGCGCTCCGGCAGGCACGCGACCGGTTAGGCGCGCTGAACTTCGACCGCGTCGAGCCGGAGGCGATTGTGACGGACGGTAAGGTGCAAGGCATCGCCGCCCGGCAAAAAAACCGTGCAGGCGAATTGATCGAAGATTTCATGATTGCCGCCAACGAAGTAATGGCGCGCACGCTCATGGGCGCGGGCGTCTCCGCGATCCGGCGCGTGGTGAAGACGCCGGAGCGTTGGCCGCGCATCGTAGACCTCGCCAAACAATGCGGCGAGACGCTACCTGCCGATCCCGACGCGCGCGCGCTGAATGCTTTCCTGGCGAAACGGAGGGCCGCCGACGCGGTTCACTATGCCGACATTTCGCTTGCGGTCGTCAAGCTCATGGGTCCGGGCGAGTACGTGCTCGTTCGCGCGGGTGACGCCGGGGAGGGACATTTCGGGCTGGCGGTGCACGACTACACGCACTCGACCGCGCCCAACCGGCGCTTCGCCGACCTGGTCACGCAGCGGCTGATCAAGTCTGTTCTCGGGAAGCAGCCAGGGCCCTATCCCGACGACGGGCTCAACTCCATTGCGCGAACCTGCACGACAAAAGAAGACGCGGCGCGCGCCGTGGAGCGCGTCATGCACAAACGCATAGCGGCGGTAGCACTGGCGAACCGCATCGGAAACACGTTCGCAGCGGTGGTAACGGGCGTGACGCCGAAAGGGACCTTTGTCCGCATCCTCAATCCGCCGGCGGAGGGACTCCTCGCCCGCGGAGAACAGGGTGTCGATGTGGGCGACCGCATCCAGGTCAAGCTTCTGAGTACCGATCCCAGGCGCGGCTATCTCGACTTCGGCCGGTAGCCCGACTCAAGTATCATGTTTACCGGCATGAAACGCTTCGCTTTCTTCTCTCTGCTTCCGGCGACCCTCCTCGTTGCGCCGGCTTGGGCGCAAAATCCGAGCCACATCGAGATGGGCCGCAACCTGTTCCAGAAAAATTGCTCCGCGTGCCACGGCTCCGAAGCCAAGGGCGGACGCGGGCCTGACCTCACTACCGGCCACTGGAAGTGGGGCTCCTCCGATGCCGACATCCTGCGCAACATTCTGACCGGAATCTCCGGCACGCAGATGCCCGCCTTTCCCATGCCGGAGGATGAAGGCCGCGCCATCGTGGCCTGGCTGCGCTCGTTGCGGAGCACCGGGCCGGAGGAGCAGGTCACTGGCGATCCGCGCACCGGCCGAACGCTGTTCTTCGGCGCCGCGGGTTGCAGCAAGTGCCACAGGTTCGGCGGCCAGGGTGGCAGGCTGGGGCCGGATCTCAGCCGCATCGGCGAAGAAAAACACGTGGCTGAATTGAAGGAAGCCATCGTCAAGCCGGATGCGAGCCTGCGCGAGGGCTATCAAACCGCGGAGTTGCGCACGGCCGAGGGCGCGGTCATCCGCGGTGTGATCAAGAATGAAGACACGTTCTCGCTTCAGATGATGGACGAGCATGAGAAGCTGCATCTGCTATCGAAGGCCGGGCTGAAGGAACTGACGCGGATTCAGAAGTCACTAATGCCGTCGCTTGCCGTTAGCGCCGCGGATGTCGACAACCTGATTGCATTCTTGAAAAAGACAGAGCCGTCGGATGTCGCGCCCGGACCCTGGACGCCAAGCCCCGATCTGAACGTGTCGTTCCAGCGTCTGCGCAACGCCCGCGAGGAGCCGCAAAACTGGCTGACTTATTGGGGTGACCTGCAGGGCACACACTACAGCCGCTTGAAGTCCATCACGCCCGCCAACGTGAGCTCGCTGCGCAGCCAGTGGTCGTTTCAGTTTGCCGGCACCAATGTCGAAGTGACTCCCCTGGTAGTGGACGGCATCATGTTCGTTACCGGCCCCTTGAACAACGCCGCCGCGCTCGATGCCCGCACGGGCCGCCCCATTTGGCGCTACACGCGCCACATCCCGGACGTCCATGCTCAATGCACCGTGATGACCAACCGCGGTTTCGCCATCCTTGGCGACCGGCTCTACATGGCCACGCTCGACGCTCATCTGGTCGCGCTCGACGCCAAGACCGGCAGCGTGATCTGGGATGTAGTGGTCGCGGATTATCGTCAGGGATTTTCCATCACGCACGCGCCGCTGGCCATCGATGGCAAAATCATCGTCGGAATAACTTCGGGCGAATGCGCGCTCACCGGCCTTGTCGATGCTTATGATGCGTCGACCGGCAAGAGGCTGTGGCGCACTTACTCGATTGCACAAAAGGGCGACCCGGCACGCGCCTCCTGGTCGCCTGACGCTTCCGCGGATGTCGGCGGCAGCCCCACCTGGATGACTGGCACATATGACGTCGAAACCGACACGCTGTTCTGGGCCACCGGCAATCCCGGCGCCGATTACGACGGCACCACGCGCCTGGGCGACAACCTTTACAGTTGCAGCGTGCTCGCACTCGACCCGGCCACCGGAAAGCTCAAGTGGTATTTCCAGTTCACGCCGCACGACGTGCATGACTGGGACGCCACGGAAACGCCGGTGCTCGTCGACGCGCAGTTCCGCGGCCGCGCGCGCAAACTGCTGATCCAGGCCAATCGCAATTCGTTTTTCTACGTGCTCGACCGCGAGACCGGCGAGTTCCTGCTCGGGAAGCCGTTCGCCCACCAGACGTGGGCGTCAGGATTGGATGACAAAGGCCGCCCGATCATTCTTCCCAACACCGACCCCACGCCCAAAGGCGTCTACGTCTGCCCCGACGCCACCGGCGGCACCAACTGGGCGGCGCCTTCGTACGATCCCGCGACGGGCCTGTTTTACGTGCCGGTGCGTGAGGGCTGTGCGAACTATACGCGCGAGACCATCACGCCGAAGCCCGGCGATCCCTTCACTGGAGGCGATCCGCAGGAAGATCACAAGCGCGGTGCGCCTGGATCCGTGCGCGCCATCGACCCGATGACCGGCGACATTCGCTGGAGCTTTCCGATGCACCTCGGATCGGCCGCGGCAGGCGTGCTCGGCACGGCGGGCGGCGTGGTGTTTGCGTCCGACCCTGAAGGCAGCCTGGTGGCGCTCGATGCCCGCACGGGAACCAGGCTCTGGCACTATCAGACTGGCGGCGAGATCCGCAGCTCACCGATCTCGTATGCCGTGGATGGGAAGCAGTATGTGGCGATCGCTGGAGACTCGACTCTGTTTGTGTTTGGATTGCCGTGAGAGCAGGCGAGTGCGAGAGCGTGCCGCTTAAGGCGACATGGAAAGGCTTGAGCGCGCATCACGCTGGTAGCGGCTCAGCCGCACGGGTCTGGCATCTGGCTCGATCAGCCACGCCGTGCGATCCGGATAGTAGCGCCGCAGCTTGTCGTTCTCTTCCGGCCCGAGGTCGCGGGCCCATACAACCCGCGCGCCGTCAACGTCAGCGGCATTGTGGACCCACTCTTCGAACCGGTGTTGCGGCCAGTAGCGGACGAATACCAGGTGCTTGCCAGGCGCCTGCGCGAACTGGCGGTTGATCGCGATTCGCCCTTCCGGATCGCCATGGTTGATCAGGTCCCAGGTCTCGTATGGCGTTAGTGCCCTCGCCAATTCTTCGTTCTCAAAAGCGTGCAGGCCGTACCAGAACAGAAAATGTGCGGTGCAGAGAAAAATAATCAGTCGTGCCGCTTGCTGCCCCGCGGGCCATCCGCGCATTTTCAGCAGGCTTAGGCGATCGAGCGCCGTTACGCTCACTAGAATGAAGAGGCATGTGGCGGCGGCGATGTAATGCGGGTAGAAGTATGGATAGAAATTGGCGCCGAGGGTGAAGAGAAGCAGAGTCAGAACGAGCCAGACAAATCGCCACTCTCGGAGAGTCAATAAAAACGCAGGCAGCGCCAGGTAGAGCGGCGCCAAAAAGAAGAAGCGGTAGAAGCGCGCACGCTGCCCGAGGCGCTCCACATAAGTTCGCCATGTCTCGGGATCTTCTCCATGAACTAACACCTGCACCTTATAGTCAAGCTGTTGTTCCGTTGTCAGTTCCCGATGAGGGATGGGATTCGGTTGGAAGGTGAACGTTGTGGGTACGCCGTATTGATAGCGGCTAAGCGCATAGGGAAGTGTCGTCCAACTGCCGGTTACCTGCTTGTCCTGGGCGAGCGTCAACCCCATGGCCGGCAGCGTGACTAATATCACGACCGGCAGGGTCCGCGCGAGTTTGTATAGCTCTTCTCGTCTTCGGAGAGCCGGTAAGAAGAAGAGCACTACACTCGCCGCCAGAAAAATGGATTCATACGGGCGAGTTAGTAACTGCATCCCGAGGCCAAGCCCTAACAGCGCTGCATCACGCGTGCGCGCGCTTTCACGCAGTCTGGGGAGCGCACCGAACACCAGGCATCCGGCCGCCGCCGAAACTGCGCCGCCCCAATAGCCGTTCATCCACTGGTTCAAAGGGCCAAATTCGAATACCGCGAGCAGCCCTCCAAGGAGCGCCCAAGCAGGCGTAGTCCAGGCGCGCAGCATCCAGTAGCACAGGTAGCAAAACGCCGCTACCGAGAGAGCCACTCCAGCCCAAGGATGGCCAAACATCGCGTGGCCCATAGCCAGTACCATCCCTTGTCCCATCGCGTAGATCGAGCTGTAAGTGGGCTCCTGAAGCACAAAGTAAGTCTCGAAAAACTGATGCAGAGGATGCGTCGGATTCGCCAGTCGCAAGTGCAACAGCGTGTCGGCAACGAGTAAGTGGCTGAATTCGTCGGAAACGGCCGGCGACGGGATGGGGTGGTGGGGCACGAGCAGCAGCCGCAGCACAACGGGTAGGGCAGCCAGCAGCAGCATGCACCAGCCCGTCTTTCCTGCGAGCCTCTGCGCGTAAGGCTCGATCCAGGGACGGCGCGCCAGGGCCAGCAGGACGACCAGCAGGACAAACGCCAGCTCGATGAAGTCACTGGCGCCGAAGCCAATGGGATTGTGGAGCGGCAGGAATGAGCGAAAGAACTGGAAGAGAAACATGCGCGGCCCTTACGGCGATACCCCGGGATTCGGTGCTGGCGCGGATTCATAGCGGCTCAGTCTGGGTGGCCGGGCATCCGGCTCCAGGAGCCATGCAGCGCGATCGGGATAGTAGTGACGCAGCGTGTCATTCTCCTCGGCGCCGAGGTCGCGCGCCCACACCACCCGGGCGCCGCCGATGTCGGCTGCGTTGTACACCCATTCCTGCTGAAAGATGTGCTGCGGCCAGTAGCGAACGAACACCAGTTGCTTGCCCGGGACTTCTTCGAGTTGGTTCTGGATTGACGTCCGCCCGGCTGGATCTCCGTGATTGATGGCGTCCCAAGTCTCGTACTGCCTCAGCGCCAAGGAGAACGGCCGGTTATCAAAAATGTGGAGCCCATACCAGAACAGAAAATGTGCCGCGCAGAAAAGGACAATCAGTTGTGCCGCCTCGTGTCCCGCCGGCAAGCCACGGATGCTCATCCGGCTCAGGTGTTCGAGGCCCGTCACGCTCAACAGCACAAAGAGGCACGTCACCGCGGCCATGTAATGCGGAAAAAAGAACGGATAGAAATTGGTTCCAATAGCGAAAACAAGCAGGCAGAGAACAACCCAAACAAATCGCCACTCGCGCAGCGACGCAAGAAAGGCCGCCAGAACCAGGTAGAGTGGAGCGAGAAAAAAGAAGCGGTAAAAACGAACGCGGTATTCGAGACGCTCCAGAAACCGTACGGGAGAGTCGGGCTGTTTCCGTGGAACGAAACTTGCATCCTATATTCAAGCTGTTGCTGCGGGGTAAGTTCCCGGTGCGGGATGGGATTCGGCTGCGTGGTGAATGTGGTCGGGACGCCGTATTGATAGCGGCTGAGCATGTAGGGAAGGGTGGTCCACGTTCCCGTGATCTGCTTGTTCTGCACTAATGTCAACGCGATCGCCGGGAGTGTCGCCAGCAACACCACCGGCGTGACTCGTGCGAGTTTCCGCAGTTCGTCCGATTTGCGCAGCACCGCGAAGAAAACCGGCAAAAAAAACAGCAGCACGCCCACAACCAGCAAGAGGGACTCATACGGGCGAGTGAGCAGTTGCATACCAAGGCCAATACCCAATAACACGGCGTCGCGCGACCGGCCGCTGGTGCGCAATCGGGGCAGCGATCCAAACACCAGGCACCCTGCCGCCGCGGAAACGGCGCCACCCCAATAGCCGTTCATCCACTCGTTCAGCGGACCGAATTCGAAAATTGCCAGTAGGCCGCCAACCAGCGCCCACCCCGGCGAGGTCCAGGCGCGCAGCATCCAATAGCAGAGCGCGCAGAAAGCCGCCACGGAGAGAAGCACGCCCGCCCAGGGATGCCCAAAGACGATCCAGCCCGCGGCCAGCGCCAGGCCCTGGCCCATCGAGTAGATGGAGCTGTAACTCGGTTCCTGCAACACGTCGAGCGTTTCGAAAAACTGGTGCAGCGGATGCGTCGGATTCGCCAGGCGGAAGTGCCGCAACGTGTCGGCGGCCAGCAGATGGCCGAATTCATCGCTGATGTTCGGCGCAGGAACCGGATGCTGCGGCAGAAGCAACAGGCGGAGCACAACGGGCAGGGCAGCCAGTGGCAGCATGCACCAGCGGGTTCGCTCCGCGAGTTTCCTGCCGTGCCGCACAATCCAGGGGTGAAATGCCAGGGCCAGCAGCACCAGCAGTACGGTGAACGCCAGCTCGATGAAATCGCTTGCCCCGAATCCGATTGGATTGCGAAGCGGCACGAATGAGCGAAAGAGCTGGGAGAAAAACATGTAAAGTTTCTATCTTCCCAGAACTTGGTCGCCGGCGATCGGCCCGATTAACATGGGCGGGTGCCATTGCGGCGCAGACAGCGTCTTCGCGAGAGTGGTTCCGGTCCGTCCCACTTTTGGGGATAATGGCTGGACAAGGAGCCTGTACCCTATGCGACTTCGTCTTTCTGTTTGCACCATCGCCGCCGTGATCGTGTCCTGCGGCGCCAACCTTTCCTGCACTCTGCGTTCAGATGCCGGATCGCGTCTTCCGGCTCGTACCATCACCGTCGCGCAATCGGGAAATGCCGACGTTGTGGGCACGGACAGCGCGGCCCTGCAGAAGGCGGCGGACATGCTGCATCCGGGCGACACGCTGGTCATCGGCGCCGGCACGTATCAAATGGATAACAGCCTGCTCACTCCGTCCGGCGTTACCGTGCGTGGCACTCCGGGCAAGACGATTTTGCTCAAGAGCCGTGGCGTGGAAAGCAAGCTGACCGAAGACGGGGATTATGGCGAAAGCTATCTGGCTGTCGCCGAGCCGGAAAAATTTCACCCTGGTATGGGAGTCGAGTTGCTCGACGATACGCTGAACTCCGGCTGGGACGTCAGCATCTCGAAAGTGGACGCGATCAACGGAAAAATCCTGCACATCAATCCCATGACGGTCAGAGACTACGACTTCGAGCAGAAGCACGGGCGCGTGCGCAACACTTTCCCGATTTTGTGCGCCATGAACGTCGAAAATGTCAGCTTTGAAGACCTGATTGTGGATGGCAACAAGGCCGAGAACGCCTATCTCGATGGCTGCCGCGGCGGCGCCATCTACATGTACGACGTGCGCAACGTTACGGTAAACCGGTGTGCGGCCCGCAACTACAACGGCGACGGAATTTCGTTCCAGATTTCGGAAAACGTACACGTGCTCAATAGCGAGTCATACGGGCAGACGGGCTACGGCGTGCATCCCGGGACCGGAAGCGCGAGCTCGGTGGTGGAAAACTGCCGCATGCACCACAATGGCGACATCGGCCTGTTCCTTTGCTGGCGCGTGCGCCACGGGCGGTTCAATAACAACATCATCGAAGATAACGGCCATTACGGCATTTCCATCGGCCACAAAGACACGGATAACGAGTTTACGAATAACACCATCGCCCGTAATGGCGTGAGCGGCGTCTATTTTCGTCAGGAGACTTTACTGAATAGCGGGCACCGGAATACGTTTCGCAACAACAAGGTGCTGGACAACGGCAACGCAAAGGCAGGTTACGGATTTTACATTCAGCCGCCGACGAGCGATATCGTGATTGAGGGGAACCAGATCGCCGACACGCGGACGACGAATCGTACGCAGCGCTATGCAGTTTTCAAAGTGAAGGGCGCCGGCTCAGTGCGTCTCGAGAGCAATACGATGGAAGGCAACAGCGTAGCGAATTATTCCGAGGGCAGCGCACAGTAAGTGGCACCGGCATTCCTGCCAGTGTGCTTTTCATCGAGCGGAGAAATGCACAGGCGAGAATGCCTGCGCCACGCTACTGTACGGAATTCAAATACGCAAGAAGGTCCGCCACCTGCTGCGGATTATTGAATCGCGGCCATGCAATATGAGCTTCGCGCATGCGGTTGAGCATCTGCGGCCCATGCCTCCACAGCGCCGAGATGACCGTCACTTCGGAAAACTGGCGGCCCTGTCCCGGCAAGGGTGGCGCGCCGTGCTTTCCCCCGGCGTGACAATCGGCGCAGTGCTTTTGCGCAAACACGTGCTTGCCCCGGGCCTCGCTGGCGGCGGGATAGACGAACTGCCGCATCCACAAATAGCTCAATAACTGCTGCATCTCGTCCTGTGTCAGCGTCGGTGGCGGCTGGATCATTCTGGGCGCGTGGTTCCACATGTCCACCGCGATATCGGTCAGCGTCAGATTGTGCAGCCGGTCGTCCAGCGACAGTTTGCCGGTGTGGCATTTAATGCAACCTTTGGACTGGAAGATCGCCTCGCCGCCTTGGCCCGACGTGTACGCGAAGTGCCACGTCAATTGCTGCGTCTGGGGCAGCGTGCGCAGATAAACCAGCATGTCGGTCAACTCCTGGGTCGTCAACTCCTGCCAGGAAATGTGTTTGCGCGCGAAGGCCTCGCGCATGCGGCCGCTGTGGTTCCACATCTGCTGCACCAGGACCATGGGCTGCCCTAGCGAATCCCACTTGATCACCGGAGGGGCACCCTCCGCCTTCGATTCGGTGACTCCGTGGCAGTCCGCGCAGTGCTTGGCGCTGAACACCTGTTTGCCGCGGGCGGCGTCGCCGGGCTTATCGAAAAATCGCGAGGAATAGAAGAAGGCAAACAGGTCTGCGGCGGCTTCCGGGCTCAGCTTTGGCTTTTCGATTGACGCGCCTTCGATGGCCGCCCACATCATGGGCGCATGGTTCCACATGGTGCTGGCCAGCAGGGCTGGAGTGAAGCTGCGATCGATGCGCTTGCCCAGATCCGGCCCGATCTTGCCACCCTTGCCATCAAGGCTGTGGCATTGGACGCAGCGCTCGGTCTCGAAAACTTTTTCGCCTCGTGCGGAGTCACCGGGAATAACCGGCAGCACAGCAGCCTGCAAGCTCAGAGCAAGAGCACTATAGAGGATCACTCGCAGAAGCATCTAAGGGTATTCTACCGCAGGCGGTTCACCAGTGTTCGCAGGTCGAGGCCGGAATCCGCACATAAGCCAACAGATCAACGCCGAGACGCCGAGAGCGCCGAGGCCGGGAGGATGTTCTCTCTGCGTTCTCATAGCTGGCGTCCTACGACAACTCTTCTTAGAGCGGTCCTCGATTCCACCCGCCCGGTGAGGAGTGAAGCGGCCAGACTTCCCTGTGTTCTCGGCGGTCTCTGCGTCTCGGCGTTGATAGTGGCCTTTTGTTTTCCCTCGCTACGTACGGATCAGGGTCCAGGCGCAGCGAACTGCGATATCATGATGCGCACTCATGAAAAAAGCCATTCTGCTCTTCACAGCCCTCTGCGGCGCACTCCCCGCGCAGCAGCCCCCGGCGCCGGCAATTCCCGATAACCTGCTGTTCGAGCCGGATGTTGCCTACGCCCAGGCCGATCCGCAGCAGGTGATGGATATCGTTCGTCCTCGCGACACGGGCCAGGTGCATCCCGCTGTCGTCTGCATTCACGGTGGCGGTTTCCGCGCAGGCTCGCGCAAAGGGTATCTGGCGCAGTGCATTCGCCTCGCGCAGCATGGCTATGTGGCCGCCACCGTGGACTACCGCCTGGCGCCGGCCGCGCCGTTCCCCGCAGCCGTACACGACGTCAAAGCCGCCGTACGCTACCTTCGCGCAAATGCCACGCGTCTGGGAATCGATCCGGATCGCATCGGCGTCACCGGGGGCTCGGCCGGAGGTCACCTGGCATTGTTTCTCGGGCTGACCGGAGGCATGCCGCAATTCGAGGGCGATGGACCCAATCGCAGCCAGTCCAGCCGCGTATCGTGCGTTGTGGATTATTATGGGCCTTCGGACTTCACGAAGTCCTATGGCAAAAGCGTGGACGCGGCCGAGGTCCTGCCCCTGTTTCTCGGTGGTGACTTGAATCACGCGCGACTCACGCATATCAAAGCCAGCCCGTTGAACTGGGTCACGCCAGACGCGGCTCCCACACTGGCCATTCAGGGAACCAAGGATCGCTACGTCTCCTATGAGCAATCGGTCTGGATCGTCGATCGCCTATTGGCGGCCGGCGTCGAGGCGGAACTCGAAACCATCGAGGGCGCCGATCACGGCTTCAAAGGCGTCGACGCAGAGCGCGCCGAACAGCGAATGATGGCGTTCTTCGACCGCTATCTGAGGCCGAAGTAAGAGAACGCACCGGCCCGTGTTCCAATTGGAACAGGAGTTGCAACCCTGCGGTGCATCTGAGCATCGAAGAAGAGCGGAACCGCTCACCCGGCCGCGAGCATGCGTACTCACCCGCATGACTAGCCGCCAGCTCGAGGCCCAGCGCAATTCAAGGAGTACTCAATGAACCCACTGAAGGAGCTGTTGAATTACGGCCAGTCGTTCTGGTTGGACTACATTCGCCGTGGCCTGATCTCGAGCGGCGAGTTGCAGCAACACATCGTGGAGGACGGCCTGCGCGGCGTCACCTCGAACCCCGCCATTTTTGAAAAAGCCATCACCGGCAGTAACGATTACGCCGCGCTGCTCCAGCAGTTCGAGAAGGAGGGGGTGAAGGATGCCGCTGCGATCTTCGAACGCCTGGCCGTTCCCGACATCCAGGACACAGCGGACATTCTGCGCCCCATCTACGACCAGACCAAGGGCGGCGATGGTTACGTCAGCCTGGAGGTGTCGCCTTATCTGGGGCGCAACACGCAGGGCAGCATCGATGAGGCCCGCCGGCTTTGGAAGCTGGTCAACCGGCCCAACGTGATGATCAAAGTGCCAGGATCCGAGGAAGGCATCCCGGCAATCCGGCAGCTCATCTCCGAGGGAATCAACATCAACGTGACGCTGCTGTTCGCGGTCGACATGTACGAGCGCGTAGCCGAGGCCTTCATGGCGGGCCTCGAGCAGCGCGTCGCGAGCGTCGGCGTCGCCCGCGTGGGCAGCGTGGCCAGTTTCTTCGTCAGTCGTATTGATGCCGCGTTGGATCCCATGCTGGCGTCCAAACCACAGGGACACGCGCTCCTAGGCAAAGTGGCCATTGCCAACGCCAAGCTGGCCTACCAGCGTTATAAGGATCTGGTCAAGAGCCCAAGGTGGCAGGCGCTCGAATCCAAAGGAGCGCTGCGGCAGCGGTTGCTCTGGGCCAGCACGAGCACCAAGAATCCGCAGTACCGCGACGTTCTCTATGTGGAAGAGCTGATCGGCAATGAAACCATCAATACCATGCCACCTTCCACGTTCGATGCATTCCGCGATCACGGCCGCTTGCGCAACAGCCTGGACGAAGAGCTGGAAGCTGCATACGACGTTCTCGAGAGCCTGCCCAAACTGGGCATATCTCTGAAAGAAGTCACGGACAAGCTAACGACCGATGGCCTCAAAATCTTCTCGGATGCGTTCGACAAGCTTCTGAATGCCCTGGATGCGCGGTGCAAGGTCGGCTTCAAGCCGAAACTGACGGGCCAGACGTATACATTGCCCGAAGAGGCGCGCGCCGCGGTGAAAGCCTCGCTCGAGGACTGGCAGACGACCGGCAAAGTGCGTCGCCTGTGGAGCCGCGATGCGTCATTGTGGGCCGGCAAAGACGAAAGCAGCTGGCTCGGGTGGCTTAACATCACCGAAGATCAGATTGCGCACGCACACCATCTGGAAGAGATCGCGGCGGAGATCAAGTCAGCCGGGTTTAAGGACGTCCTGCTGCTGGGAATGGGCGGATCGAGTCTCGCGCCGGAAGTCATGTCGCGGACCTTCGGTTCGGCCAGCGGTTTTCCACGCCTGCACGTTCTCGATTCAACCGACCCGGCGCAGATCCGTGCGGTGGAGTCCGGCGTCGATCCCAACAAGACGTTGTTCATCGTCTCCAGCAAGTCCGGCAGCACGCTCGAGCCGAATATCTTCAAGCAGTATTTCTTCGAGCGCGCCGGGCGCGACGGCAGCCGCTTCATCGCCATCACCGACCCCGGCTCGAAGATGCAGCAAGTGGCGGAAGCGGATCACTTCCGGCACGTGCTCTTCGGCTTGCCCAGCATCGGCGGCCGCTACTCG
>JBGPKX010000102.1:0-16433 GCA_041486185.1 Bryobacteraceae bacterium | reverse complement strand
TGCTTACCTGGGCGCGGGCCTCTTGCTGCTGGCTATCGGAGCGGTTGCGAGCGCTCGCCCGGCATGGAGGGCCGCAACTGGAGATCCACTGCAGGCACTGAGGACGGAGTAGCGCGCGCCGGGCAACTGGGGGCGAAGCGTTCTGTCGAACCGCGGCGTGGCACAGGTTGTGCCTCGTAGCGCAGGATCACGCGCAGCTTGCGGGAGCCTGCGGCTTTTCTGTCCGACTGAGCCAACAAGCCACAGGTCTCCCCAAAAACCGGGTAGCCCTGCGCTACAAATGTCCGTAGTGCGAAGTACCTCCCCGGAACTCGCTACACCGCACAAGAGCCGGGCCACCGTCCTGTATAGTGGAAGTTCATCATACAGACAGAGATGAAATCCCATGCCGCATTTCTGCTGACCGGCGCGCTGCTACTGACACACGCTGCCATCGCGCAGCGCCACATCCCCAAAGCGGGCTATCGCGATTGGAAAGTCTACGGGGGAGGCGCGGAGAACATCCGCTACTCCAACCTCGACCAGATCAATCGTGAGAATGTTCAAAAGCTTCAAGTGGCCTGGACGTTTGACACCGGCGATGCTTTCGAGGGCTCGGAGATGCAGTGCAATCCGATCATCGTGCATGGCACGCTATTCGCTACCACGCCGAAGCTGCGCTTGATTGCGCTTGACGCCGCTTCCGGCAAGCTGCTTTGGAGCTTCGATCCCAACGATGGCGCCAAGGTCACGCACGCGGTGCGCAACCGCGGCTTGACGTACTGGGAAGACGGGCACGATCAGCGCATCTTTGTGGGTTCCCGGCATTATCTATACGCGCTCGACGCACGCACAGGCGCGCTTCTAAAGGCCTTCGGTGATGCCGGACGCATCGACCTGCGCGAGGGCCTGGGACGCGATCCCCGCGACATTTCGATCTCCCTCACGACTCCCGGCGTGGTCTACCAGGACCTGCTGATCCTCGGCGGCATCATGAGTGAAGACCTGCCCGCGCCGCCAGGCGACATCCGCGCCTACGATGTGCGCACCGGCAAAATGCGCTGGACCTTCCATACCATCCCGCATCCCGGCGAATTCGGCTACGACACCTGGCCCAAAGACGCCTGGAAGTACAGCGGCTCGGCCAATAACTGGGCCGGTATGAGCGTGGATGAAAAGCGCGGGCTGGTTTTCGCACCGACCGGATCGGCGGCGTTCGATTTCTACGGCTCGAACCGCATCGGCGACGACCTGTTCGCAAATTCGCTCATCTGTCTCAGGGCCGCGACCGGCGAGCGCGTCTGGCATTTCCAGGCTGTGAAGCACGATCTTTGGGACCGCGATTTTCCGGCGCCTCCGAACCTGGTCACCGTGAAACGGAACGGCAAGCTAGTGGACGCGGTGGCGCAAATCACCAAAGCGGGTGTCGTTTTTGCGTTCGCGCGCGAGACGGGCAAGCCGCTGTTTCCCATCGAATACCGCGAGGTCCAGCGTTCCGAGGTCGATGGCGAAGTGACCGCGGCCACGCAGCCGTTCCCGCTGAAGCCGCCGCCGTTCGCGCGGCAGGCGCTCACCGAGGACATGCTGACGCGCCGCACACCCGAAGCGCACGAGGCCGCCCTGGCTCAGTTTCGGAAAATACGCAGCGCCGGCCAGTTCGTGCCGCCGAGTTTTGAAGGCACGGTCGTTTTTCCCGGATTCGATGGCGGCGGCGAGTGGGGCGGCGCGGCCTTCGACCCCGCGACCGGGATGCTGTATGTGAACGCGAATGAAATGGCCTGGATCTTGCGGCTGGTCGAGCGGCCGAAGACTGAAGGGCACACCAGCGGCCGGGAACTCTATCTGGCCAATTGCGCCAACTGTCACCGGCAGGACCTGCGCGGCAGCCCGCCCGATTTTCCGTCGCTCGTAGACATTGGCGACAAGTATTCCGAGCCGGAGATCCGCACACTCACGCGCGAAGGCCGCGGCCGCATGCCGGCGTTCGCGCAACTGTCGAGACAAGAGATGCGCGCGCTTGTAGGCTTTCTGCTTACCGGCGAGGATAGCGCGGTCGAAGCGCGCGTATCGGGAAGCCCGTGGCCGTTCGGGTTGAAGTACACCAGCGATGGCTACAACAAGTTTCTCGATCCGGAAGGCTATCCGGCGGTCGAGCCTCCGTGGGGCACGTTGAACGCCATCAACCTGGACACGGGCGAGATCGCGTGGAAGATTCCGTTCGGCGAATTTCCCGAACTGGTGGCCAAGGGCATCCGCAACACGGGCAGCGAGAATTACGGCGGGCCCGTGGTCACCGCGGGCGGCCTGCTGTTCATCGGCGCTACCGATCACGACCGGAAGTTCCACGCGTTCGACAAAGCCAGCGGAAAGCTTCTGTGGGAGATGACACTGCCGGCGGGTGGCAACGCCACTCCCGCTACCTACGAAGTGGATGGCCGCCAGTTCGTGGTGATCGCCGCGGGCGGCGGAAAATCGGGACGGCCTTCGGGTGGAAGCTACGTAGCGTTCGCGCTGCCGAAGTGAATTCTCCACTCGCTCACGCGCTTGGCTCGGAGGCGCGATCTACCGAGCCGATTTACCGAGCTGGACAGCGCTCGATCTCAGGCATTGCTGTCCGCGGGCGCCAGCGCTCCCACCTTGTCCACCTCGAGTACAAGACCGCCCTCGGAATCGGTGTCAAACGCGGGCACGAAACGCGCGCCCCACACAATCTCGTCGTACCGGTACGAGTACCGGGAGTGCACGGTCTGGCTGAAGGTATCGTCAAAACCCTTAATGAGGATCAGAAACTCGGCCTGTACCCGTTCCAGATCCTCGACCATTTTCCCGTACAGCGGGCTGTGCTCATCGATGGGGTGCACGATGGTCCACGTCAGGGGAAAGAAGAGTACGTTGTGTCGTTCGAGCTTGAGCACTTTGTAATCCCGCCGCATCCGCCCCGGCGGACCCTCCACGGTCATAAAAAGCACTTTAGCTTCGAGCTCCATCAGATTATTGGCGCGCTGGTTGACCACGCGAAACTGGAGGCTCGTTCCGTCCAGATAGGGCGACACAACCATTTTTTCGCTGTAGCCGATGCGGGCCGAGGGCCGCGAAACGCGCCCGAACAGAAGCCCGGTGGCCAGCGCGAAGCCCATTAGCCCCACCATGGCCTCGGTGGCTGCCACAATGTTCGCGGCCGTTCCCTTGGGCGAGATGCTGCCGTAGCCGACGGTGGTGAGCGTGTGCGCGCTGAAGAAGAAAGAATTGAGAAAATGAGCGAACTCCGTCGGGGCATCGGCGCCTTGCAGTTGGTTGGGGCCGAGCGAATAGTACAGCAGCGCGAACAGCGTATTTACCGCCAGGTATGCCACAAAAATGATGGCCAGGAACACCGGCCAGGGCACGTTGATGAGATGGAGGTAGGCGTTTACGTCGCGCCACGTGCTACCGCGGCGATGTACATTAAACGCGCCTTTCTTGTTGATCGTACGGCGTATCGTGCCGGTGTATTTCTGGGTCAGGCCCGGATCGAAGGTCGGCTTTTCCATAACATCTGATTGTTTCACTGGATAATAAGGAAAGGATGCCGGCCGGGAACATTTTGATGCACCGGATTCGGAGGATGCTGCCCTATACCACGGCGGGGCTGGTAATCGCAGTCCTCTACGTTGCGTGGGTATTTGCTTCGCGCTGGCACGATAACCGGCGCATGGAGCAGGCAGCCGCGGCGCAAAAGGCCAGATTCGACCGCGAGATCACCTCGCTTTACGGTGGCGGCCGCCTCAAGATTTTGAGTTTCTACGCTTCACCCGGAATGGTTCGCCGCGGCGAGAAGACCCTGGTCTGTTACGGCGTGGTCAATGCTAAAACGGTGCGGCTCGATCCGGCCGTGGAGCGCGTTTGGCCCTCAACCAGCCGGTGCTTTGAAATAGTGGCCGACCGGCAGACACGCTACACTTTGACCGCCGAAGATGCCCAAGGGCACACCGTGACGGAATCGTTCGTGCTGCAAGTAATGAAGTGAGCGAAGGGCCAGGCGCGGACTTCGCCGCTTACGCCGCGGGCGATGGAACGCTCTCAGGTTTGCCCACCAACACGCGGACGGGCTCGGCGATACCGAATTTGGCGGCAAAAGACCTGAGACGGCCGAGAACCGAAGGCGTCACCTCCTGCCCCCTGGCCAGCAAGAGCAAGCCATTCTTCGCGCGAACATCCTGATCCACAACCATGGCCGGGCGCAACTCCGCCGACTTGAGAACGCGCACTTCCATGCCGCCTTCGGGCGGCACGAACGTCGCCAGAGCATCCAGACAAGCCGGTGAGTAATACATGGCATGCGCGCGCATCTGGCCGAGCGCCTCGTCGTGCGAGCGGCCACCCGTAAGCAGATGGTCGAAATCGATACTGGCCTTCAATAACTGCATGCCCACGGCGACGGCATCCGGCGGGTGGGGCGCGGGCGCGTCCGGCTGCTGCCCGTACGCGAGATTCTGGCCGGCGATCATCTTTGCCACCGGCTCGAGCCGCGGGATGTGAGCCAGCAGTTCCCCGCCCGCCGCCGGATGCGCGGCGAACATTTTCATCTCCTCATCGGAAAGTTCTTCGCCCATGTAGATGCGGTCGAGCGCGCCGGGTTCCATGGTGATGCAGCCGATCTGCGACAGCATCGCCGCCACGTCGTATTGCCAGATATTGCTCAGCTCAAGCTCGATGGCCATGTGGTGGACGTAACGGTGAATGCGCGTGGCGCGGCTGAAGGCGGCCGGGTGGACCAGGCTGAGGACTTCGGTAAGCACTTTGACGCTGCCGTGCAGTGTATTCTCAAGCAGGTGGCGTTCGGCGGTGATCAGCCGGTATTGGTCGACCGCCGCATACAGCGTCGCCTCCAGCTCTTCCGCCGAGCATGGCTTGGTGAGGAAGCGGAAGATGCTGCCTTCATTGACGGCTGCAATGGCCGTCGTCAAATCCGCCTGGCCCGTCAGCATGATGCGCACCGTATCCGGCGAAGAGTCTTTCACTTTTGAGAGCAGTTCCAGCCCGTTCATCCCGGGCATCTGCAGGTCCGACACGATCACGGCAAAGGGACCTTCCCGCTCGATGGCCGCCAGCGCCTTCTCGGCTCCGAGCGCGCTTTCCACGTGGAACTGCTTGCGCAGTTGCCGTTGCAGAGCCAGCAGAATGTTTAGCTCGTCATCCACGCAAAGGATCTTCTCAGGCACAGGCCACGTCCTCAACCGCGGTCTGGCGGCACAGCTCGCGCCACTCGGGCAGACGACCGGCCATGTCCACGCTGGCAAGGTATGCGAGGTCGGGCTCGGCGCAGCGGGATGCCGCATCGTAGCCAAGTGCGGCGGAGGCTAGAACACTGGCCACGTGCAGCGAAGTCAGCATGGCCGAGCCCGGATGGGGACACCTGGCCGGCGAGTGATGGTAGGCGACCGCTTCGACAATCGTTTCCGGCAGGCCCCACA
This sequence comes from Bryobacteraceae bacterium, assembly GCA_041486185.1. Taxonomy (GTDB): domain Bacteria; phylum Acidobacteriota; class Terriglobia; order Bryobacterales; family Bryobacteraceae; genus QHXW01. The sequence goes on along the minus strand of JBGPKX010000102.1, from coordinate 11,001 downwards.
GCCCCAAAAGGTAGGCGCCGACTTCGGCATGCGTGGTGCCGAACACCTCGCGCTCGGCCTCCGAGTGGGTGATCCGTTTCTCGAGAGCCAACTGGTACGCCAGCTCGAAGTTTTCCGGCAGGTTCGACGCGAGCACCAGCCGCCCGACATCGTGCAGCAGGCCGACCATGCGCATGTGGCCGTGCGCTCCGGCGGCCGCCGGCAGGGACTGGACGACACGCTCGGCCATTGCGCCGGTGGCCAGACTGTACCGCCACAAAGATTGCATCGAGAAATTCGAGGCGCTGGCCGGCTGGAACTCCGAGAAGGCATGCAGCGTGAGTAACAGGGCGCGAATCGTGTCGAGCCCCAGATAGATCACTGCTTCCGACGCGCCTCCGATTTGCCCTGGCGCGCCGGGCAAAACCGCGTTAGCCAACTGGAGAACTTTGGCGGTCATGCCCATGTCCTTCTGGATGATCGCGCCGGCCCTCTCGATAGACGCGTCTTTCGACTGCAGACAGTTGGTCAGCTCGACATAGAGCGGCGGCACGCTGGGAATCGAACGCATCTGCGACAGCACCTGCTTGAGCGAGGGATCGCCGAGCAGTTGATGGAGTGAAACCGCCCGGTTGACGGCATCTTTCAATGCTTCGATGGAGCAAGGCTTGGAAAGATATTGGTGCGTCACTCCGGCGGACTTGACCACCGACTCGAGATCCGACTGGCCCGAGAGCACGAGGCGCAGCATGTTCGGGTAGCGCCGCACGACCTCGTGCAGCAGCGCGGCTCCATCCATGCCGGGCATGCGCATATCGGTCACGATGACGTCGAAGGCCTCCTGCGCCAGCGCCGAGAGAGCTTCTTCCCCGCCCAATGCAAAGGCCGGGTTCCACTCCTTGCATAAAGGCCGGAGCGCGCGCCGCAACCCGTCGAGGAGGTACGGTTCATCGTCGACGAACAGGATGCGGAGGCTCATGATGGCTTGGGCGGCACGCCGTCGATAGGCAGCCGGATGATGAAGGTGGTGCCCTGGCCTTCCCGGGTCTCGAAATCGAGCGTGCCACCGTGCTTTTTCACCACCACGGTGTGCGCGATGGCCAGGCCCTGGCCGGTCCCGCGGCCGACCTCTTTAGTCGTGAAGAATGGCGTGAAGATGCGGCCGCGCACCGCCGCCGGGATCCCCGTGCCGGTATCGCGGATGCGGACCTCGGCCCAGTCGCCGTCACGGCGCGTGGCGACCGTGATGCGGCCCTTTTCCGTACCGCGTGTTTTCGCGTCGGCAATGGCGTGCGCGGCGTTCACGACCAGATTCAGGATCACCTGATTGAATTCGCCGGGCAGGCAGCGTACTACCGGCAAATGCGCATCGAACTCCGTGACCGCATCGGCGACATACTTCCACTCGTTGCGCGAAATCGTCAGGGTGCTTTCGATGGCGTGATTCAGGTCGATGGCTTTCATCTCAGCCGAGCCAGGGTGCGAGAACTCCTTCATGGCCTTTACGATGGTGGCCACGCGCTCGATGCCTTCGCCGGATTGCTCGATGGCCCGCGGGATCTCGTCGTGCAGATATGCCAGATCGGCCTCCTCGGCCGCTTGGCGCGCCTGCCGGACCGCTTCCGGAAGAAGGCCGGCTGTTTCCGCCGCCTCGACGACGGTGCCGTAGCTCGTAAGCACCCGGTCCAGGTTGCGGAAGGATTCATCGAGAAATCGCGTGTTATCGCCCATGTACTGGATGGGCGTGTTGATCTCGTGGGCTACGCCCGCCGCAAGCTGGCCGATGGATTCAAGCTTGTGCGCCTGCGCGAGTTGCGATTCGAGCAGCTGGCGCTCGCTCGTGTCGCGCATGAAGCTGGTATAGAACGTGCCTTGTTTCGTCTTCCATTTCGCGATCGTCAGCTCGAGCGAGAATATCGCGCCGTCGCTTCTCAATCCCACCAGCTCGAGCAACTTCCCGGCGGCGCCAAGCAGGCGCACACGGGCCAGTTCGTCGGCGTAAGTTTGCCGCGCGCTCTCAGCCAGGAAACGCGTGAGCGCCCGTCCCACCACGTCGCGCTCGCTCGCACCGAATAGGATTTCGGCTCCTCTGTTCCACGAGGTGATGGAACCATCGCTGGTGACGGTTACGATGGCTTCGATAGCGGAATCGTAGATGGAGCGCAGCTCAGCCGCATGCTCGCCCAGCCTGGACAGCATTTCGTTGAAGGCGTCCACCAGATGGCCCAGCTCATCTTCCCCGGATTTCTCCGCCCGGATGGAATAGTTCCGGCCCGCCGCAACCTCCGCCGCCGTCCGCGCAAGCGATAGCACCGGCGCCGATATGATTCGCTGTAGCTTCGAGGAGACCAGCACCGCAATGATGAAGCAGACCGCCACCGCCAGGTTTACCAGACCGATTTCGTGACGCAGTGTGCCCAGGGAAACGCGGCCGTCGAAGCGCAGCCACATAGCGCCGACGGGCCGATTCTGCGCGAGAATGGGCCGTGAAAGCAGCAGATCGCCGTTCGGCGACTGAATGCCTGCTGCCGTAACCGCGGCGGGGAAAATGCCGTCGGCGCCGCGATCGCGCGCGTAACACGCCAGCACACGGCTGTTGGCACGATAGAGGCAGGCCGCAAGAATGCGCGGTTCGGCAGTCAGTCCGCGCAGGACCTCCTCCCCGGCCACGCGGTCTTCGGCCGCGAGCGCCTGCCGGGCGTTGGTCCCGATCAGGTCGGCGACCGTGCTCAACTGGCGGCTGACGTCGTCTTGGAAGCGCAGCCGCTCATAAGTGATGAAAGCAGTGCAAGCCAGAACGAGCGCGATGCCCGTGGTGAAGACGTTTATTAACAGCAGCTTACGCCGGATGGAGATGTCCCGATAGCGGACCATGCACTCTGTTGATCGGCGGAACGGGGCTCTTTCTTAACCTCGTTGCGCTTGAAAATTGCGCCAGCACAGGGCGGGCCGGACAAGTTCGGCTTCCCAGAATTTCTGAGATTTGTTTGGGCTTCCCTGACGGGCTCTGGTGCCGATGTATTACGCGCTTTGAGGCGTGTGTCTAGGCGAGCAGCTTCCTGGTGAATTCGTTCTGCCCGTGAACGTCGGTGAGCCGCTGATCGCGGCCCTGGTAGAAATAGGTGAGTTTTTCGTGGTCGAGGCCGACGAGGCGAAGCAGCGTGGCGTTGACGTCGTGGGCATCGACACGCATGTCTACGGCTTGTACGCCGAATTCATCGGTCGACCCCAGCGCTTGCCCGCCCTTGATGCCGGCGCCGGCCATCCACATGGTGAATCCGTATGGGTGATGATCCCGGCCGTTCTTGCCTTGCGAGAGCGGCGTGCGGCCGAATTCTCCGCTCCAGACGACGAGCGTGGAATCGAGCAGTCCGCGCGCCTTCAGGTCTTCCAGCAACGCGGCGATGGGCTGATCGATCTTGCCGGCCATTTTCTCGTGCGACCCGACCAGATCTTCGTGAGCGGCGTCCCAATCGTCACCGACGTTGGTCCCGGAATAGATCTGAACGAAGCGCACGCCGCGTTCGACAAGCCTGCGGGCCAGCAGACACTTGCGGCCGAAATCGGCGGTGCGATTTTCGTCGAGGCCGTAGAGCTTGCGCGTGGCCGGAGTTTCCTTGGCGAAATCGACGGCTTCGGGCGCGGCGCTTTGCATGCGAAACGCGAGCTCGTACGAAGCAATGCGCGCTTCAAGCGTGGAATCGCCTGGGCGCGCGGCATCGTGCATGCGGTCGAGCTTGCCGATGAAGTTCAGGGTGTCGCGCTGCGTTTCCCCCGAGATGCCTTCGGGATTGCGCAAGTAGAGGATGGGATCGTCGCCGCCGCGAAACACCGTGCCCTGATAAACGGCGGGCAGAAAGCCCGCGCTGTACGCGGGTGGGCCGGACTTGGTTGAGCCATCCGACATCACCACAAATGACGGCAGGTTCTGGTTCTCCGTTCCGAGGCCGTAGACGACCCAGGAACCCAGGCACGGCCGCCCCGGAAACTGCGAGCCGGAATTGCGCAGATAAATCGCCGGCGCATGATCGAACACGTCGCCGAAGCAGCTGCGAATGACGGCGATGTCGTCCATGCGCTCGCGCACCCGAGGGAACAGATCGGAAACCGGCGTCCCGCACTTTCCGCCGGGCCGGAAGGTCCACGGGCTGCCGCGGAGGATAGCCTTGGTCGGATCGTGAATGAAGCTGGTCTTGATGGTCTTGGCCAGCTCGACCGAGAGCGGTTGCCCGTTATGGCGTGCCAGCTCGGGCTTGGGGTCGAAAGTGTCGACGTGGCTCACGCCGCCATGCATGAAAAGATAAATGACGCTCTTGGCCTTGGCCGGCACTTGCGGCGGCTTGGGCGCCAGCGGATTGGATTCCGCGGCCTCGAGCAGGCTGGCCAGAACAACCGCGCCAAATCCCTGCCCGGCCTTGAGCAACATCTCTCTTCGCGTCATCGCCTGTCTCCTCAATCCACGTAGAGAAATTCGTTGGTGTTCAACAGACCGCGCGCCAGTTCGGCGAAGGCGGCGGACTTTGAGCCCAGCCGCGCGGTCTGCTTCTCGATGAATTCCTCGGCCCCATGGCGTTCTTCGGGCGTCGGATCGCGATCCAAAATGCGGCGCCAGGCATCATCGACAGTGGTGACTTTCTCTGCCAGCAAGCGCGCCTGCTCCAGCATGAAGCGGCTGTTCAGCAACGCGAGCGACTGCGGCGCCGTAGTGCTTTCGTTGCGGCGCGAGCACGAGAGCACGCCATCGGGAGCGTCGAATGCCGCGAACATGGGGTGCTGGAACGTGCGGCGTTGAATCAGGTAGACGCTGCGCCGCGTGTGCTCTTCCGCATTGGGCGTCACCACCCAGGCGGCATCAGGCTTGCCGATGATGCCGTACAGCTCCTCGGGCTCGAGCGGCGGAACGACGGGCGCGCCACCCATTTTCAGGCTCAAGCTCCCGCTCGCTTGCAGCACGGCGTCGCGGACCTCTTCCGCCTCGAGCCTGCGGCGGTTCGTGTGCGCGACGAGCGTGTTGCCGGGATCCAGCCGGCGTGCCTCAGGCGTTGCATTGGCGCTGCGGCGATAGGCGTCCGACATCATGATCAGCTTGTGCATCGACTTGATGGACCATTTGCGCGCCGTGAATTCGGCAGCCAGCCAGTCGAGCAGCTCGGGATGCGACGGGGCGCCGGCGCGCGTACCGAAATCGCTGGGAGTCCTCACCAGGCCGGAGCCGAAGTGGTACTGCCAGATGCGATTTACCATCACACGCGCGAAGAGCGGATTGTCCGGACTGGCCAGCCAATCGGCTAGGGCCTTCCGCCGGCCCGTGGATTTCGCGTGCAGGGGGGAATCGGGTACATCGCCGCCCCCGAGCGCCGACAAGAACCCCGGACCGACCTCGTCGCCCGGCGCATTGGGATTGCCACGGATTGCGATGTAAGTCCGCGGCGCTTCGCGGCCCACGTCGATGATTCCGGGGGCCATGGGCGGCGCGCTGTAGCCCGCGAACATCGAGACCAGACGCTTCTCGATGGAGTGCAGGCGTTCGGCGTCGGCCTGCGAAAGAATCGCGCGCACGTCGTCGTCGGTAACTTTGACTTTTTCTTCGGATTGCACGGCCACCGCCTGCTGCTCGCTCGAGCGCTGTTCCGGCTTGAGTTTCAGCGCCGTCTGCACATCCGGCGGAAGCTTGGCGATCTTTTCGTCGCGCAACTTCTCGCGATACGGCCTCTGAATGCGGCTGATTTCTTCGCCCATCTGCCGCAGCTTGAACTCACGGTAATTGGCGGCGATGTCGTAGAAGCGCGCTTCGTTGTACTCCAAAAAAACGCGATCGTTGACGGCCGGCGCGAAAATCGCCTGCATGCGATAGAAGTCGCGCTGCGGGATGGGGTCGAATTTGTGATCGTGGCAGCGCGCACAGGCTACCGTGAGGCCTAGGAAAACGGACGACGTGGTGTCGACATAGTCGGTGAGCTTTTCGACCTGGTTCATGTCTTCCACCTTGAACAGCATGTCGCGGTTGGTGCCCACGCGGTAATAGCCGGTGCCGGTGCGGGAATCGGGATTGTCGGGCCAGAGGTCATCGCCGGCGATTTGCTCTTTGGCGAAGCGGTCGTACGGTTTGTCGTCGTTGAACGACTTGATGACGTAATCGCGGTAGCGCCAGGCTTCGAGTGTGTACGGGTCCTGTTCGAAACCGGCCGTATCGCCGTAACGAACCAGATCGAGCCAGTGGCGGCCCCATTTTTCTCCATAGCGAGGGGAAGCCAGCAGCGAGTCGATGAGCCGCTCCCAGGCATCGGCGGAATTGTCGTTGAGAAACTGGCGAACCTGTTCCGGGGACGGCGGCAAGCCGTGGAGATCGAACGAAGCGCGGCGAATCAGCGCGAGTTTGTCGGCCTCGGGAGCAGGTGTGATCCCGGCAGCCTGCAGTTTTTCCAAGAGATATGCGTCGATGGGCGTGACCGCACCCGCCATCTGCGGAACCGGGGGACGCGTCGGCTTGCGGAAGGCCCACCAGTTGTTCGTCCGGGCGTGCGCGACGCCCGCAGGCCATTCGGCGCCCTTTTCGATCCAGACGCGCAGGATTTCGATTTCGACGGGATCCAACTGGCCGCCAGGCGGCATGGAAAGCGTTCCGGTGTGCGAGACCGCCTGAAATAGCAGGCTATCCGCCGGGCTCCCGGGCTTTATGGCCGGACCGCGTTTTCCGCCTTTCAACAATGGCTCGCGCCCGACCAGGCGAAGATCGCTCGCGGCGGTCTGCTCGCCATGGCACTGGCCGCAGCGCTTCTCAAGCACTGCAACCGCCAGCGCGGGACTGTTGTCAGCCGGCGCTGGCAGTGGGGCCAAGGCCACAGCCACAAGCGCTGCCAGCGCGCAAAAGGGCGCTCTCATGTTCCAATTCTCTGTCTGACGATCTTACCGCGCGGCGCGGCGGCTTTGCGAGCTACCGGCGGACGGCTGGCGCCTTGGCTTTCACTTCGCGGAATTTCTCCAGGGCCTGTTTCGCCTTCTGCTCCTGCCCCAACTGGCCATAAACTTTGGCCAGCAGGTAGAGCGGATCGGGGTAATTGGGGTCGAGCGAGACGGAACGCTCCAGCCAGTTCACGCACAGCTCGGTCTTCTCCAGCTTGCAGAGGGCTTTGCCGCCGATGTAAAAGTTGCGCGCCGCTAGCGGATTGCGGTCGGCCGCCTTCGAAGCCGCGGCGAAAGCTTGCTCGGCATCGCCTTTTTCAAGCAGCAGGTTCGCCAGGTTGGCATAAGCCCAGTCGTAGTCGGGATGGTCTCGGTCCACCAGTTTGATCGCGGTCAGGAAATGCCGGGTGGCCATTTCGGCGTCGCCCAAGGCCTGGTAGCAGAGACCGAGATTGTCAAAGGCCTTGTAGGATTGCGGGTTGATTTTCAGCGTGCGCTGAAACTGCCCGATGGCATAGTCGAAACGGCCCTGCTGATAATAGATGCGGCCCAGCATGTAGGCGGCTTCTTCGTCGCCGGGGTGCTTGTCGAGCAGACCGATAAAGGTGTCCTCGGCGTGATCGAATTCTCCGACCAGATATTCAATGTTGCCCCTGAGCTTGAGAGCCGCGGCGTGAGCCGGATCCGCCTGAAGCACGAGAGCCACCTGCTGGCGCGCTTCGTCGAAGCGCTGCGCCATAAAGTAGGCGTTGGCTAGCGCCAGCCGGCCCGGAACGGAGCCCGGCTCGCGTTCGAGGAACTGTTGCGCCGCGCGGATGGCCTGTGGAAAATCTCGCCGGCGCGCCTGCGCCTCTGAAAGTTCTAGTAGAACCGCGGGCTGGTTGGGGCAGGCGTCGAAAGCCTGCTGGAACTGCTGGGCTGCGTGATTGAACTGGTGTTTCTGAAGAGCCTCGCGGGCGCTCTCGCGGAAGGAGGTGCTGCGGACGGAGTCACACGGCCCGGCAGTGGGCTCCTGAGCTGCGGTGAGCGGCGCCAACGCGAGGAGTAGGAGAAGAGCATGGATCACGTGCCTGCGATTAGTCGTAAAAGTATTCAGCGCGTTTGGCCACCCTGGTGACCATTACCGCCCCGGCCAAGGCCTTTCAGGAACGCCCTCAAGGCCGTTTCCGTGCGCTGCTGCGAATCGATAAGGGCGTTGATCTTGTGCTCGTTCTCACGGTGCAATCGCCGTATCTCAACAATCTCTTTCATACCGATCTTCGCCAGTTTTTCGAAACCACGCATGCGCTTTTCGAAGCGAGCTTCCAGTTGCTGCGAACGGGCGTCCATGCGGTCCATGCGGGCATCGACGCGGTCCATGCGGGCATCGGCGCGGTTCGCGCGCTCTTCGGCAGCGGCTTGCCGCTCAGCGACGGTAGCCAGGAGCCCTTCAATTCTTTGGAAGCGTCTTTCGACTTCTTCTTCCATCTCGTTTTCCAGTCTAGCCGCTTATCTACTGCAGCGCCACCAGCGCCTCCCGCACTTTGGGAATGACCTCGCCGTACTGTTTCGACGACGCTTTCGCCAGAAACGTCTCGAAGCACTGACGCGCGTGCTCCCGGTCTCCCGCCATTTTGTAGATCAGCCCAAGATTTAATTGCGCCTCGACCAAATCCGGATCGAGCTGCACCGCCTTTTCGAAATAGCCGCGCGCGGTTATGGCGTCCTGCCGCTGGATGGCGATGAGTCCCAGCCCGTTGTAAGCCGCGGCGTATGACGGGCTGGCCGTCACGGTCCACTTGAAGACGCGCTCGGCGTCGGCAATGCGCCCCTTTTCCAGATAAGCGGTCGCCAGGTTGGTCTGGCTCTCGGCGTCGGAAGGATTGAGTTGCCCGGCCTTTTCATACTCGGCGATGGCTTCGTCCTTCTTGCCCGAGCGCAGGAGCAGATCGCCGATCCGCGAATGCAGCCGGCCGTTCTCCATCCCTTTTTGGATGGCGGCGTAGTACAGCTTCATGGCCTCGGCGTGGCGGCCGTTCTTTTCCAACTTGCCGCCAAGCTGATAGTACAGGTCGGGATTAGTGGGATCTTCCTTGAGCGCCTGTTGCAAGAGCTCGATGCGTCGCGCTTCGGGCGTGTGCGAGTCCGGATCCTCGGCCACCGCCAGCAGTTTCAAAATGCCCACGCGATCCTTCGGATCGATTCCCTGGCCCGTGAGATCGTAGGCGCGGGCCGCAAATCCGGAGAGATAGCCGAGCGATTTCAACTGGTCCATGGTGCGCTGATCGACCATCTCCGTCTGCACTCTTTCAGTGCCATCAGTGCCGATGGCGGCTTTCAATTGCGCCTCGAATTTCTGGACCTCAGCCGCATTGCTCTGGATCACGTTGGCGCGCTCCGCCGGGTCCTGGGAGAGATCGTAGAGTTCCGGCTTGGGCGCCCGGATGTACTTCCAGTGGTTCGTGCGGATGGCGCGCAACTCGGCCCAGCCCATGTTGATCTTCGGGTAGAGCGTCTCCGCGTAGGAAATGGCAGTCGGCACGTCGCGACGGGCAAACGACGGCACGAGACTTGCGCCCTCAACCGGCGCAGGCGGCTTACCGCCCATCAGGTCCAGGATGGTGGGCAGGAAGTCGACGGTTCTGGCCTGCTGCTTCACGCGCACACCGGCGGGAATACCTGGCCCCGACATCAGGAAGGCCACGCGCAGAGTGGCATCGTAGAGAAAGATGCCGTGCGTGTACTCGCCGTGCTCGCCGAGACTCTCGCCGTGATCGGAAAGCACGGCGATGAGCGTTCTGTCCGCGGGCGATTTCTTATGGACGGCGTCGAAAAGTCGGCCCAGTTCATGATCGGCATAGGCGATCTCGCCGTCGTAGGGCCGGTCCTTGTACTGCTCGCGATACGGCGCGGGGGCCCGGTAGGGCAAGTGCGGATCGTAGACGTGGACCCAGAGAAAATACGGCTTCCCGTTTTGAGCTCCCAACCAGCTCAGCGCGCGATCTACGGTAACGGCCGCGGGGCGCTCGGGATCCTCCAGAAATTCCTGGCGGTTTCCGGGCTTGGGCATTTCATCGTCGTAAACCGCGAAGCCCTGGTTGAATCCAAACAATTTCTTCAGAACGGCCGAGCTGACGAATGCGGCGGTGTCCCAGCCCTGCTGCTGCAGAATGGTGGCCAAGGTGGTGGACGACGGTTGCAGGATGAAGCCGCCGGTATTGCGCACGTGATGCTTGGTCGGGTAGAGGCCGGTGAAGATGCTGGCGTGCGAAGGCGGTGTCAGCGGCGTGGGCGTAACAGCATTTTCAAACAGCACGCCCGCTTGCGCGATGCCGTCGAGCGCGGGGGTTTCGATCTTAGGGTAGCCGTAGCAGTGGAGATGATCGGGGCGCAACGTGTCGATGGTGACGACGACCAGGTTCAAGGGGCGCAGGGTGGCCGATGGAGCGGGCGCGGATGATTCAGAGCGCCTGCAGGAAACCAGCGAAGCCAGCGCCAGCGCGCACGCGCAGTATGGCAGCGCTTTCATCCGTCGCGGAGAGAAAAACCTTTTAGATTGCATTAGGAAGCCCGGGTTATATCCCCCAGAATACCAGCCGCCCGAGAGGCAAATGAAAAAAGGCCCTGACCTTTCGGCCAGGGCCTCTGATAAACGTGTGCCGGAAACGCTAGAACTCGACGCGAGCGTCGAGCTGCAGCGTCTTGCCGCCACCACCCGCATAGAGCTGGCCGAAGTTGGAGTCTCCAACGGTCAGATCCTGGAAATACCGGCTGGTACGGTTGAACGGATTGGTCCAGGTCATAGCGAACTGGAGGAACTTGCTCTCGCTGGACTTCCACAGAGGGAACCGCTTGCTCATGCGGAAGTTCTCGCTTAGCTGCGACGCCCCGCGCACATTCGGCAGGAATCTGGGCGCGGTTCCGACGCGTAAAGGCGTGCCGTTAGCCGTAAGCGGGCTAGAGACGAAAGCGGCCGGGTTCAGGTACGGAGTTCCATTGAAGACGTCTGTCTTGCCCGGCGCCCCTCCCAAAGTCTCATTGCTGCTGACTACGTCGGGCCGGATGTTGGAGGCAAAACCCGGAGGTGCGTTAACACCCGATTCGCCAACTTGAATACCTGCGCCGGAAAGGTAGTTGTGT
>JBGPKX010000101.1:0-16517 GCA_041486185.1 Bryobacteraceae bacterium | reverse complement strand
GCCTGCTCGGCACGGGCGGTACCGGTGGCGGCGGCGGGGGTGGTGGCGCGGGCACTGGCGGTGGCGGCGGCTCCGACTTTTCGCTGGTGCTGGTTGAGGTGGCCAAGCCGGGCATCCGCGTGAAAAAGGGCGAGATCGTGGCCGAATTCGACCGCCAGTATCAGTTGAACCGGCTGGATGATTACAAGACGGCTGTGATTCAACTGGACGCCGATGTCAAGAAGCTGAAGGCGGACCTGGCGACCGCGCAAGAAGCGCACAAGCAACTGATCTATAGCAGCAAAGCGAACTTGGATAAAGCGCTGCTCGATCTGAAAACGGCTGAAGTGCGCTCGGCTATCGAGGCGGAGGATCTGAAGCTGGCGGCCCAGGAAGCCGAGGCGCAGTACAAGCAGGTCGCGGCGGAAGCCAACTTGGTCGAAGCTTCCGAGCGCGCTCAACTCCGAGCGTCCGAGATCGAGCGCGATCAGGCTAAGATCGAGCTCGACCGCGCCACTATGAATGTGAATCGCATGATCGTGCGCGCGCCCATGGACGGCATCGTGGTGATGCAGACCATCTGGCGCGGCGGCGATTTCGGGCAGGTGCAGCAGGGCGATCAGATCTGGCCGGGCATGACGTTCATGCAGATCGTCGATCCGAGCTCCATGGTGGTCATGGCGAACGTGAACCAGGTGGATGCGGAATCCATGCGGCTGGGAGCGAAAGCCACGGCACGCCTGGACGCGTATCCGGGATTCCAGTTCCCGGCGCGCGTGGTGGGCGTGGGCGCCATGACCAAACCGGGCGTCTGGCGGCCCAATTACATGCGGGAGATCCCCATCCGGCTGAAGCTTGAACAGATCGATCCGCGCGTGATCCCCGATCTTTCGGCCAGCGCGGACATTCTGCTCGCGTCCGAAAAGCAAGCCACGCTCGCGCCTCTGAACGCGATATTCTTCGAAGGCAGCGCGAAGCCGTTTGTATTCATGCAGACTTCTTCGGGCTGGCAGCGGCGCGAAATCGAGATGGGCTTGCAGAACCATGTAGCCGCGGTGGTGCGTGCGGGAGTCTCGCCGGGCGATGTGGTGGCGGTGGAGCGGCCGGCAACCGGCAAGGCGCCGTCGTAGATCCGGCCTCAGAAACTCGCCCATGTCCAAGGACCTGAAACCCAAACAGAAGCTCGGCCGCCAGCGCCTGTCGACACGCAAGCGCATCATCATCTGGAGCGTCGTGGGCCTGGCATGCGTCGGCGGTGGATATGCGGCCTTCCACTACACCGGAACCACCGAAGTAGACGTGGCCGTGGCGCGCGTGCGCCGTGGCGATTTCATCGTCAGCGTCAAAAACCGCGGGGAGATCCGCAGCGTGCGCTCGGTGCTGCTGACCGCGCCCCAGGTACCCGACCCGCGCATCGTCAAGCTGGCCGACTCCGGCAAACCGGTCAAGAAGGGTGAACTGGTCGTCGCCTTCGACGGCGTGCAGCAGGAGCAGAACCTCATCGAAAAAAGCACCGACCAGCGCACCGCCGATAGCGAGATCGTCCAGACCAAGGCCCAGCACAAGATCGAAAACGAGATGGACGGCATGAACCTGATGCAGTCCGAGTACAACGTCGACCGGGCCAAGCTCGAAGCCAGCAAGGCCGAGATCCTTTCCGAGATCGAAGGCGCGAAAGACCGGATTGATGTGACCGTTGCACAGGGCGATCTGGGTCAGGTCAAGACCGCCATCCAGTCGCGACAGATTTCGCACTCCGCCGACATCGAGCGGCTGGCTCAGAAGAAAGACAAAGCCATCCGCGACACCGAACTCGCCAAAGGTTACCTTTCGAAGATGGTGATCCGGGCGCCCAACGACGGCATCGTGAATATTCTGCCGAATTTCCGGGCGGGCGGCTCGTTCGGACAATCGCCGCCGCCGTTCAAAGAGGGAGATCGCGTGTGGACCGGCGCCGCCATCGCCGAAATCCCGGACCTCTCCGAAATGCGCGTGGAACTGAAGCTCGAAGAGGTGGACCGCGGCAAGCTGAAACTCGGCCAGGCGGTCCGCGTGCGTGTGGATGCCGTGCCCGAGAAGGAATTCAACGCCCAAATGGACTGGATCAGCCCCATCGCGCAACTGGTTTTCCGAACGTTTCCTCCGGAGAAACTGTTTCCCGCACGCGCCACGTTGAAGAGCCTCGACCCGCGCCTCCGGCCGGGCATGAGCGCCAGCGCCGAAATCATCGTGGAGAAGCAGCCGAACGTTTTGCTGATCCCGGCTCGCGCCAGCTTCATGTTGAACGGCAAACCCACGGTATACGTGCAGAAGGGCCAGCGGTTTTTCACGCGCACCATCGAGGTCGGGAGGCGCAACGATGAGGACATCGTGGCCCTCAAGGGCCTTAAGGAGGGCGAGCTGGTAACGCTCGAAAAACCCGAAGAAGCGGCCAAGAGGGGGAAGAAAAAGCTTTGATTCACCGCGGCGCAGTGCTGTCGCGAGGTTTGCGGAGGACCCGCGAGGTTTCGCGGCTGGGTCGACGAAAGAGCCGCAAGTCCCCGCCCAAATCAAGCGTAACCATGCGCTACGGCCGGCAATTTTCATGAAGAAGTTTCTGATTCGATCTCTGATTTTGCTCTTCGTGCTGGGCGCGGCTTGGGGCGCTTATATGGTGGTGAAGCAACTGCCCGAGCGCCAGCAGCAGGTACCCACAGCCAAGGTGCTGCACGGTGACGTCGTAATCCGGGCCTATTCGCGCGGCGAACTGCGAGCCGTGCGCTCAGCGACTCTTTCAGCCCCCAATCTCTTTGGCACCGTGCAAGTCACCAAGATCGCTCCGCTCGGATCGCTGTCGCACGAGAAAGATCTGATTGTCGAATTCGACGACTCCGAGCGGCGCGCCAGCCTGGAAGAAACGCAGCTCGAGGTCGACCAGATCGACGAGCAGATCAAGAAAGCGCAGGCCGACCTCTCCATCAGCGATAGCCAGGATCAGGTGAATCTGCTCAAGGCACGCTACGGCGTGCGCCGCGCCGAGCTGGAGGTGCAGCGCAACGAGTTGCTGGCTGAGATCGATCGAAAGAAGAACCTGCTGAATCTGGAAGAAGCCAAGCGGCGTCTCCAGCAGCTTGAAAGCGACGTCAAATCGCGTCACGAGCAGGCGCTGGCACAAATCAATCTGCTGCGCGAGCAGCGCAACAAGAGCATGATCGACGTCCAGCGCGAAAAAATGCGCATCGCGCAGACCAAGCTGCTCTCGCCCATGACCGGCCTGGTGGCCATACGCCAGAATCGCGGGCAAGGCTTCTTCTTTCCGGGCATGCAGGTTCCCGATATCCGCGAGGGTGACACGCTGCAGCCGGGAATGCCGGTGGCCGATGTGCTGGATCTCTCGGAGTTCGAGGTTGTCGCGCGCGTGGGCGAGCTTGACCGCGCGAACCTGCATGAGGGGCAGGACGTGTCCATCCAGCTCGACGCCGTACCCGACAAGCGCTTCCACGGCAAGATCAAGAGCATGAGCGGATCGGCCAGCGCCAATATCTTCTCGGGCGACCCGGGCAAGAAATTCGATGTGGTGTTTTCGATCGATATGCAGCAGTTGCTCAGCACACTCGGGGCGAAGCCCGAAGACGTGAAGCGCATCATGGAAACTGCCGCGCGTAATGCCAAGAAAGCGCCCCCCGCTCCGGCAGCGCCTTTGATGATGTCCGCAGTCCCCGGCGGTGCGCCTTCTCCGCGGGCCCGAGGCGCCGGAGTAACGACATCTGCGACGGTGGCGAGTGCCAACCAGCCATCGGTCGCCAAGCCTGCCGCGGCGGCGGGCGGGAAGGCAGGTGGCGCCCCGGTGATGCCCGCGCCCGCGCCTGGACCTGGCGGCCCGCCCGGCATGGACATCATGAACATGGCCTCCGCCGCGCTCCCTGCCGAAGTCGGCACCGAGGAGGAACGCGAGCGCGCTCAACTTCCGCCGCCACCCGAGGAAGACTCCCAGTTGCAGGTTCTGCTGCGACCCGGCTTGCTGGCAGACGTGGAAATTATCGTCGAGAGAATCCCCAATGCGATTCACATCCCGGCGCAAGCTGTCTTTGAAAAGGACGGCAAACCGATGGTGTGGGTCCAAACTGGCCGGCGCTTCCAGCAGCGCCCTGTAAAGCTGGCGCGGCGCAGCGAATCGACCATGGTGATCGCCGAAGGCCTCAAACCCGGCGAAGTCATCGCGCTTGCCGATCCTACCGCCAAGCCCAGCGACAAGAAAGGCGATAAGAAGGCGGGCGCTGGCATGCCCGGGATGCCGGCCGGCGGTGGTGGCGGACAGAAGGGGGGTACGTAAACTGAATCCGCTTTCCCAATATCTCCCCGAGCTGGCCATGGGGCTTTCCAGCCTGGTGGCGCACAAGCTGCGCAGCTTGCTCACCATGCTCGGCATGATCTTCGGCGTAGGCGCGGTGGTGGCCATGCTCTCCATCACGGCCGGCGCCGAAAAGCAGATGATGAGCTTCATCGATCAGCTTGGCGTGAACAATATCATTGTCGAAGCGCACGAAGCCGTCGACCGCAACGAGTTGCAACAAATGCGCGCCATCTCCCCCGGACTCACGTTCCGCGATTTTCGCGCCATTTCGGAAAACGTGCAGGGTCTGGAAGCCATCACGCCGCGCAAGCGTTTCAAGCCGCAGCGCGTGCTGCCTAAAACGGCGCAGGAACCGCCACAGTTGATTGGCGTGCTGCCGAATTTTATGGAGATCAACAGCCTGAAGCTGATCGCGGGCCGCTTCTTCTCGAACCAGGAGAACCTGCGATCCGAGCCCGTGTGCGTGCTGGGCGAATCGGCCAAGTTGAATCTGCTGGGTTACGACGACGCGATTGGAAAATACGTCAAGGTAAACGATGTGTGGCTGCAAGTCATCGGCGTGTTGACGCCGCAGGCGAGCACGGATACCGATGTCGAAGGCGTGCAGGCGCTGAACCGCAATAATTTGGTGGTTGCGCCCCTGAATACCGTGATGCGGCGGTTTGAAGACAACACCAGCTGGTTGAAGGATGAGATCGACGGCATTTACATGAAGGTCGTCTCCGGAACCGATTCCGTCGAAACCGCGAACGTGGTGCGCGCGATTCTCTCGGCTACGCACAAAGATGCGGGCGATTTTACGGTCATTGTGCCGGCCGGCCTGCTGGAGGAGCGGCGGCGAACGCAGTTCATTTTCAAAGTGGTCATGATCTGCATCGCCGGCATTTCACTGTTGGTGGGTGGCATCGGCATCATGAACATCATGCTGGCCACGGTGCTCGAGCGCACGCGCGAGATCGGCATCCGGCGCGCCATCGGCGCCCGCCAGGGCGATATCATCCGGCAGTTCTTGATGGAGGCCGTGCTGATCTCGATTGTGGGCGGATTGATCGGGATCGGGTTCGGATTCACGCTATCGCGCTTGATCGCCACCGCGGCCGGGTGGTCGACGGTAGTCACCACCTCGTCGATCGCCATCGCGTTTGGCGTTTCGGTCTTCATTGGCCTGTTGTTCGGCATTTATCCCGCCGTGCAAGCCGCGCGCCTCGATCCGATCGAAGCCATCCGATATGAGTGATCCCATACCCGCTCCCTCCCGGCCGCAGCTCGGCAGGCGTTGCTTTACGCCGGCGGCACGGCTGTCCGAGCCGCGACGGTGATGGAGCGGCGCCACGACAATATGCGAGAAATGCTAACCCGATTCCTGGTCTGTGCACTCTTATGCGCGGCATCCATGTCCGCGCAGATTTCTTCATTTCCCAAGCCGTCCTATTTCCGTGAAACGTTCGCACGCCCGATCACGAAGGTGGAGCTGCAGCCGCCGGCGCGGCTCGCGGACTTCGCCGTCGAAGAGAAAGAGGGCAAGAAGCTCGAGCTTTCTCTGAAGTCGTTTCTCGAGCTGGTGATGGCCAACAACACCGATATCGCGGTGTCGCGGCTCACCGTGGATGTGGCGCAGAACGCCATCACGCGCGCCTTTTCGCGCTTCGATCCGTTCGCCACCGGACTGTTCACGAGCACGCAATCGAAGACGCCGGCCAGCGACGCTCTGCAGGGCGCCAGCACGCTCGTGACCCTGAGCCAGCCGACGTTGTTCACGTACAATCAGACGTTATCGAGCGGCGCCACTTACGGAGTCTCCTTTTCGGGCCTCAAGACCTCGACCAATAGCGGCTTCCAGAATTTCAATCCGGCCATCAACTCCGCGCTGCAGTTCAATTTCGCCCAGCCGCTGATCAAAAATCGCGGCATGTACGTGAACCGGCTGCCCATCATGACCGCGCGCAGCCGCCTGCGCGTAACCGAGTACGCACTCAGAGACATCGTGATGCAATTGGTGGAGAACGCGGAAAATGTCTATTGGGACCTGGTACAGGCGCGCGATAACTTGCGCGTGCAGGAAAGAGCGCTGGAGTTGGCCAATGAAGCCCTTAAGCGGGCGCAACGCGAGCTGGAGTTGGGCGCCATGTCGCCGCTCGATATCTATCAGCCGCAGCAAAATTACGCCACGGCCCAGATCTCGTTATCGCAAGCGCGATATTTCCTGCAACAACGCGAAGACGCCCTGCGCAAGCAGATTGGCGCGGATCTCGATCCGGCTTTTCGCGCCATGCCCGTCGTGCTGACCGAGACCACCGATGTCCCGGCCGATAACGGCGCGCTCGACGCCGAAGGCGCGGTGCAGAAAGCGCTCCTGAACCGCCCCGACCTCAAAGCCGCCAACCAGACGCTGGATGTTGACGATTTGCAGATCAGGACCGCCAGGAACGGCCTCCTTCCCGATCTCCAGTTACTGGGCATGTATAGCGCGCAAGGGCGTGGCGGCAACTTCTTCCAGCGCGAGGACGTATTCGGCGGCGGCTCGCAGATCGTGAGCGTGACTCCCGGCGGGCTGGGCGACGCACTCAACCAGATGTTCGGATTGGGCTTTCCGATCTATCAATTCGGCCTCCAGTTGCGGCTCCCCATCCGCAACCGCGCCGCCGCGGCCGATATGGCGGACGCCCTCGTAACCAAGAGGCATGACACGCTGGTGGTGCGAAGCGTCGAGCAGGGCGTGCGGCTGGATGTCTTAAACGCCGTGACCCAGGTGGAATCGAGCAAGGCCAGCGTGAAGCTGGCGCAAGTGGCGCTCGATCTCGGGCGGAAATATCTGGAAGCCGAGCAGAAAAAATACGAGCTGGGCACCAGCCAGATCTACTTCGTGCTGCAAGCTCAACAGTCGCTGGTGAACGCCGAATCGGCTGTTGTGCAGAACTCCATCGCTTACAAACGCTCCGTGCTGGACCTGCTGCGGCGCACCGGCGAACTGCTGGACGCGCGGGGAATTCAACTACAATAGGTGCTAGGTTCCAGGTGCTAGGTGTTAGGTTGTCGGCTTGGCGACCGGTACTGAACAGTGTTCCCTAACACCTAAAACCTAACACCTGCATCTCCATGGGTCGCATCCGCGTTCTTCCCGACCAGGTCGCCAACAAGATCGCGGCGGGCGAAGTCGTTGAACGGCCCGCTTCGGTGGTCAAGGAACTCCTCGAAAATTCGCTGGACGCGGGGGGCACGTCGTTTCGCGTCGAAGTCGAAAATGGCGGACGGCGGCTGATTCGCATGACCGATGACGGCTGCGGGATGCTGCGCGACGATGCCATGCTGGCCTTCGAGCGGCACGCCACCAGCAAGCTGCGCGATGTGAAGGATCTGCTGTCGATCGCCACGCTCGGGTTTCGCGGCGAGGCGCTGCCCTCCATTGCTTCGGTATCGCGCTTGCTGCTCGAGACGCGCTCGGCGGAGGAGGCCACGGGTGCGCGCGTCGAGATCGCCGGCGGAAAAATGCTGCGTTCCGAAGAAGTAGCGCTGGCGCCGGGCACCACCATCACGGTGCGCGATCTCTTCTTCAACGTGCCGGCGCGCAAGAAATTCCTGCGGTCGGAACAAACCGAACTGGCGCACATCGCGTCGCTCGTGACGCACTACAGCCTGGCCCATCCGGACAAAACCTTCCGGCTTTCGAGCGGGCCGGGCGAGTTGCTGCACGTGACGCCGGTTGCCACCCTTCGCGAGCGCGTTTTCCAGGTGTTCGGCAGCGGCGCGCTCGACGAACTTGTGGAACTGGGGAACTGTGAGAAGCAGTTTTTTCTGCCGCCACCTTCGGTTCCGCCTTCGGAAGCCATCGCCGAATTTCGGCGCGAGCCCGAAGAGGCTTCGACCAAGCTATTTCGCCTGAGCGGATTCGTTTCGCGCCCGCAAGTGCAGAAGGCCAATCGCAATTCCATTTTCATTTTCGTGAACGGCAGGCTGATTCGCGACCGCCTGCTGTTGCATGCGCTGTCCTCCGCTTATCACAATCTGATGCCACACTCCGCGTTTCCGTTCGCGCTTCTGTTTTTGGAATGCGATTACGAAGAGGTGGACGTCAACGTGCATCCATCGAAAACCGAGGTGCGGTTCCGGCACCAGTCCTTCGTTCACGATTTCGTGCGCGACGCCATACGCGGCCGGCTGATCCAGTCGCGTCCGGCGCCGGCGTTTGGCGTCACGCCATCGGCGCAGCCCGCGGCGCAGATGCCGTATTCCGAGTTCTCGCAGATGATCGAGAACGAAGCGCCGGTGGATGCGCCATCCGAGCCCCTGCCGTTTGCGCCGCGGCAGTCGGCCGAGGCCGCCGGAGCCGCCGAGATCGACGCTACTCAACTGGACCCCGCCGCCCCCGAGTTTCACCTGCTCCCGGCGCGCGCGCCCGAGCCGCGCTTCGATTTCACTGGCTCGATTCCGCTGACGGCCGAGCCAACGATTCCCGGCTTGCGCCTGCGCGTGCCCGAAACGCACGGTGAGTTTCCGGCGGAGGCGCTGCCCGCCTCGGCGTCTCTTTCGGCGCTTTCCGACTTGCGGCCGCTCGGCCAGATTCACGACAGCTTCATCATCGCCGCCGGACGCGACGGCTTGTGGATCATCGACCAGCACGTGGCGCACGAGCGCATCCTGTTCGAAAAAGTGCTGAAGCAGCGGGCGGCGGGGAGCGTGGAAGTACAACGTCTGCTGATGCCGCTGATTCTCCAATTGACCCCCGAGCAGCAGGTCGAGTACGCGCGCATCGCCGACGAGCTCGAATCCATGGGCTTCGAGACGGAGCCGTTCGGCAACCGTACCATCGCCGTAAAAGCCGCGCCTGCCGCCATCGGACCTGCCGATCTCGAGAAGGTGCTATTTGAGGTGCTGGAAATCGCCGAGGGCGAGCTGCGTGGCGTTTCTCTGGATGACGTGCGTCGCGCCATCGCCGCGTCCATTGCCTGCCGCGCCGCGATCAAGATCAACATGCGCCTCGACCAGAGCAAGATGGAGTGGCTGCTGGGTTCGCTCGCCGCTACGGACTGCCCCATGAGCTGCCCCCACGGCCGTCCCATCGCCTTGCAGTACTCCATGCGCGAGATCTTGAAGGCATTCCACCGGATCTAGTGGCTCTCGTAGCGACAACGTGAGCATGACCGCTCCCTAACGGTTGCTGCTCAGCAAACCAAATTCTGAGCCGCGCGTTAGCAAGCGTTTTTTCCGATGCTTACGAATTCGTTGCGACACCCCACTAGGTCTTGCGTCATCGCGTATCATCAATGATGATGCATGTGTCAGAGTGTATGGGATGAAGGCGATAACCATACGGAGTCTTCCGCCTCATGTCGCCCGCCTCATACTGCGCCGGGCGAGGACTGGGCGAACGAGCGTCAACAAAGCCGTCATTCGTCTCCTGGAGGAGCGCGTGGCGTTCAAATCGCGGGAAAACAAGAAAGCTCTACATCACGATCTGGATGCGCTGGCAGGCTCTTGGAGCAAGAAAGATGCTGCCGCGTTTGATCGGCATTTGAACTCTCAGCGGACAATCGATCCACCACCGGCGCACACTACACACGCCTGCCCCAGGTAATCGTGGAGTTTTTGCCCGTCTAGTCTTAGACCAGCAGAAAATCGATCGGCTTCCCCTGCGACAGTTTGATAGGCCGTCCGATGTTGCTGATGTACTCTTTGTTGTGATCGATGCCGAGTTTCTTGTAGATCGTCGCGACCAGGTCCGGCACTTCCACTGGATGGTCTTTCACGAACATACCCTTCTCGTCAGTCTCGCCGAGCACACGGCCGCCAGTGATGCCCGCACCGGCCAGCGCCATGGAGAACGCGTTGGGCCAGTGATCGCGGCCGCCCATGGCGTTGATTTCGGGCGTACGGCCGAATTCGCCGGTCAGGATCACGAGGGTCGTATCCAGCAGCCCGCGCTGGTCGAGATCTTCGATGAGCGACGAGAACGCGCGGTCCAGCTCCGGCAGAAAATCGTTGGCCAGCAAGGGGAAGATGTCGCGATGATGGTCCCAGGTGTTGAAGCCGCGCGACACCGTCACGAAGCGCACGCCGGATTCCACCAGCCTGCGCGCCAGCAGCGCGCCCTGCCCCAGTGACGTTCGCCCGTATTTTTCGCGTACCGCGTCCGGCTCCTCGGAAATCTCAAACGCCTTCTTGGCCTTGGCGGAATGCATCAGGCCGAACGCGGTCTGATAATACGCATCCATGCTGGCGGTAATGCCGGTGGTATCCAGACGTCGGAATTTTTCGTCCACCACGGAAAGCAATGAGCGGCGGTGGTCCATGCGCGACCAGTCCACGCCCATGGGCAGGTCCATGTCGCGCACTTTGAACTTGTCGGAATTGGGATTGCCTGCGTTGAACGGGTTGTACTGCGGACCGAGAAACCCGGACTTCTCCCAACTTCCGGTGGCGCTGGGGATCGAAACCACCGGCGGCAACTCATTGCGCGGGCCAAGTTCTTTGGCGATGACGGTCTGCAGCGCCGGATGCTGGATCGTGGGTAGCGGATCGTGCCCACTCAGAATCAGATTGCACGCCGCTTCGTGTGCCGCCTGCCGGTGTGTCATGGAGCGGATCACCACAAACTTATTTGCCAGCAGAGCCGTCCGCGGCAATTGCTCGGAAACGCGGATACCTGAAACTTTCGTCTCGATGGGCTTAAACTGGCTGCGGTAGCGCGTATCGGCGTCGGGCTTGGGATCGAAGGTATCGAGCTGGCTCATGCCGCCGGTGAGCCACAAATGAATGATGGAAATATCTCGCTTGCCGTTCGGCGTCGGCGATTGCGCGCGCAGGCGCAGTGCGTCGCCCCATCCCAGGTAGCCGAATACGCTGAGCGAGCCGACTTTCAAAAACGAGCGCCGATCGAAGTTATCCATGTGTGCCCTCAGTGATTGAACAGAAACTCTTTCGAATTGAAGGCGGTCCAGAGGACGTCCTCGAACGCCTGCCGCCGGGATTCGGAACCTTTGGCCTGGAGCGGCAGAAGGGCCGTCTCAATCTCCCGGTGGTCCGGCTCGCGAACCACGGCGGCCAGAAAAATCTTGCGGACTACGTCTTCATCCGTCAGCGATGCATCCGCCATCCATTTATCCAGATTGCCGCCCTTGGCCGTCGTTTGCCGCATCAAGGTCTCGCCGCTGATGAGGTGCATGGCCTGCACCATGTCGGGCTGCGAATCGCGCTCGCAAATCACTTCACGCGCTTTCATGCGTCCGAAAGTGGCAAGGAAGTATGACGGCGCGCCTTGCGGGATCTCCATGGCGTGGGTGCCCAGCATGTACCCGGGGTATTTCTCCGGTACGCCCGTTACCTCGGTAACGGAGTCGGCGAGCTGTTCGGCCATCAGCCGCTTCACGTAATAACGCGAGTAGTTGATGGCATCGCCGCGATTGGTCTCGTTCGGCTCGCTGGTTAACTGATACACGCGCGAATTCAGAATCACGCGCGCCATGTGCCGCAAGCTGTAGCCGTTGTCGCCGAAGTCCTTGGCCAGCGTATCCAGCAGCGCCTGGTTGGAAGGGGGATTGGTCACGCGGAAATCGTCCACCGGTTCGACCAGCCCGCGGCCCAGGTAGTGCTTCACCATCCGATTCGTAATCGCGCGGGCGAACCATGGATTATTCGGCGATGTGATCCACGCGGCCAGCTTTTCCCGAACATCTTCATCCGGCCGCTCCACCTCGCTCGGACCATCGAGATACTTGGGGCCAATGGGCTTTTTGGTCTTGGGATGAATCACCTCTCCCTTGACCTTCAGCAGCACCTGGCTCTCGTCGTTCTCGTACGTATCTTTGATGCCCATGCGCCCGAAGAACGCCGCGAAGCCCCAGAAATCGTCCTGCGTCCACTTCTCCCACGGATGGTTGTGGCAGCGCGCGCACTCCAGGCGCACGCCCAGGAACACCTGGCTGATGTCGGTTGCGATGTTTTCCGGCTCGGAAAACTCGGTGATGTAGTAGAAGTTTGCCGTCGGGTTGAATTTCAATTGCCCGGAGGCGGTGAGCAGCTCGGCCGCGAACTGGTTGTAGGGCTTGTCTTCGAGAATGGACTTGCGCAGCCAGTTGTACATCAAACGGCCGCCCTTGTGGCCCTGGTCGAGCAGCCCGGTGCGATAGAGATCCGCGAAACGCGTGGCCCAAACTTCCGCGAACTCCGGACGCGCGAGCAGTTGGTCGATGAGTTTCGCGCGCTTGCCGGGATCGCGCGATTCGGCAAATTCCTTGGTCTCATCGAGCGTCGGCAGCAGGCCCACGGTGTCGAGATACACGCGCCGCAGAAATTCGTAGTCCGACGAGAGCGGCGAAGGAATAATGTTCAAACGTCGCAGCTTGGCGAACACCAGGTCGTCGACAAAGTTGTTGCGCGCAACGTCCGGATAATTCGCCATGGGAGGCTGAGCGACCACCGCGATGCGCGCCGCCACCGCCTTGCCCAGCGTGCGCACCATGATGGCGGTTTCGCCCGCGCGCATCGTCTTTATTTCCCCTGACGGGCTCACTTCCACCACCGATTCGTCGTTGGGCATGTACTGCACTTTGCGCGTCAAATCTTCGCTCGAGCCGTCGGTATATGTGCCGGTCGCGCTGAGCTGGTGTTTGGTGCCGATGCCGATCAGCGTTATTTCTTCGGGCGTCACGCGCAGCGTCTTGAGCCGCGGCGAGCCGGCGCTATCGTAAGTGGCGCCGTCGCGAATCCAATCCAGGATGGCATCGTATTCGAGCGATGCGACTTTAAACCGCTCGCCTCCACCGTGCGGCACGCTGAACGTAGGTTTGAGCAGGACGAGGCTCTTGGCCGGATCGGAGCGGTTGATGCGCCGCCCGTCCTGAGCTTTTATCAGGGCGTCGTAGTCGAGATCCGGCTCGTAACCAAACAGCGAAAGCTTGAAACCCGCCTGCCCGCGGATGGACCCGTGGCAGTTCGAGTTGGCGCATCCCGACTTGGTGAAGATCGGAACGATGTCTTTGACGAAACTGAGTTTAGGCTTTTCTCCCGCCGTGGCCACCAATGCGGCCGAGAACAACAGGAGCGATACGCGAGCGGTCATCGGGAACTCTCCTCCGCTATTTCCGTTTTCAACTCGATCGGCGGCGAAACCGTCTCTCCCGCGCGCAAGCGGAACGACTTCACCGTCAATGGCCTGGTCGCGCTCATTCGCAGCTCCGTCTGGCTCGCGCCCGGTTCGAGGACATTGTTCTCAAATTTTACACCCTCGAGCGCGGGCTGAGGCTCGAGCGTCAAGGGAGTTTTGCCGCCATCGAAGCGCTTGACGCGCACCTTCAGCCGCGCGATCTTGCCGGGGCTCAACATTACGCTCTCGGGCGTTTCCAGCAGCACGCCCGGCAGCTCAGTCACGGCGGCGACTAATTGCTGTTCTTCAATCGGCCCGGTGATCTTGCCCACCGATTCCCACAGATACTGGATTTCCGCGCCGTGCTCCACGGTCTTGCCGTCCATGGTTCCGCGCGCGTGCAGCCGGATGGAGCGAAAGCCGGCCGGCGCATCGGCAGCCACATGCAGCGGCAGCATCACGTTGGTGCCGTCCAGTTTGCGTTCGAGCGCGCAGTTGTCTTTCACGATAGTGTCCTTCGGCTCGGCCACCTGATGCTCGGTAGTGACGCCGGAGCCAAGATCCTCGACCCACACTTCAATGGGCTGATCCCATCCGCCCAAACGCCTGACGCGCACGGGGAGAAGGCTGGTCTTGCCGCGGTACAGCGTCACCTGCGGCGAAAGGCCCTTCATGTCGAAGTCCGGCTCGATCGGAAAGATCGCCAGCCGGTAGACGTAATTCGGATTCCCGCGCTCCGCCGAGTCGCGGATCATCGCCACATAGCGTCCGGCTTTCTCGAATTTGTACACCAGGTAAGGATCGAGATTGGGTGGGTGCGAGCCGTTTTGCTGCAAGCGGTCATCGGCGGACGCGACGAACTGGCCATCCGCGGTGTAAACGACAAGGACCGGATCGTCCAGATACCCCAGCTTCATGGAGTCCACGTCGAACGCCAGGCGCTCGCCCGCGCGCACCTCGAAGCTAAAGAAATTCTCCGCGCGCTTACGATCAATCGAGCCGCTAACCGCCACGGGAACCTGAACGAGCTGCGGATTCTCGCGTGACCGCGCCGGGGTGGCAAGGCGCTCTTCAAGATCGGAAACCAGAATGGGGATGGTCAGCGGCGCTTCCATCGTTCCTGCCAAAGCATGCAACTCGTAGGCGCCCGCTGCGACCGATGCCGGTACCGTCATGCGGAAAGTCAGCTCCTCAAGCTTCGCGGAGACGACCTTGCCTTCGGCCAGCCCGTCGCCTAAAACCAGCCGGTCGATCTTGTCGAGGTTGAGGCCCGCAATGCGCAATTCGTTCGTCGCTCCGCGCCGCGCGCCCACAGGCAGCATGCGCCACGCATACGGCACGGCGCCCGCAATCAGCCGGTAGCTGCTGTATTTTGACCCTTCTTCTTCGGTGCCGGCAACGCGGATGAAGTAATCGCCCGCCGTCTTCACCCTAAACTCCAGGTGCGGGTCTTTGTGGATGTAATAGTCGTCGTTGAAGTCCAGTTCGTTGCCGCGCTCGTCGAGAACTCCGAGGGTCCCGTCAAGCGTTGACCCCGCTCGCCGCGCCAGCAGATCAAAAACCAGCGCCTGTCCGGCGTCGGCGTGGAAGCGGAACACATCGTAATCGGCTGCTTCAACGACGCCATCGACCATCGCCGGCAGCGTAATCTTCTGCGCGTGGGCCAAGTCGTTGTTCGGCTCAATTTCCCGCTGGCCTGATAACGAGCCGATGTGAAACACGCCGACGTAGGTGCCACGCCCCGTGCGCACGCGATAGTCGTGCAGACCCGTAGGGACGTGCGGCCCAACCGAAATGCGGGTCTTCACGCTGAAGTAATCCGACGACAGCACCTCCGCCCGGATATCTTTTCGCGCGAAGGCGATCTCGATGAGGCTGTCGAGATGCTGGCCGAGGAACTCGACGTCGAGCGTTTCGCCGGCCCGCGCGCCCAATGGAAAAACCGCGCGCACGGCGGGCGCCAAATCAGGTAGAGTCGCGTCGGCTGCGAGGGTGAAAGAGGCGGTCAACAGAGCCGCCACCAGCATCCGGCCTATCCGCGCGTACGATTGCACTTCCACAGCTTAGCTCAATCGAGCACCCGGCTGAGTTGGTGAACCGCCCGTGCCGAGCCCTCTCCGTAGTTCTAAGAGCGTGTTGAAAACCCCTTTGTTAATGCGCCCGCTCAGTAACTGCCCTGAATGTAACAAGCCCATTCCGGGCCGCGACCGTACCGTAAGGAAGCGGTTGCTTCGAGCTTTTCAACAAGCACCTAAGGCTCGGCGCGCCCTAAGGCTGGTTTTGAAGCTTTTTAAGCACGTTGCCTGAGCCAAATACTCCGTGCCGACCGCGTTTCGAAAAGGTTACTTTCTTGCGCGCCGAAAATAGCTTTTCGAAACAGCACTTTTGGGGTACAATCACCTGAACTGGAGGATAGTTAATGCGTCGGTTCCACTTTCTCACGATAGCTTTTTGCTTAACAGTGTCTTTGGTCCGCCTGGCGGGTCAGACCACCACCGGCTCCATTGTCGGCACGGTCAGTGACCCTAGCGGCGCCGTGATCTCCGGAGCTGGCATTACCGTGACCAACATTAACACCAGCATCGCCGTCAAGACGACGAGCGATGCGACGGGGAACTACGTCGTGACGCCGCTATCGGTCGGCCGCTATTCGGTCACCGTGGAAGCCGCGGGCTTCAAGAAATCGGTGCGCACCGACATTACGGTGAATGTGCAGGACCGCGTTCGCGTGGATGCCGCTCTCGAAGTGGGCGCAGTCACCGATACGGTGGAAGTAGCGGCGTCGGCGCCGTTGCTCCAGACCGACACGTCGTACCTGGGCCAGGTGGTGGAGAGTCAGCGGATTGTCGACCTGCCGCTGAATGGCCGGTATTTCAGCCGCCTGGCTGTCCTCACCGCGGGCACAGCGCCCACGCCTGGCGGTGCGCGCGATGAAAAGACCGGCGGTTTCAGCTCGAACGGCGTGCGGCCCTACCAGAACAACTACCTGCTGGACGGCGTGGACAACAACAGCATGTCCGAGGACATGGTCAGCCAGGCGGCGTACGTCGTGGGACCTCCACCAGACGCGATTGCCGAATTCAAAGTGCAGACCAATTCCATGAGCGCCGAGTTCGGCCGCTCGGG
>JBGPKX010000100.1:0-16601 GCA_041486185.1 Bryobacteraceae bacterium | reverse complement strand
TTCGATACCAAGACGCGCGCGCTGGCGAGCCTGGTGTTTCTCATCCAGCGGGGACTGGCGGTGGGGCTTTCGCTCTACGCGCCGGCCATCGTGCTCTCGGTGATCTTCGGCTGGCCGGACCGCCTCACCACGCTCGTGATGGGCGCGCTGGTCACCATCTACACCGTTACGGGCGGCATCAAAGCAGTCACCTGGACGGACGTACAACAGATGATGATCATCCTGGTTGGCCTGTTTGTCGGATTTCTGATGATCATCCACCTGCTCCCGGCGGGGGTGTCGTTCACCGACGCCGTCTATCTCGCGGGCGCGGTGGGCAAGCTGAATGCGGTCGACCTGAAGCTCGATCTGAATAACCGGTACAACCTGTGGAGCGGGTTGATCGGCGGCGGTTTTCTGGCGCTCTCGTATTTTGGCTGCGATCAATCGCAGGTGCAGCGCTACCTCACCGGGAAATCCATCGCGCAAAGCAAGCTGAGCCTGCTGTTCACGGCCATGGCCAAGATCCCGATGCAGTTCTTCATCCTGTTCGTGGGCGCCATGGTGTTTGTGTTCTTCCTGTTTGAGCGTCCGCCACTGCTATTCCAGAGCGTGGCCATGCAGGAACTGCACTCGTCTGAAGCGCACGCGCAATATGCGCCCATCGACGCGCGCTTCGAGCACGCTTTCGAGCAGCGCAAGGAAGCGGCGCTCGACTTGGCCCAGGCGCGCCGCGCGGGAGATCGCGCCAAACACGCCGCATCCCTGGAACGCTTCCGGCAGGCGCAGCTGGAGATCAACGGCGCGCGCGCGGCCGGCACCGATCTGTTCCAGCACATGCGCGGGGAGAAGAATTTCAACGACACCAATTACATCTTCCTGTCGTTCGTGACCAGCTATCTGCCGGCGGGTGTGGTGGGGCTGCTGATTGCGGTGATCTTCGCGGCCGCCATGTCGTCCAGCTCCGGCGAAGTGAATTCGCTGGCCACCGTTACCGTGATCGACGTCTATCGCCGGCATGTCCGGCCCAACGCTTCCGACCACCACTACTTGTGGGCTTCGCGCCTCGCCACCGCCTTCTGGGCTGGGTACGCCGTCTTCTTCGCGCAGTATGCCAAGAAGCTGGGATCGCTGATTGAAGCCGTCAACCTGCTGGGATCCCTGTTCTATGGATCGCTGTTGGGCGTGTTCGTGCTGGCGTTCTGGTTCCGGAGAGTCACGGGCACTGGCGCATTCATCGGTATGCTGGCTGGGGAAGCTGCCATCTTCTGGGCTTTTTGGTTTACGGGAATTTCGTTTCTCTGGTACAACGTGATCGGCTGCGTGGTCGTGGTGCTGACGGGCCTCGCCATCTCATGGTTCCGGCCTGCGCGGCGGACCCCGGCTTCGGCCTGATCCCGCCAGGCGCGCTACACCATCACCGTCGCCACTTCGACCGCGGACCGGTTGCCCTCCACCACCACGATGCCGCTTTCGGTGACGTGGTGATAGCGGCGGTCGTGCTCGATATCGTAGCCGATGGAGCCCTCCTCGGGAACGCGCACGTTCTTGTCGAGAATCGCGCGCCGCACCCTCGCCCGCCGGCCGATATCGCAGTTGTCCAGAATGATGCAGTCCTCAACCAGCGCGCCGGCATGCACGCGCACATTGCGGCCGATCACCGAATTGCGCACCTCCCCGCCGGATAGGATCGAGCCGCCGGAAATGATGGAATCGATGGCCTGGCCGCGGCGGTTGTCGTCGTCGAACGTAAATTTCGCGGGAGGATCGGGGAAGCCCGTGGTGCGCAGCGGCCAGTCGCGGTTATACAGATTGAGCGCGGGCGAGACCGAGCGCAGGTCCATGTTGGCTTCGTAGTAGGCATCGATGGTTCCGACATCGCGCCAGTAAGCCTCTGCTCCCGGTCGCTCGCCGGCAATGCGGTTGGACTGGAAATTATATGCGTACACTTCCGACCGGCCCACGAGCGAGGGCAGAATATCGCGGCCGAAATCGTGGGAGCTGGCGTCATTGGCTGCGTCGTCCTGCAACTCGCGTAGCAGCGTCCGCGTGGAGAAGATGTAATTTCCCATCGACGCGTAAACGTGTTCCGGATCGCCGGGTATTGTCGGCGCGTCCGCGTTCTTTTCATGAAAGCGCTCGATACGGCCTTCGCCGCGCGCTTCAATCACGCCGAACTCGGAGGCCTGGCGCTTCTCTACGGGGATGGCGGCCACGGTGACCTGGGCGCTCTTCTGCTGGTGGTACTCCACCATGCTGGCAATGTTCATGCGGTAGATGTGGTCGGCGCCGAAAATGGCCACCAGGTGCGGATCGGCCTGCTCGATGAGGTTGATGTTCTGGAAGATGGCGTCGGCGGTTCCCTGGTACCAGGTCTCATCGGCGGACCGCATTTGCGCGGGCACGGGGATGATGAACTGGTTCTTGAGCAGTCCGCCGAACTGCCAGCCCTCGTTCAAATGCTGCAGCAGCGACTGGCTGCGGAATTGCGTCAGAACGTAGATGGAGTAAATGCCGGAGTTGATGAAGTTGCTCAGCACGAAGTCGATGATGCGATACTTGCCCCCAAACGGAACGGCGGGTTTGGCGCGCTCCTTGGTGAGCGGATAGAGGCGGGTTCCTTTGCCGCCGGCCAGCACGATACCCAGCACGCGCAATTGCATATCGCTGGATATTGTGTCAATACAGTCTCAGGTTCCGCAAGGACGTTTATCCGGCCCGGGCGCCGTGATATCTTGATCCCCGGGGAGAGGACCATTCATGAAAAAAACGATCCTATGCAGCGCGGCCATTTCTTCGGCTCTGACGCTGGCCGCGGTATGGAGCCTGGGCGGCGCGGCGCTGCCCTCCAAAGTGAAGCTCGAGAATGCGCGCGTGCGGGTGATGGAGGTGACCGCCGCACCCGGTTCCGCGCGCGAGCGCTACATCCGCCAGGCCGATCAGGTGATCGTATTTCTGGACGATTGCCGCTACGAGCGCACCGACTCCGCTACGGGAGCCAAGGCCGTGCAAGAGCGTAAATCGGGCGACGTGATCTGGCACAACAAAGGCGAGGACGCGCCGCTGCTGGTGAATGCGGGGTCGATGGCATACCGGACGCTCGTCATTGAGCTGAAGTAGCGGTCCTCTCCCGCGTTATGCCGGACTGTTCCCGGCGTGGAAATGTCCGCGCCAGGACTCCCAATCTCTCGTGGTGACCCGCACCATTTCCGCGGAGGCGCGATGCAGCCATTGATGAGGCCGCTGCCGCCAGTCCTTGAGGATGGATCTTGCCGCCTTGCGTGACCCCAAGTGAACATTGGCGGTTTCGAATCCCATCGATTGCAGCAGACGGGTTTCATCGCGTTCCTTGGGCAGTGAAGCCAGCTCGACACGCGAGCAATCCGGCGCCAGGCGCCGCACGATCCAGCGGCCTTTCACGCGCACGAACGGATCGGGGCAGCGAATCGCCTGGTCGAGAATCTCCTGATACCGGAGGCGGCGCGATCTTACGTCTTCCGCCCAGGCGCACGACGATGGAGCCAGGGCTTTGGCTTCGCGCGCTATCTTGCCGTTCCAGCACTCTGCAATGGCCACATACCGTTCCCGGCCCAGGCTGCCCAGCCCGGCGATGCGATGGACGACGCGATAATGCAGGCCGCGGACCGGCAGCATCCTTTCAATGGCCTTGCCTGCGCTCTCCGGCACACGCGACTCTGCTGGCAGCGCGTCCAGCTTGGTCCAGAACCTCTGCGGATCCCGCAGCGATCCGGTCACCAGGGAGCGCAGCCATGGATGGTGTTCTTCCAGCACAAATGCGGCGCCGCCCGAGGTGAGCCCTTTTTCGTACCCGGTGAGTATGGCATCGCAGGCGTCTTTTGTGCCGATGCGCAGGTGCTCTCCTTTGATCGCGAGGTGAGCGCTGGCGGCCAGCCGAA
The DNA here is from genome assembly GCA_041486185.1 of Bryobacteraceae bacterium. Taxonomy (GTDB): domain Bacteria; phylum Acidobacteriota; class Terriglobia; order Bryobacterales; family Bryobacteraceae; genus QHXW01. The sequence continues at coordinate 12,705 of JBGPKX010000100.1, read as the reverse complement.
TCAGATCCGCCGTATAAGGAAGTTCCCAAGCCTCATCGAAATCGTTGATGCCCCAGACGAGCCTGCCTTCAACATCCCGCCACGTTCCGAAGTTCTCCACGTGCAGGTCGCCCACGCCCAGCACCTGCGGCGCTCCCGCGCAATCGGTGCATACCTCCGGCCAAAGTTGCATCCAGCGGTAGAAAGTTGCGCGCAGAAAAGGAAAGACATCCGCGGCCATGGCGGAGTGCTTGCGCTCCAGGTCTTTATCGATGAGTCGAATCTGCTTGCCAAGCCATCTTTCGTACTTGTCGGTTGCCTTGACGATATTCACTTCAGGCGGGCCTGTTTTCGGGCAAAGCGCGCCAGATAGTGTGTCCACCAGCGCTCCTGCCCGGCTGCGTCAAAGGTTCGGCGCCAATAGCTGCTTAAGGCGCGCTCTCTCTGCGCCGTGCGCCGCTCCAGAAACGCCGAGATCTTTTTGTGTCCCCTTCCCACTAGTTTCTGGGTTGTGGCGCAATCGTTGATCTCGCCCAGAAAATCTTGAATTTTTCGCAGCACCGCGAGGCGCCGGTCGAGACTCGGGCCATAACACGGGCGAAACAGCTCCAGCGTGTAGCGGAAACGTTTCGTCTCCAGCCGGAACTTGTGCAGAGCCTCCCTGGAATGGGCTGTCTGAAAGAGCCTGCGGCCAGATTGAAAGTATGTCTGCGCCAGCCCGGGCAATTTCAGCGAAGCATTCTCCGCGGCACTCTTGGAAGCATTCCAGACCAACCCGCCATGTTTCGCCATAATTCAGAGACCCAGCCTGGCCCCCCACTTTTTGGACAGGTCGCGCCTGCCCCAGCGATCCAACTCGCGAAGCAACGCTTGCTGGGCTTGCTTTCTATCCTGGAGCATCGTAACAGAAATCGCCGAGGTATCGGGCACGCCGGCCTTTCTCAACAGATCTAGCGCAATGTCCCGGTTGCGGACCCCGCCGGATAAATCCATGATCTTACGCAAGCGCCGGCGAATTTTCTTTTGGTGGCTTTTGGGAAAGAATGCGTGAAAAATCCGGAGGCACTGCTCGAATCGGCGAATCGCAACGCGAAGATCGTGAATGGAATCCGCATCGCGCAACTTCGCCGCGCGATTCAGGCGAAACGCCAGTCTGCGTAGCAAGGTAGCGGCTCGCTTGCGTACGTACTCTTGCATCATGCTTTAGATCTGCCCAGAACAATCTCACGGCTGTAGACTTCATGAAACGCTTCGGCGGACCGCTCAGCCGCCCACTGCTCGAGATCGATGTCGCTCTTCGATCCCAGCTTCAGCATCACCTGCCCGTCCCGGATGGAACACTCGAGGCTTTCCACGCGTTCCTCGTGGCTGCGGTCCAGATTGTCGGCCAGGCGCAGCAGAGGAGTCAGCAGAATGAGCGCCCGCCTTTCCTCGTTGTTCAACGCCGCCAGGTTGGCATGGTCGGATGCCGGCAGAGCCTTGCGGTGAAAGCGGCAAAGATTCGCGATAAATTCCCGCTCGCTGTTGTTGAATCCCGGCAGGTCGGAGTTGGCCACCAGATAGTAGGAGTGTCTATGGTGGCGCGACTCGCTCACGTAGTGGCCGACGTCGTGCAAATAGGCCGCCGCCTCGAGCAGCTTGCCGACGTGCGGTGGCAGACCATGGAGCGGTTGTAACGATGTGAACAGCTTGTTTGCCAGGTTCGCCACTTGCCGGGCATGCGGCAAGGAAACGCCGTAGCGCCGGGCCATGGTCTCGACCACCCGGCGTTGATCCGCGTCCAACTCCGAAAGCTCGCGGCCCACGCCGCGGATCGCCAGGTCGGCGATGATGCCATCTCGCAAGCCGGCGGCCGAGTAGTAAAGAGACGGGAGCTGCAGATCCTGCAGGAAGCGCAGCAGCACGGCTGTGCCCGCAACGATAATCTCGGCGCGCTTGGGCCCGATCCCCGTGATATGCTGCCGCTCCTCCAGGTTGCTGGCGCAAAGTTTTTCGTACAACTGCCGGATTTGGGCGGCGGAAGCACGCAGGCGGTCGGCCTTGTCCGGCTTGGACTGATTCACGTGATTGATCGCCGAGACCACGGCCGAGGCGGTGCCTGAGGTGGCGATCACGCGCGCCCATTGCCTGCGGCCGATCCGGCGGACGGCGGCAGCCAGCTTTTCCTGAATGTAATCCTGCATGCGGTGCAGCTCGCGGCTGGCCGGAGGATCATTCTGCAAGAACACCTCGGTCAGGCGGACCGCGCCCAGCGGCTTCGACACCGCCTCTCTCATGTGGCCGCACTCGCTGTGGAGGATTTCGGCGCTCCCGCCTCCGACGTCGATAATGAGCAGACGGTCTTTAACGTGAGGCCATCTGCTTTGCACCCCCAGATGAATCAGCCGCGCCTCTTCCTGGCCGGAAATAATCTCAACCGGCGCCGCAATCGCCTCCGACGCCTTAGCCAGAAATTCCTCCTGATTGCCGGCGTCGCGAATGGCGCTGGTGGCAACCGCCCGCACGCCAACCACGTCCAGCTTTCGGTACTGTTGCGCCATGCCGCTGAGCAGCCTGCAAACCAGCGCAATAGCGTCCGCACTGACCCTTCCGGTCCGGAAAACACTCTCGCCGAGACGCGTCACCTGGCGTTCGGAGGCAAGAATTTTTGTGGGCGTTCCCGGGATGACTTCCGCCGCCTCCATGCGGAGAGAGTTGCTCCCTATGTCAATGGCGGCATACCGGGGCATATGCAGTTATAATAATCAACTCAACCTCCCCTCTATGCCACTCTTAGCAGCGAATCGTTTCAAGGGAAAGCTCATCGTGGTCGAAGGCATCGACGGCTCGGGAAAATCGACGCAGATTTCGCTCCTGAGTCACTGGCTGCGGTCCCAGGGATTTGCCGTCGCTTTCAGCGAATGGAATTCTTCTCCGCTGGTCAGAGAGACCACCCGCCGGGGCAAGAAGAAGGCCATGTTCACGCCCACCACATTCAGCCTGATTCACGCGACGGACTTCGCGGATCGCACCGAGCGCTACATCGTCCCTTTGATGAAAGCTGGCGCCATCGTGTGCGCCGACCGCTACGCGTTCACCGCGTACGCTCGCGATGTGGCGCGCGGAGTCAGCCGGCGCTGGGTGAGGAATCTCTACCGGTTTGCCACGCGACCGAATCTCAGTTTTTATTTCCGCGTTCCCCTGGACGTCGCCATCGGCCGTATCCTCGGTGGCCGCGATGCCATCAAATACTACGAGGCGGGCATGGATATGCAGCTAAGCCGCGACGTGGAAGAGAGTTTTCGGATCTTCCAGGGCCGCATTCTGGATGAATACGAGGCCATGGCTGAGGAGGTTGGCTTTCACATCGTCGACGCCACGCTCTCCATTGAAAAGCAGCAGAGGCAGATGCGGGAAATCGTCATCCGCGAGTTGGGCGACAGCTTGAAGAACGGTGTGCTGCGCATGGAACCAGGAGAAATGCATGCAATTGAAACCGCCTCTGCAGTTCTATAACGAATTTCTGCCGGGCATAAACTGCGAGGAACTGCACGGCAAGCTGATCGTGATCGAAGGCCCGGATGCAGTCGGGCGGAGCACCCAGGTCGCCAAACTCCGGCAATGGCTCGAACAGGAGGGCCATGCCGTGCTGGACACTGGCATGGCGCGAGGGGCACTGGCCGGCAAGGGTATCAAACAAGCCAAAGAAGGCAACACCCTGGGTCCGATCACGATGACCTTGTATTACACAACGGATTTTGCCGACAGGCTGGAGAACCAAATCGTCCCGGCTCTCCGGGCCGGCTTTGTGGTCTTGACGGATCGCTACATTTTCTCCATCATGGCCCGCGCCATCGCCAGGGGCGAGGACCGCCGGTGGATCGAGCAGGTCACCGGATTTGGGCTGGTGCCGCACGCCGTGTATTATCTCCGCGCCGACGTCAGGCATCTGGTATCGCGGGTCGTGCTGGGCCGCGGCGCATTCGATTTCTGGGAGAGCGGGATGGATATCCGCTTCGGCGACAACATGTTCGATAGCTTCGTGAAGTACCAGACGAAGCTGATTCGCGCGCTGGATGTGATGGCGAAGAAATACGCCTTCATTACGGTGGATGCAACCAGGCCGTCCGATGCCATTTTCCGCGATCTGCAGGAACATATCTCAAACCTGGAAATCAAGAGAATACGCAATACCCCCTGGATTAACGCAACAGTCCGGGCCCGTGAATCCAATGGAGCGAAGCGGCGGGCGAAGTCTTAGACATGGTGGTATATGTGCTGCGCCACGGTATCGCGGAGGATGCCCCGCCAGGCGGCTCCGATGCCGATCGTGCATTGACCAAACCAGGAAAAGAGAAGTTGCGCAACGTGCTGGTCTGCGCGCGTGAAGCCGGCGTGCGCCCCGGTGTCATTCTTACCAGTCCGTTGCGCCGCGCGCTTCAGACAGCCAAAATCGCCGCCGAGCTTCTGAGATTGAAAGGGGATCCGATCGAAACCCATACTCTATTGCCCGGCGCCTCCCCACTTTCCGTCTGGAGCGAGGTGCGCGCCTACGAGGTCGGCGAGTTGCTCCTTGCTGGGCACGAGCCGCAGTTAAGTGAACTGGTCGGGTTCCTATTGGGATGCCTGGCGCTTAAATTGGACTTGAAGAAGGGCGCCCTCGTCTGCATAAACGTCGAATCAGCAGAAGTGAGGCCGCAGGGCACGCTGAAATGGATATTGACGCCTAAACTGGCGGACGGTCGAGCAAACGCACGCGCATTCGGCTGACAGGATTCGCTCGCCAGTAAGCCCGTTATCTCTATGCAAAGCACCGCATGAAAAGCACCGCGCGCTAGTTGCCCCGAGATCGCGTCGCGCAGCCGCAAAGTTCTGGCGTATGCCGGAGTCGACTAGCGCTATCATGGGGATGGAATGAAGCCACCAACAGCACCGAACGTGCCGGAATACGGAGGCTGAAAACAACGTCCTGATATGCGTGATATGGGATTACCGGAACTTCTCCTCATGCTTTGCGTGGCCCTGGCACTATTTGGAGGAGGCAAACTCGGCCCGGCCATCCGAGACCTATTTCGAGGTGGCCCTCGGCCACCCTCCCATCCGCTGCTGGGCGATGATTCCAAATTCCTGAATCGTCCACGCTCTCGCCCTTCGCCAGAAACATAGAGGGGCGGCCTGTCACGCCGATAGCAAAAGTGCCGCGCCGCCGTTCATTTTGGCAACGATATTATTGCCCGAGTTAGGGCGAAGGATCCCCCGGTTCGTCCCTGGCTGCCGCTGCCCTCGACGAATCCTGCGATAAGCGCCCAGCCTGCTTGGCTTTGGCCGGCAACCCGCCGTTACGGCCGGATTCCGGGACTCCCCCGCGGCGAGCTAGAATAGAGCGATGCACGGCGAGAACTGTCTGGAATGCAATCGGTTGCGGCGCGACTGCGCCCGCGCCATCGGAGATCACCTGAAGCTTCTGCGAAAGCTACAGCAACACTCCGATCGCATGGAGCCGAGAGCCCGAAGACAGCTCGAGCACCGTATAGCGAAGTTTGCGATTAAAAGGGACGAACTGCGCGAACACATGAGAATGCATCAACACATTGCGCATTCCCTGGGGACCATGCAAAGAGCCGCTGGAGCCTAGTCAAGGGCTACCCGCCGAATCCTCAGCGGCCCAATGCGTAGGGCGCGCGCAATCTCAACCCGCCCGCCGTACACGGAAATTCACGTCAAACTGCGAGGGCAGGCTGGCCAGAGCGGTCTGGAGCTCGCCTAACATGGACTGAACGCCCTGCTCATCAACGATCGAAGCGGCAGCCAGGTCTGCGATGGCTCTTTGCCGTACGGCTTCGGCTTTTGAGCGGGCCGGCCGCGTGCTTCAGATTCCCGCCCTGATAGGCCGTCGACGAAATCTTCGCGAACGTCAAAGCAAGTTTCAGTTCGTACTTTGCGGACTCGATCATGGGCTCTCGCGAGCCAGGAATCGCGTTCCTTGAAGTGTGATCGTTCATAAACCGCCCAGTCTATCGCATCCCCGCCCACGAAGGAACTGAATTTTGTCGATGCTCCTAACTCGCTCTTCTATAAGCAGTAACACGTGTTACTCCCTAAAGGCGGCTGTCGAGATCGACAGCCGCCGTGGGTCGTTCAAGAGCCGTTAGAGTCCCAGCCTGGTCCGCCATTTCCGTGAGACGTTTCGCCTCTTCCAACGGACCATCAGGCGCACTAGTTCTTGCGTCGCTTGATTCCGCTCGCGTGAGATCCGCATCCGAGCCGTCGACGAAACCGGTGTGCCGGCGCTTGCCATCACAAGTAGCGCCGACTCGCGGCTCAAGACTTCATGCGCCAACTGCATCATCTTCTGCGAACGGCGGCGGATCTTCTTCACTTGCCCTTGCGGATAGAACCCATGGAAGATCCGCAAGCATTCCGAGAACTGCGATATGGCGGCATGAAGATCGCGAATGGAGCGCGCGTTCAGATTCTGCGCGGCTTGATGCACGCAAAATGCCATACGCCGAAGAAGTGTCGAAGCCTGCTCCCTGGCATAGCTGCCCATCATCAATGACGGATTCCTGGTTCCCGGCGAATGCGTGACCCTATCAAAGCAATGTGTGACTCTATCAAACCATTGTTAAGCTCTGATGACAGCAAGAAATAAAGTGACGTCTCCATAGTTCCCAGCCCGGCTAATTTCCTAACACCACTGTTGCCGTCACTCGATATCCACATCTGCTGCCAGGCCAGATCTCCCGGGTGCATCTTGCACGTGGACGCTCAGTCAGCGCTCCCTGCAATAAAAGAGTAGAATGACGTGAAGTCGGAAGGCACTCACCGCCGGCGTTCTCTACCGGCGTTTCTCCGCATGGGATGGTGCCCAGGGCGACTGGAAGGCATTTTTGACTGCGGGGCCTGCGGCATGACCACACGGAATTACCGGTTGAGCGGGTTTCTGGCCAGGCGCGCCCTTCCATGCCTCCTCTCTTGTCTGATGGGTTTCTTTCCCGCCTTGCGAAATGCGCCTGCGCAACAGGGCTCCGAGACGCAGCCTCCCGCGGACAAGAATGAGGCGGAGATGAGTTCTCACGATGCGCCGGCGACCTTCAAGGCTAAGGTCAATCTTGTCTTGGTGCCGGTGGTCGTGCGCGACGCTGAAGGGCACGCCATTGGGAATCTCAAGCAGGAAGACTTCCAGCTCTTCGATAAAGGCAAGCCGCAGGTGATCACGAAGTTCTCAGTTGAAAAATCAGGAGGGCTGGCAGCCGGGCAGGAAAATGGCGCTGCCGGGAGCGCGGCTCCGGGTCAGGCCACCGCGCTCACCATGCCCGAGCGCTACGTCGCATATCTGTTCGACGACGTTCATTTGAGATTTGAGGATCTGGGCCGCGTGCGGGATGCTGCCGGCCGTCATCTAGCCTCGATGGAACCCAACGACCGAGCCGCCATCTTTACCACTTCCGGCCAAACGATGCTCGATTTTACGGACGATCGCGCCAAGTTTCAGGAGACTCTGCTTCGCCTCCAGCCGCGGCCCATTACCGGATCCGTCGCGGCCGATTGCCCCAACGTAACGTATTACATGGCGGACTTGATCCAGAACAAGAACGATACGCAGGCGTTCCAAGTGGCCTCGGATGACGCCATGGCGTGTCTTGGTTTAGATCCGGCGAAATCAGGCTCGCTGCAGCTGGCACAGCAGTCGGTGAGGTCGGCTGCGGCGCGCGCGATGAATAACGGCGACCACGAGACGCGCATTTCGTTGAACGTGCTGAGAGACGCGGCGCGCCGGCTGGCCGCGAAGCCGGGGCAGCGAAGCATTATCCTTGTTTCTCCGGGGTTTTTTACGCCTGATGACGTTCTGCACGACAAGATCGACATCATGGATCGCGCGATCCGTTCCAACGTAGTCATCAATGCTCTCGACGCGCGCGGCCTCTACACTATCGTTCCTGGCGGCGATGCCAGCCAGTCGCCATCTTACGTCGGGGTGCAATCAGCGGGTATTATGGTGCAATTCCAGTCCGACGGCGCACGCAGGCAGGCCGATGTACTGGCCGAACTGGCGGAAGGGACAGGCGGCGCCTTCTTCCATAACAACAACGATCTGGATGAAGGATTCAAACGCGTGGACGCCCGGCCGGAATATCTTTACATGCTGGGTTTCTCGCCCCAAAATCTGAAGCTGGATGGCAGCTTTCATAACCTGAAAGTGACCATCAAGGGCCTCAACAAGATCACTCTGCGGGCGCGGCGCGGCTATTATGCCCCCAAGCGGCCGGACGATCCGGTCGAGACGGCCAAAGAGGAGATCCAGGACGCGCTCTTCTCCCGGGAACTTATGCACGACCTTCCGGTCGAGCTGCACACGCAATTCTTCAAGGTCGGTGAAGATAGTGCTAAAGTAACCGTGCTTGTTCGGCTGGACCTGAAACACATACGCTTTCGAAAGGCGGACGGGCGCAACCAGAACAACTTGACTATCGTTTCCGGCCTGTTCGACCGCAATGGTAACTACGTCACGGCAATTGAAAAGAAAATCGAGATGCGCTTGCGGGATGATACGCTTGAAAAAAAGGTGGGCTCGGGGATCACCGTAAGGACAAGTTTCGACGTCAAGCCGGGAAGCTACCTGGTCCGCCTGGTTGTGCGGGATAGCGAAGGACAACTGATGTCAGCGGAGAATGGCGCTGTCGAAATTCCGTAATGGAGGTTTAGTATGCAGCTTCGCCACAAGATGTTCTTGACAGGGATTTTGTGCATGGCCGGCGCTCTCGCGCAGGCCCAGCAAACGAACCCCCCGTCCCCGCCCGAGTCCCAGCCCGTAATCCGGACTGAGACCAAGCTGGTTCTTGTCGATACGGTAGTGACCGACAAAAAGGGAAACTACATCCGCGATCTGACCGCGAAAGAGTTTCGCGTCTGGGAAGACAGCAAGGAAATGCCCATCAAGAGCTTTTCCTTCGAGGCCGACCCGAACTCCCCGTCCAACTCGGGGAAACATTATCTTGTCCTGTTCTTCGACAACTCGTCGATGGAGCCGGGCGATCAGATACAGGCGCGGCAAGCAGCGGCGAAGTTCATTGACTCGAACGCCGGGCCGAACAAGTTGATGGCGGTCGTCAACTTCGGCGGCAGCGTGCATATTGCGCAGAACTTCACGGCCGACGCCGCCCGGTTGAAGCAGGTAGTGGGCGGCTTGAAGACATCGGCGGTCTCGTCTAATGCGCCGCCAACGGTCGAAGTGGCTTCGCTGGGCATGCCGCAGCTGGGCAATTCCGAAGCGGACTTTGGCGCGCGCAGCGTCATGCTCGCCTTGCGCAGCATGGCGAAGATTCTAGCCACCGTGCCGGGCCGCAAGACTCTGATTTTCCTGACCGCGGGGTTTCCGCTCACGGAGGAAGTCCGGTCCGAGCTGACGGCCGTGATCAGCATGTGCAACAAATCGAACGTCGCGGTCTATCCCATCGACGTTCGCGGACTTGTGGCGGGTGGAGGAATTGCAGGACCCGCGGCGATGGCCTCTCCTTCCGGTGTTCAGCCGGCTCGTCTCCTGCGCGCCGCATTCAGTTTCGCCGGAACGGCTCCGATTTCTTCCTTTGGCAGTTCCTTTGTTCCACAGCATGCTGGTGGTGGCGGCGGCGGAGCCGCTGGTGGCGGTGGTGGACGTCCCGGCGGCGGTGGTGGAGCAACCGGCGGCGGAGCGACCGGCGGTGGTGCGAAAGGCGGCACTACAGGTGGCAATACAGGCGGCGGCAAAGGAGGTACCGGCGGTACGGCTGGGAACTCAGGCGGTGCCAAAGGCGGCAACTCAGGCGGCAACTCAGGCGGCAGCCGAGGTGGCAACGCAGGTGGCGGGGGTCGTGCCTCCGGCGGAGGCACCATGCCGGGGCAGCCCTACATCAACAATCCCTACAATCAATCCCGCCTGCTGATTCCGCAATTTCCGCAGAGCGCCACCTCGAATCAGGAAGTCCTCTACGCCCTGGCCGAAGGCACCGGCGGTTTCGTCATCGTCAATACCAACGACCTGCTCGGCGGACTGGAAAGAATCGGCAAGGAGCAGAACGAGTACTACATCCTTGGCTATTCGCCTTCCGACTCTCCCGAGGGAAGCTGCCACACGCTGCGCGTCAAGTTGGATCGCGGCGGGACCGTGGTCCGCGCACGCAGTGGATACTGCAACGTCAAGCCCGTGGATCTCCTGGCGGGAAATCCAGTGGAGAAAGATCTGGAGAATCGCGTGGCTGGATCGGCCTCCGGAAATGTGAAGGCTTCCATGCTGGCGCCGTTCTTCTATACGTCGCCCGACATCGCCCGGGTCAACATGGCAATGGAAATTCCGGCGGACGCCATTAATTTCGAGAAGGTAAAGAAGAAATTCCACTCGGAAGTAAATATCCTCGGAATCGCGTACCGGCCGGATGGCACCGTTGGCGCGAAGTTCAGCGACACGGTGAAGCTGGATCTCGAAAACAAAAAGGAACTGGAGGCATTCAAAGAGCAGCCCCTGCACTATGAGAACCAGTTTGAGGTGTCGCCGGGCAAGTACACGCTCAAGGTCGGTTTCAGCGCGGGCGGTGAAAGCTTCGGGAAGCTGGAAACGCCGCTGGACATCGATCCGTACGATGGCAAGAAATTCGCCCTGAGCGCGTTGGCGCTGAGCAAAGAAACGCATGCTGTCGCCGATGGCGAGTCCAGCCTCGATGCCGAATTGCTGGACGGCCGGAAACCACTGGTCGTTCAGGGCAGGCAAATCATTCCCACGGGAACAAACCGGTTCAAGAAAGCGGATCCAGGCGCGATTTACGCCGAGATCTACGACCCACTTCTTCTCGGCCCGCATCCTCCCATCGTTGGCATTCAGCTTCGCGTGCTGGACCGCAAGACCGGTGAAGCCAAGCAGGACAGCGGATTGATGAACGTGGCCCCTTTAATTCGCGCCGACAATGCCGTGGTTCCGGTCGGCCTTAAGCTGCCGGTGAGTACGCTCGCGGCCGGCGCCTACCGGGCGGAGTTAAAAGCCGTGGACTCGACCGGAAACGCTTCTCCGCCCCGGTTGGCGGACTTTGACATAGAGTAAGGAGTTGTAGCGCCGGGCTACCCGGGCTTTGCGGAGACCTGCGGTTTTTTGTCTCAGTCAGACAGAAAAGCCACAGGAGTCGCCTAGCCTCCCTGCGCCAAGTGCGCGCTCATGGGCCCGATATGAATATGCGGCCCCGTCGCTTTCCCGCGTACTGCCCCCCGAAACGCGAAGTACGGAATATGATTCGCCGCCAGATACTGCCGCAGCCACACGCCCTCGGGTTGATCCGGATTGACGGCGACATCCACGCGGCCGCGGTGGTTGAAACCTAGAACGCTATGCAGCGCCGTTTGGCCGTCGGCGCTTACCGGCAGGCCCTTGGCAAACTGCCGTTCAAACGCCCGGCTGACCTTCTCGAAATCGCGCGTGGTAAAGCTGCCGTTGCCGTCGTAGCGTTCGGCGAGCGTGTGCGCTTCCGCGGGCGCGCTTTCGAGCTTGGCCTGCAACTCCGCTTCTTCGCGCGCCATCTCCGCCATTTCATGGATCACTCCGGACCGCGTCACGGCGTAATCGTGCTCTTTGCGCGCGAGGTCGGCCTGCTCCAGAACAGGCGTCAGGCTGAGCGGCGACGCTACTCCCTGCTCGACGCGCTCGCGACCCTTCGCTACCTCCTGTTGCCGCCGCTCCAGCCGGCGCGCGGCAAGCGCCACCATGCCGTCGGCCTCCGCTTCGGTGACATCATGGCCGTAGAGCGTACGTCGCAGGAGTGCGTGTTCCTCGGCATCGGCCACAGATTGCTGTGCCTTGTCCAGTTCCACCGGCGCCGCCACGCCCGCCTCTACCAGGTATCTTGTGTGGGCAAGCTCCGCCTGCGCACGAGCCACTTCGGGATCTTGGGATGTTTGCGCACAAAGGACCAGCGTGCACAGCGCGCCGAGCAGCGCGACTCTCCAGTACATTTCCCCCGATTATAGTACGATAACTTCAGGGAGCACTTCTGACAGGAGCAAACCGCACCCAAATCGAAACTCCATTGTGGCTGGCGGCAGTCCGCGCGGCCGAGTCGAAAAAAGCTACCGACATCAAAGTCCTGGACCTTACTGGAATTACCTCGTTCACCGACTATTTCGTCGTCTGCACGGGCGCCAATTCGCGCCAGATCCAGGCCATCGGCGACGAGATCGGGCTCCAGCTCAAGGAGCTCGGCGACCTCCCCATCAGTGTCGAGGGTTACAAGGAGGCCGAGTGGGTGCTGGTGGACTATGGCGATTTCCTGGTCCACATCTTCTCGCCGCGCGCCCGCGCTTATTACGATCTCGAGCGCCTCTGGCGCAACGCCAAGAACGTAGACATCCCCGCCGCGTGAAGCTGTTTCTGTACTACATCGGCAAGCCGCGCGACGCCGAGGCCAACCGCATGGCCGCCGATTTCATGGAGCGTTCCGCGCGCTACGCGTCCTGCGAAATGCGGGAAATCCGGCCCGATCGCTTCGATCCATGGGCACGCCACCCCTCGGCCCGCAAGATCTTCCTCGATCCCGCCGGGCGCGAAATGGATTCGCGCCAGTTCACCGCCCTGGTCGAAAAAGCCGGGATGGAAAGCCGGGATTTGCTGTTTCTGGTGGGTGGCGCAGATGGCCTTCCGGCCGGATGGCGGGAGCGCGCCGACCTGCTGGTCTCGCTTTCCCGGCTGACCTTTCCGCACGAACTGGCCCGCGCGGTACTGGCCGAGCA
>JBGPKX010000099.1:0-16697 GCA_041486185.1 Bryobacteraceae bacterium | reverse complement strand
ATGCACGACATGCACACTGCCGGATTGCCGCCTGAGGTTTCCTTCCCTTACGGGTTTCCCAATCCTGGCAATTACCGGATTTTCGTCCAGGTCAAACGCGCCGGCAAAGTGGAAACCGGAATCTTTGACGCACGAGTAGAATAGACCCTTGCGGACGCTAAAAGAGAAGGGCGTACTGATTACCGGAGCGGGGCGCGGGATCGGCAAGCGCCTGGCTCTGGGCTTCGCGCAGGCGGGCGCGCGCGTGGGCTTATTGTCGCGCAGCCAGGCGGAGCTGGACGCTACCAAACTCGAGATCGAGCACGCGGGCGGAGCGGCGCTGCGCCTTCGCGCCGACGTCCGCGACTACGAACAGCTCAGCGCCGCGGTAGATCGCATGCGCGTGGTGTTCGGCGGCGTGCACGTGCTGATCGCGGGCGCCGCGGTACAAGGTCCTATCGGTTCGTTCGTCGAGGGAAAACCCAAGCAATGGTGGGAGGTGCTCGAAACCAACGTGCTGGGCGTCATGCACGCCTGCCGCGCGGTGCTGCCGCAGATGATCGAGCGGCGCTCCGGGAAAATTCTTGTATTGAGCGGCGCCGGCGCGGCGGATGCGCGCCCCAACTTCGCCCCGTTCGCTGCCTCGAAGGCGGCTGTCGTCCGGTTCGTCGAAACGCTGGCGGAAGAAATTCGCGATCACAACGTGCAAGCCAATGCCCTCGAGCCTGGCGGCACCTACACCAGTATGACGGATGAGATCATTCAGGCCGGCCCTCGCGCAGGGACAAAAGATCTCGACGAAGCCGAGCACGTGCGCATCACCGGCGGTGCCTCACCGGAAAAACAGATTCAGCTTGCGCTGTTTCTGGCTTCCGAGCGGTCTAACCACATCAGCGGCAAGCTGATCCATTTGACCGACGACTGGAAACGCTTGGAGCACGGCAACATGCATCCGGCCGCGTATACGTTACGCCGCGTACAAAAGGTCTAGCCCTGTCTGGCGTCGGGATGCACAGGCGCTCTATTTCGGTCCGCGCCGCACTGCTCGGCCCCTGCTGCTCACACAGAACCGATTTGGCTGGCCCCTCGCTTAATTGAGGCCCCGTCTCCCATGCACCAGTAGCCCTCGTGCGCCGACCGAATCGGATCGAAATGAATCGCCAGCACGCCCAAGTGGCTAAATTACGTGTGAATTAGCACAGGCGAATCACATACTTACAGTAGACCCTTAGCAATACTCTATTGACATTTCTGGTGGGGCGCGCTCATAATAGCGCCAAACTTTCTGCTGACACACTCGTGAACTTGCAAAGCGAGAGCGGTGTTGCTGTGCACAAGGGGTTAATTGGTTTCTGCCAAATCGCTGTTTTGTCGCCAGCGAAGCTAGGTACCGCGAGGCGACTGAAAGGACGAAAGATGAAACTGAGGGCGGTCTCACATTGTCTCGGGGTGATCTCGAGGCTGGGATTGATCGCGCTAGTGGCGGGGATTGCCACGGCGCAGGAGTCTCGCGGCAGGGTGCAGGGGACTGTGGCCGATCCGAGCCAGGCGGCCATAGCCAACGCCACCGTAACCTTGAGAAACGTGAATACCGGCGTTGAGAGCGCAAGGCAGGCGGATGCCGCCGGCCACTACCTGTTCGACTTCGTTCAGCCCGGAACCTATAGCGTCTCAGTTCAGGCCGCAGGGTTCCAGAGGTTTGTTCAAGAGAACATCCCGGTGCTGACGGCTGGTGACGTCACGGTGAACGCGACGTTGACGGTCGGCGCCGTAACCGAGACAGTGAACGTCACCGAAGAGGTCAGCTCAGTGCAGTTCAACACCTCGACCATGACCACCACGGTGCAAGGCGTGATGTTGGACAACCTCCCGGTGCTGGCGCGCAACCCCTTCTCGCTGGCGTTGCTCAACCCGGCAGTGGTTAATCAGTATTGGGATGTCGCCCATCGCAACCCGTTCTACATGTGGTCGAACGGCGGGTTGGATATTGGCGGCCCAACGGGCGGCAAGAACGAACAGTTGCTGGACGGCACGCCCCTGAACATCTCCGCGCGCGGCTCCTATAACCTGCCCATGGATGCGGTGCAGGAATTGACCGTGCAGCAGAACGCCATGGATTCCGAGTTCGGTTTCAGTGCCGGCGGCACGCTGAATCTGTCGCAAAAGTCGGGTACCAACGAATATCACGGCACGGTCTACTATTTCGGCCGCAATCCTGCCCTGAACGCCCTGGCGAACCGTATTACCCGCGACCCGAACATCGTCAGGACGAACACCTTTGGCGGCGCCATCGGCAGTCCCATCATCAAGAACAAGCTGTTCAACTTTTTCGTGTACGAAAAGTGGAAGGTCACGCAGCCAGCCAGCAAAGAACAGACCTTACCGACCGACGCCGAAAAGGGCGGCGACTTCTCTCACGCGCTAACGCCACAGGGTAATCTGCAAACCATCTACGACCCGTTTACCACCAAGTTCGACCCGGCTACGTCCACGGTAACTCGACAGCCTTTCCCCGGCAATATCATTCCCCCCAACCGGATTGATCCCGCCGCGCAGAAGCTCATGGGGTACCTATGGGCCCCGAACAATCCCGGCGACGACCTGTCGGGCCTGAACAACTTCAAGAAGGCTTACCCGTGGTGGGAGAACTACTACAACTTTTCCGATCGCGTGGACTACAACCTCAGCGACCACTGGCGCGTGTTCGCCCGCTTCAGCAAGTTTGAGACGCGCTTGGATAACCCCAACTGGGGCGGCACTATCGCTGTGCCCTCGGACAACGGCGGCATCATGGATGCTCTGAACGCCGCGGCGGACGTGCTGTGGATGCCCAACCCGCGAACCACGGTGGATTTCCGCTTCGGCTCGAGCTATGTGGAAGACGACTACGCTTCCCAGTGGGCCAAGGTACCGGATAGCGTGTGGGCGGGCTTCTGGCCTAACGGGTGGTACAAGAGCGTGCTGCAACCCTCGCAGGGCATCTACTTCCCGAACTTTAATTTCAGCGGCAATGGCAGTTCCTATACGGGCTTTGGCAACTGGTGGCTGGTGCATGGCCGTTCCCATAATCCGACTGTGAACGTGACCCATGACCGTGGCATTCATCACATGAAGGTCGGATGGCAGTGGCGCTACTCCTACGATCAGGACAATGCCGGTTCCGGTCCCGGCAGCCTATACTTCAATTCCGTGGACACCGGCAAGTCCTTCCTGGGCTACGATCCCACGCAGTCGGGCAATATGTACGCGTCGGCCCTGCTTGGTGTCCTCAATCGCGGCGACGGCACTGGCGGATTTGCGAGCATCAACCCCAATCTGGATATGCACCAACAACAGTGGGGCTTCTACTTCCAGGATGACGTCAAACTCACCCGGAACATCACCTTGAACCTCGGGCTGCGGTGGGAGCGCGAAACGGCTCCGCTCGAGGAGACGCGCCAGCTGGTCAAGACTCTGGATTTGACCAATCCGATTCCGGAGTTGCAGGGCATTGTTATGCCTTCGCAGGTGACCGCCATCGCGACTTCGGCGCCTAAGTACAACGGCGCGATGATCTACACGAGCAAAAGCAATCCGCGCATGTACGACGCGCCGTGGAACACGTTCCTGCCGCGCGCCGGCATTGCCCTTCGTATTAACGACAAGACCGCATTCCGGGCGGGTTACGCGCGTTACGCGGTGCCCTGGGTCGCCATCCATCCGGAGACCGGCGGCTTGCCGACCAACGGATTCTCGCAAACGACTTCGGCTTTGGGTCCACTGGAGGGTACGCCGCGCACGTTACTGAGCGATCCGTTCCCGACCGGCGGTGCTAACCCCAACCCGGTGATTCTGCCGGTGGGTAATAGTCTGGGCCGCTATCAGGATCTGGGTAACGGCATTAGCTTCTGGGATGGCAAAGTGATGAAGACGCCGATGAACGATCGCCTCAACTTCACTATCCAGCGGCAGGCGCCTTATCGGGTATTCACGGAAGCGACCTTCTTCACGATGTTCTCGCACAACGCCCAGGATCCCAGCATGTGGGGCGGGTCCTACAACTACAACGTCAACACCATGGATCCCAATCTCGCCTACCAGTACAAGGGCTTGACGGACGAGGCGGTTGCGAATCCGTTCTACGGTCTGCCTGCCAATATCATGCCGGGTACCTTGCGGACGCAGCAGACTGTCTCCGTAAGCCAGTTGCTGAGGCCCTATCCGCAATATGGAAACCTGTACGTCTACGGCTGGCCGGGTACCAGCGACCACTACTACGCGCTGCAGATGAAGGCCGAGCGCCCGATGGCCAACGGTATGACATTCCTGGTGGCGTACAACTACAACCAGGAGTTCCACGGCAATTGGTTCAACGACGCCGATTACTATGCCAACAAGATCACGATGTTTGACCGCGGCTATGCGCGGCAC
Organism: Bryobacteraceae bacterium; assembly: GCA_041486185.1. Classification (GTDB taxonomy): domain Bacteria; phylum Acidobacteriota; class Terriglobia; order Bryobacterales; family Bryobacteraceae; genus QHXW01. The sequence continues at coordinate 12,308 of JBGPKX010000099.1, read as the reverse complement.
AACTTGCGTGTTGCCGGCACGTATGAGCTTCCCTTCGGCAAAGGGCGACAGTTCCTGGGTAACATTCCCACCGCACTCGATTACGTCATCGGCGGCTGGGCTACCAGCCAGATCTGGATGTGGCGCAGTGGTAACCTGACGATGTTTTACCAGGCCGATGTGACCGGCGACCCGCGCAGTAACGTTCCGGCCGGGTACTATTTCAACCCGGCGGTGTTCAGTGTCCCGCAGCCCTATACTCCGCGGACCAACCCGTTTTACTACAATGGCCTGCGCGGTCCGACCTTCTGGCAACTGGATTCGACCCTGGTGAAGTATTTCAAGGTCACCGAACGGATCAAGTTCGAGTTGCGCATGGAGTTCTACAACCTTCCCAACATTTTCATGCCCAGCGATCCAGACCCCACGATCGGCAGCGGCACGATGGGACGCAGCACCTGGGTGGCAGGTGGCAACTACGGCCGCGAAATTCAGTTCAACGGCCGCGTCCACTTCTAATCGAGAACCATCATTGCGGAGGCGCTGAGGAGTTTTTCAGCGCCTCCAGTTCTTTGAATTTCCGCAGTTGTTCCCCCGCTTCGGCGTTCCGTCCCAGCCGGCGGTACGCACCTGCCAGCGCCAGAGCGGCGCGGCTGTCTCGCGGATCGAGCTTCGCCGCGGCTTCCAGATGCGCCAGCGCCGGCTGAACTTTGTCCTGCCCCAGTAGATATTTGCCGAGCTCATAGTGCGCGTCGCCGAGCTGGTCGTCGAGCGCCAGCGCTTTCTCGAGCAATGACACCGCGCGCGCTTCCTCGCTGCCGTTGTCGAGCAGCATCCGCCCGTATGCCTGATAGAACAGCGCATTACCTCGAAACCGCGCGATGCCATTTTCGAAAGAGCTGGCCGCTTCGCGGAACTGGAACAGCTTCTGCTGTGCCATGCCCAGGCCCAGCAGCGCGTCGGCATTGGCGGGGCCCAGTTCCGCGGCGCGGGCGTATGACTGGAGCGCCAGTTTGAAATTCCCGATTCCGGCTTCGGAGCGGCCCCTCAGCAGGTATGCCGCAGAAGACGTGGGCGCTACCACGAGCGCCTTTTCAGCCGCCTCGTTGGCGTCGGCATATCGTCCTTCTTCGATCAGCATTTGCGCCAGGTGGTCATAGTTCGTCTCGGCCGCCGGCGCGAGCTCGATGGCCTGTTTCATCGCGGCAAGCGCCTCCGGCAACCGGTTCTGCCGGTGATAGCACCAGCTCAGCAGATTGTAGACTCGTGACTCTCGGGTTCCCGCTGCCGTCAGTTGCTGGAGCGTGGCCTGGCTTTCGGCAAAAAGTTTTGCCTGGTACTGGACCATGGCCAACTCATAGCCCAGCTGAGCACGATCCGGATACGTGGAGCGAATCGACTCGAATAGTCTCTGGGCGGTTCCCAGATCGCCGGACTGCGCCGCTGTTTCTGCTCCCAGGAAGATGGCAGCAGGACCGGCCGGTAGCAGCCAATCCAGAGTCGCGCGGCCCTTCTCCACCAGATCGGAATGATAGTAGCAGCGCGCCAGAACGGCAATCCACTCCGGCTGCTGGCGGACCAGATCAGGAACGGATTCCAAGAGCCTGGTTGCGCGCCGGTAATCTTTGAGCTTTTCGAGCACCGCTCCCAGTAGCAGAATCGCCGGCTTCATCTCGGGCTTCGCCGCCAGAATGCGTTCTGAACTTGTCTTGGCCCGCGCAAATTGTTCCAGACGATACTGGTTTACGGCGAGATAGTAGAGCGCCTCTACGTCATTCGGCTCCAGTTTCAGGGCTGCTTCGAGATGCGCGTTGGCCGACTGTAGATCTCCCTTCTGCGACAGCTCGAAGCCTTGCTTCACGTGCTCGCGAGCGAGGGTTGCGGGGTTCTGGAGCCACAGGAGAAGCAGGCAGAGAAGCATGGCTTATTTCGCCGGTTCGGTTATTTGAAGGACCTGATTGGCGCGAATGCCCGTCAGGGCCTGCACAATGCCGCTAGGCCAGCGGATTTCGATACGATCCACCTGTTTTGCCTTGCCTAGTCCGAAGTGGACGCCCGCGTGGCTGGACGAAGCGTAGCCTACATTGGTGGTCATGTGGTTGTATTGATTTCCGATACGAATGCGCGCGCCGATGCCATCGCGATTGCTCCTGGTTCCACGAAGCTTGAGGATGAGCCACGAATTGTCATCGGCGCTGACATTTTGCCAGAGTTCCGCCGGTTCGCCGAGTGCGCTGACCACGACATCGATTTTGCCATCGTTATTGAAATCCGCGAAGGCGGCTCCGCGATGGGCACGCGCGAGCTGGAAATCCGGGCCTGCGCCGCTCGAAACATCGCGAAACGTGCCGTCGCCGGCGTTGGCGAAGATGCTGTTGGCGAGCTTGTATTTGGCCGCCTCGAAAATTTCGACCGTGTCGTTGACGTGCGAGTTGGCGGTGAAGAGATCCTTCCAACCGTCGTTATTGAAATCAAATAATCCGATACCCCACCCGCTGCGCTGGTTGGTGAGCGGCCCGATGCGGCTGCGATAAGTGAAGTCGCGAAACTCGCCGTTGCCGTGGTTGTGAAAGAGGGGAAAAGTTTCGCCGGCCAAGGTGGTGAAGACGATGTCCGGACGGCCGTCGTTGTCGTAGTCCCGGAAATCGACTCCCATGCCGGAAATGTTCCGCCCGCTGTCAGGCAGCGCCGCTCCCGCTTCAAGCGCGACCTCGGCGAACTTCCCGTTGCCAAGATTGTGAAAGAGAAAGTTGGGCAGCTGGTCGTTGGTCACGAAGACATCGGTAAAGCCGTCGTCGTCGTAATCCGCGAATGCCACGCTCATGCCTTTGCCCATCTGTGCCGCGATGCCCGCTCTCTCGGTGACGTCCTCGAACGTCCCGTCGCCGCGGTTGTGGTAGAGCGTATTCGGCAGCCCGTCAAAAAATCTCGGGTGGCAGTAGGCGCGAATCTTGCGTACGGGATCGCCGCAAAAAGGCGCGATCTCGGGCGACCACTTCACGTAGTTCACCACGAACAGGTCGAGCAGGCCGTCGTTATCGTAATCGAACCAGCCGCCGGTAATCGACCAGACGGCGCTGCCGATGCCAGCCTTGGCGGTAACGTCCTCGAACTTTCCATTGCCCAGATTGCGGTAGAGATGGTTCGCGTGGACGCCCGCGACGAAAAGGTCGACGTGGCCGTCGTTATCGTAGTCGGCGGCCGAGGCGCCGATCGAATATCCCGCGCCCGCGAGGCCGGCCTCTTCCGTCACGTCCTTGAATTTCATCCCGCCAAGGTTGCGAAACAGGCGGTTGTGGAATCTCGGCGGGCTCTTTTCGAGCGAAGGAACGCTGGCGCCATTTGTGAAGAAAATGTCGGGAAGGCCGTCGCCATCGTAATCGAACACGGCAATGCCGCCGGGCATTGTTTCGATCAGATGCTTTTCAGCCGTAGGGTTGTTTTCAAGAACGAAATCCACGCCCGCGTTCGCCGCTACGTTGCGGAATCGAATCGGCGCCGGCCCCGTTGCGGGTCGTGGCAACTGGGCCAGAAGAATGGCGGTGGCGAGAGAACCGATTCCAACGGTTACGACCACAAACCGAAAGTTGCGCGCGCCGAGCCACGGTGAGATGATCTTTCGGGGGTTTCCCGAATGAGAAAATCCGCCTTTATTGGAGCGCTCGTTTTCATCTTTGCCGTGACGGCTTCCACACAGGCTCAGCAGCCCAAACGGAAAAAGCTGCTGGCCATTGGCTTGTCGGCGGGGTTCCAGCACGATTCAGTTTCACACGGGTTGGCCACGATTTGGAAGATCGGACAGCAGTCCGGTCTCTGGGACACGTTCATCCGCACCGATACACAATTGCTGACCAAGAAGAAACTGGGAAGCAACGCCAAGAACATCGATTACTTCGACGCGGTGATGTTTTACACGACCGGCGAGCTGCCCATGGATGACGAGCAGAAGGCGGCGCTGATGTCATTCGTCAAGGAGGACGGCAAGGGGTTTCTTGGCACGCACTCGGCCACTGACACGTTTTACAAATGGCCGGAGTATGGCGAAATGATCGGCGGCTACTTCAACGATCATCCATGGCACCAGAAGGTCACGGTCAACGTAGAAGACCGCGAATTTCCGGCAACGAGGCACTTTCCGCCTACGTTCGAGATCACTGACGAGATCTATCAGTTCAAAGAATACTCGCGCGACAGGGTACGCGTGTTGATGAGCCTGGACCCGAATTCGGTCGACCTCACGAAGAAGAATGTACACCGTACCGACAAAGATTTCGCCGTGACTTGGGTGCGTAATTTCGGCAAAGGACGCGTGTTTTACTCTTCGCTGGGGCACGAGGAGCAGGTCTGGGACCGTCCGGATATTCAGCAGATGTGGCTGGAAGCGGTGAAATGGGCCATGGGAATGACCCAGGGCGACGCCACGCCGCGGCCTAAGCCGGCGGATTAAGTAAGTAGTCTGGGCGTTCCGTGCTAACGCGCGCGGTTAGGAATGTGGGTCACTGACCTGCGAACGACGAAAATCGCTTGCTAACCCGCGCGGCTCCGAATTTGCGTTACTGAGCCGCGACCGTTAGGGAGCGGTCCGGCATTTTCGTACAACCGCAGGCAACAATGCCGCAAGTCGCTTATTCCTGAAACGGGCTCTTCGGGACGGCCTCAATCAAACGGCGCGTGTAGGGATGCTGCGGATCACGGAAAACCTGTTCGGTGGGGCCGGCCTCGACGATTTCTCCTTCGTGCAGGATAGCCACGCGATGGCAGAGCGAGCTCACCGACAGCAAATCGTGTGAGATGTAGAGCACCGCCATTTTCAGTCCGTGGTTCAGCCGGCTGAACAGTTTGAGGATTTCAGCCTGCGTGACGACGTCAAGCGCGCTTGTGGGTTCGTCGGCGATCACGAGCGGCGGTTTGTGCAGGATGGCCATGGCGATCAGCAATCGCTGCGCCTGCCCAACACTTAACTCGCCGGGATAGCGGCCAAGGAATGACTCCTCCGCCGGCAGGCTCACGCTCTCGAGCAAGCTCAGGAAGTTCGCACGACGCTGGTGCATGGCGCCGTTGGAGTGAGCAGTCCAGGCTTCATTGAGCTGTGTGCCGATACGCAACGCCGGATTGAGTGAAGTTGCGGGACTTTGGGGAACGAAGCCGATCTGGCGGCCGCGCACTCTGCGCATTTCATTTTCCCGTAGACGCGCAAGATCCTGCCCCTGAAACTGGATCTCGCCGGAGACGGCGCCGCCACGGTACCTCAGTAACTGAAGGATTGCCAACGCCAGGGTGCTCTTGCCCGATCCGCTTTCTCCCACCAGGCCCAAAATCTCGCCGGGCTCCACATCGAAGGAAGCGTCGCGCAGCACCGAGGGTCTGGCGGGGTAACCTGCCGAGAGACGCACTGAGAGGAGCGGCCCGTAGCCGTTCATCGCGCGTTCCTCGCCAGTTGCGCCGGCCCCAGGACGAGGCTGTCGGCGTTCCAGTATGTCTGCGGGCGAATCATAGCCGGCGACACGTTCTGCAGTTTGGGTGAAACCGCTGAAAGCGAATTCTTGTTCACTAGATAAATGAACGGCGCCTCGTCGGAAGCGATTTCCTGCACTCGGTCGAAGTACTCTTTGCGTTTCTCGCGGACCACAGTGGAAGCCTGCGCTTCCATGAGGCGATCCACTTCGGCCTCCCAGGTGGTCGCGGGCTTCGGCTGGTTCGGATACCACTGATGGTTACTCGCCGAGCTGAGCCAGACGTTCATCTGCGAATTGGGATCGAGATCGTAGTTCGTGAGGCCGAGCAGGCACGCTTCATAACGGAAATTCTGGCTGATGCGCTCGATGAGCGAACGGAAATCCAGCGTCACCAGGTTCATTTTGATGCCGATTGCGGCGAGGTCCTGCTGCACCATCGCCCCCATGCGTTCGCGGGCTTTGTTGCCGGAATTGGTGATCAGCGAAAACTCGACCGGATGACCTTCGCGGTCGCGCAGCGTGCCGTCTTTCAGATGGAAACCGTCCTGTCGCAGACCTGCCAGTGCTTCTTTGGGATCGTAGGCATGCGGCTTCAACTGCGCTCGGAACCAGAATCGGTTGGCCGGAGAGATGGGACCGGCGGCGGGCTGCGCGTGGCCGAAATAAATGACGCGGCAAAGATCGGCACGGTTAATCGCCGACGAGACGGCACGGCGAAAGTTCTTCGACCGGAACCAGGCTTTCTCGTATTCGGGCAGCGGAGCATTGGGGTTCTGGTTGAACCACATCATTTCGGATTCGAGCGATGGGCCGGCATCATACGCTTGTGATGGCGCTTGCTGGGCCAGGCGGCTGAAGGATTCGGCGTCGATGTTGTTGATGAGGTGGAGCTCGCCGCGGCTGAAGCGCATCAGCTCAATGTCGCGGTTCTGCTGGATGTCCAAACGAATGGCATCGAGATATGGCAGCCGCCGGCCGCTGGCGTCCGTCTTCCAGTAATAAGAATTCCGCTCCAGCAGCACTTCCATTCCAGGCGAGTATTTGGCCAGCACGAACGGTCCCAGCACAGCGGCTTCTTTCTTTGGGGAGCGCGCCGAAAGGATCGGAACCTGGTCGAAGAGCCTTTCGAGGCCGGCCACCGGAGCAGGGAAGACGATGGCGACCCGGTCCGCCGCCAGAACCTGCGTTTCAACCGTGCCCGAGGCGGAGCGAAACGCATCGCCCGTCGTCGAATGCAGCGAGGGATCCATCAGGGCGTGCATGGTGTAGGCGACGTCATCAGCGGAAAACGGTGTGCCATCGGAGAAGACTACGCCTTGCCGCAACTGAAAGGTGATGGACTGCCCGCGCCGCGAGATCTTCCACGAAGTGGCCAGCTCGGGCTCGAGTTCCTGGCTTTGCCGGTTCACCCGGATCAGAACGCCGCCGGTGAGGTAACGGATGGTCTCTGAAGCTTCGTCCTCCACCATCAGCGGGTTGAATGTCTTCGGGTCGGAGTGCAGGCAGAAACGCAGTTCGCCGCCCCACTGCGCCAGAAGGCTGGTGGTGGCTATCGTGAACGCAATCAGCATCCGCCTCACGACGCGAACTCCTTCTGCGGAAGCAAGAGCTGGAAGCAGCTCACCACGACGACCAGCACCACGAGCGGCGCCAGAATCCAGGGATTACTCATCACCGCTCGTGGATTGGCCAGCTCGCGCAGCAGGTTTCCCCAGGATGGTAGAGGCTCGGCAACGCCTAGGCCGATTAGTCCGAGGCTGGCTTCGCCGAGAATGAACGTGGGGATCGAGATCCAAAACTGCGCGAACACCACCGGTTTGAGATTAGGAACGATGTGTACCAATAGCAGGCGCGTCCCAGGGCATCCGCACGCCCGCGCATGCAGCACAAGATCGGAACCACGCAACGACTGCGCCCCGGCCCGTATGATGCGGGCGGGCGATGCCCAGCCAAGCAGCCCCATGACCGTGAAGGTGACGATCACGGACGTGAGCGGCGAGGTGTTCAATGGTAGCAGAGCGCGCACGATCAAAAAGAGAAACAGCCAAGGGATAGAGAGGAAGATGTCGATGACGCGTAGCACGACGCGGTCCCACCAGCCGCCGAGATAGCCGGCGACGCCGCCGATAAGCACCGCCATGGTGGTAGAGAGCAGCGCCGCCGCGGGGGCCAGCAACAGGGAAATGCGCGTCCCATACAGCAGCCGGGACCAGCGGTCGCGGCCTAGTTCATCCGTACCCAGCCAGAACCTGCGCGATGCGGGCGAGCTGATGAAATCGCGAAACTGCATGGCGTAGGGCGCCGGCGCAAAGAAATTCGCCAACAGAGATATCGCGAAGACCGCGGCCAGTACGACTATGGCAACATTGCGGGCGCGTTTCATTGCCGTCCTCGCCTGCATGCCGCGATCGCCAGGTCGGACGCCGAATTCGTGAGCTGCGTTAGCGCTGCTACCACGATGGTGAGACTGACCAGGACGGGCAGATCGCGCGCCAAGGCGGCTTTCCACGCGAGCTGGCCGATGCCCGGAAAATCACAGAGCACTTCGATGGGAATGGTGGCGCCGAAAGCCACGCCGAGTGACACCCCCGCCAGCGCGAGCAACTGCGGAGCGGCCGATGGCATCACGTGACAGAAGAAAATACGCGCTCCGCTCAGGCCTCTGGCGCGTGCGGCCAGCACATGCGGCTGCGTGTAGGCATCCGCCAGCAGGTTGCGCGCATAGCGAAATACTTTGGGGAAAATGAGCAGGGCGATCGCAAATCGAACCGGACCGTTCGTGGAGAACAGAAGCAACGCAAGCACAGCCGTGGGCACGCAAAGAAATAGGCTGCTGATCGCAGTAGAAGCCACATCGAAGAGTCGAGCCCGGAAGATCGCCGCAGGCAGAGCCAGTGCGAGACCAAGAATCCAGCCGCCCGCGAGGCCGGCGCCCATCAACTGTAGCGTCACTTTGGCGCGTTCGGATAGCAGTTCGCGCACTGGCCGGGCTAGCGAGCGAGAGAAGCCCAGATCGCCCGACGCTAAACGTCCCAGAAAGTGACCATAGAAACTGAGCAGATTGCGCTCCTGGGAGTGAGAGTCGCGCAGGGCCTGAATGCTTTGTGCGTCGAGCCGCGGGTCGAGCTGTTGCTCGTCTGCTTCAAAACCGGGCCCGAAGCGCATCAGCGTAGCGCCGAGCAATCCGGCGATCACGGTGGTGAGCACGAACACCGCGAGATGCCGCCCGATACGCCCAATCCACATTTGCCGCTTCTCTCTCTCTCTCAAAAGGGGCGCCTGGCAGCCTGTTACCTCCATCGCCGGGACGGCTGGATCATTGCACGCTCAAGGCTTCGAGCGGCGATTCCTTCAGCACGGCTGTCGCATCCGCTCCGGGCGCCTTCTGCCGCTGTTTGTTTTTGTACATCCGGCGGTCGGCGGTAGCGAGCAATTCTTCCGCGTTGTTGCCGTCCAAAGGATAGAAGGCCTCGCCCACGCTCATCGACAGGAGCCGTTTGCCCGGAATGATCTCCCCAGCCTCGGCGGCGATGCGCATCATGTGGTTGATACGGTCGTCAACCGATTCCGGCGTGATGTGCGGCAGCAGGAGTACGAATTCGTCGCCACCCATGCGCGCCACGTAATCGTACTCGCGGCAGTTGGCTTTTAGGCCGTTGGCCACGCCGCTCAGCACTTTGTTGCCGGTCAGGTGGCCGAAGCCGTCGTTGACCTGCTTGAAGCCGTCGAGATCGCAAACCAGCACGGCCAGCGGGATGTTCATGCGGCGGCAGCGCGCCAGTTCGCTATCCAGCCGCAGGAAGAGCGATCGCGCATTGGGCAGGTTGGTGAGGTAGTCGATGGTGGCGGAATTCTCCACCTGCCGGTATTTCAGCGCGTTCTCGATGGCGAGAGAAACCTTGGAACTGATGGCCAGCAGGATGCGCAGATTGTCTTTGGTGAATGCATCTTTCTCCGCGCGATAAAGCGCCAGCACACCGACAGTTCCATTCAGGCCTTCGAGCGGCACGGCGAGCGCCGACCGCAGCGTGCTGAATTTTGTGGGATCGCCCATGTAGCCGGCTTCCACCGACGGATTGCCGTTCAGAATGGGCTTGCGATTCTGCGCCACCCAACCGGAGAGGCCTTCGCCAACCGGAATTTCAAGAGACGAGAACAGCCGGAAATTTTCGCCGTTGACGTATTCCGGCACCAGTTTCTGATCGCGTAGCACGTAGACCGCGATGGAATCGTACGGCACCAGCCGCTTCAGACGCACCGATACCACCGACAGGGTTTCGTTCAAGCTGAGCGAATTGCCCAGGTCCTGCGTTAGCTCGAACAGAATCTGCACTTCCTGGCGCGCTGCAGCGATGGAGGACAGTGGATCGGATACCTCCTTGCGGCCGTTCACGGGCTGCGGCGTCTGCTCGAAGCCGGCGGCGGGCGCCAGGCCCTTCTCGACCTTGACGTGGGTGGAGAGGCGCTTCTTGTCCCAGTTCTGCGCCAGCGCCATCTGCTCCAGTTCCCTGTAGCGGCGCGAGAGCACTTCCACGACCTTCGGATCGAAGCTCTTACCGGCTTCCGAGTTGATGATTTCCATGGCGCGATCGAGCGGCAGGGCGCGGCGGTACTGACGGTTGGAGGCCAGCGCATCCAGGCAATCGACCGCCGCAAGAATACGCGCGCCGATAGGAATCTCTTCGCCTTTGAGACCGGCCGGGTAGCCTGAGCCATCCCACTTTTCATGGTGAGCGCGCACAATGGGCACTACTGGATAGGGGAATTGCACGCTCTCCAGAATCTCGGCGCCGATTACGGGGTGGATCTTGATCTTTTCGAATTCCTCGGGTGTCAGTTTGCCGGGTTTGGAGATAATTTGCTCGGGCACAGCCAGCTTTCCGATATCATGCAACAGCGCCGCCGCGCGCAACGCCTGCATCTCCGCGGCTGACAAACCCAGATCTTTCGCCACTTCCATAGCGTAAATGCGGACGCGGCGAAGATGATCGTGCGTGGTGTGGTCCTTGGCTTCGATGGCCAGGGCCAGCGCTTCGATGGTACGCAGATGCAGTGCCGCCATTTCCTCGACGTGCACCTTCTCATCTTCAAGGCGGCCCAGATAAGTCCGATAGGAACGGTAGATGAAGTAGATCACCGGAATGAGTACAAGCGAAGCGTGCCAGTTCGTCTGCCGGCTGAGTACGCTAAGGATCCATGCGATGGAAGCGCCACCCAGGTAGTAAGGGAAGCACCAGAAGTAGCAGTCGTACCAAATGCGTGTAAGAGACTTGTCTTCCGTTATGCCGATTGCCGCGGCTACCGGGATGGTGTTCATCAAAAAGAATATGCAGGCCGTCACTCCTAACCGCACCGGGTTGGTATCCGCGGGCAATCCCGCTAAATTTGCGTGATAGATGTAGTAAGATACGGCCACCGAAATAGCCATCGCGCCGGTATTGAAGACTACTTGATGCGGCTTGGGTCTGGTCTTTGATTTCCACAGGCATTGAATCAGGCTACCGGTGCAACCAATGATCAGCGTGGACGGAAAATCCAGCTCCACGATGCCGATTAGGATGAAGAGGAAGTTTACCGACATGGTGCCGGTAATCGTGGGGAGGCTTACTTTGAGGGCCGACGCCATGGCCGATACGACGAGGAAGCACAGCGCACGAGTCAGGTTTTGCGGGCTCCACTGGCTCAGGGCAATGATGGAGATTAGAGTTCCGGTAGCGCAAACCGAGCCAATATATATTTTGGCTTTGACGGGCATCGCTTGGTATTTTGCTTCCACCGGGAGCTGATGAGTGCAACCAGGGTACCAACAGCCGATTACCTTCGCCGCGAGTTGTAAGCTAGTCTGTCTGCAATAGTTGACGTTCTTGCGGATTACTCTGGTTAAACCTGATAGCCCAAGTTGCGACTGCATGGCACAGGCGGTGGTGACAGAGTGTCACCCCAATTGAGCGCGCATACATTTAAGAGGCCCGCCACTAAGCACTGAACCGAACGTCATGCCTTAGGCAGGTTAATCGATGAAGTGATCATCTCGTAGGATATGGCCGTGGTGTAGTTCCGAAGTTACTAATTTCGCAGCTCAAAAGTTCAAGGTTAACATGAAAAACGAATCATTCCTGCTAACTTTGGTTAGAAGTAAGGTAATAGTGTTCTGAATTCAGAACAAAGCTCTTGCATCTCGAAATGAAAGGTAATAAGAATATTGAAGTACGACAGAAGCGCTACCGGGCATTCTGTTCCAGACTCGGAACAAGCGACCCGTTTTTCGGAGGAAGTTACATGAGTGCTTTGGGGGGCATCGAGGCCAGCAAAAAGGTTCCGGCGATCGCCTGCGCGCGCGGAGCCGGAATTGAGGAGCAGGCGCCTCGGCCACAATCCTATCTGGGTCTTTCCGCCATCATCGCCAGCCAGCCGATGCAGAAACTGATGCAAATGGTGATCAAGGTTGCGCAAACCAGCGCCACCGTGCTGATCACCGGCGAAAGCGGCAGCGGTAAGGAACTAGTTGCCCGCGCAATCCATCACTATTCCCTCCGATGTACCAAGCCCTGGGTGGATCTAAACTGCGGCGCTCTGCCGGAACACTTGATTGAAAGCGAGTTGTTCGGATACGAGAAAGGCGCGTTCAGCGGGGCGGATTCCATGAAACCTGGTCTGTTCGAAGCCGCTACTACCGGCACCCTGTTCCTGGATGAGATCGGCGAGTTGGACACAAAGACTCAGGTAAAGCTGCTGCGCGTGCTGGATGGAGTACCCTACTACCGTCTGGGCGGAACCAGAAAAGTGACGGTGGATGTGCGGATTGTGGCCGCAACCAACGTCGACCTGGAAGAGGCGATCCAGACAGGCAAATTTCGCACGGATCTTTTTCAT
>JBGPKX010000098.1:0-16774 GCA_041486185.1 Bryobacteraceae bacterium | reverse complement strand
GTTGCGGGTCGGGGACGGGGGTGCGGGTCGGATACGGGGTTGCGGGTCGGAGACGGGGGTGCGGGTCGGAGACGGGGGTGCGGGTCGGGGACGGGGGTGCGGGTCGGCTACGATGTGGCGGGGCGCGGCTCGACGGCCGTGTGCGGACTTGTCATGCGACCTGTGTCGCGATCCACCAGGTGTTGCCGCCCGGGTCTTTCACGCCACTGCGCCGCTCGGGATCACCCTCTTTGCGCTGCGGTTCCTGGACGGATACGCCACCGGATGCGAGCGCTCGCCGATAGGTCGCGTCCACGTCCTGCACGTAGACGTGCAACCAGGAAGGGAATGCCGGCCATGCGCCGCCCGCATCGGCGATCATAACGACTGCGTCGTCGATGCGGACCTCGGCGTGCATGATCGAGCCGTCGGGCATGTCGTAGCGGCGAAGTTCAGTGGCATCGAAGGTTTTCTTCAGGAAGTCGATCACGCGCTGGGCGCCATCGACTACGAGGTACACGGAGACGCTGGAGTACCCTTCGGGTTTCTTGGGGACGCTCATGGTTAGATTCTTATCACTCTACTCCACGGGCTGCTCGATTGGGAGGGCGAGCCGGCAGACGGATCGGGCCGCGGAAGCGCTTTGAAGTTGGCTTAGCTTGCCAGTTCGAGCTCGATCTTTTTCTGAGCGGCATCCAGCTTGACGATGCGGAAGCTGCGGACTTGGCCGGCGCGGGCAGGTTCGCGCTTGCCCGGAGCGGATTCGTCGGCCTCGCTGTGCTTCCACTTGGCGGCCAGCATGGAACTGAGAGCGGACAGATCGGCCTTGGGAGACTCGGCGCCTGGCGCGGCTTCGTTCGACTCGGAGGCCGCAATGTTGCAGGAGGCCTGAATGCCTTCGCCCAACTCGACGGTGGCTTTGCCGCGCGCAAGATTGGCTACGCGGCCACTGACGAGATCGCCCTCTTTGTGCTCGGCGATGTACTCGTCGATGGAGGTGGGCTGGAGCTGTTTCAGGCCCAGGCGGATGCGCCGTTTTTCGCGATCTACCTCGAGCACGGCGGCGCGCACGGCTTGCCCCACCTTCAGCACTTCCTGCGGATGATTGATGCGCTTTTCCGCGCTGATATCGCCGATGTGGATCATGCCTTCGAGCGCCTCATCGAGCTGCACGAACGCGCCGAACTTGGTCAAGCTGGTGACGGGGCCCTCGACGGTGCTGCCCACGGGAAACCGTTTCCCGGCCTGAGCCCACGGATCGCCCAAAGCCTGCTTGAGGCCGAGTGAAATGCGCCGCTCGGCCGCATTGACGCCCAGGATCATGACTTCGACCGCATCGCCCGGATTGACGACATCGGAAGGTTTGCGCACCTTCTTCGACCAGGAAAGCTCGGAGACGTGTATCAGCCCTTCGATGCCAGGCTGGAGCTCGACAAAGGCGCCGAAATCGGTGACCCGCGTGACCGTGCCCCGCGCGCGCTCGCCGGTTTTGTACTTCTCCCCGGCCAGGTCCCACGGGTGCGGCTGAAGCTGTTTCATGCCGAGCGAGATGCGGCGTCCGCGCTTGCCGCCGCCTGGCTCGATCTTGAGAATCTGCACCTGGACCTGGTCGCCGGGATTGAGCAGATCGGAGGGCTTGTTGACGCGGCCCCAGGACATGTCGGTGACGTGCAGCAGGCCGTCCACGCCGCCGATGTCCACGAAGGCGCCGAAATCGGTGAGCGTGCGCACGGTGCCCTGGACGGCGGTGCCCTCTTTGAGGTCTGCCAGGCGCTGTTCGCGGTCGCGGGCTTGCTCCTCTTCGAGGATGGCGCGGCGGTCCACCACCACGTCTTCATCGGCCACGTCCACCTTGATGATCTTGCAGGTGATTTCCTGGCCAACCAGCTTTTCCAGTTCGGCCGCGTCTTTGGCGCCGCTGCGCGAGGCCGGCATGAAAGCGCGCACGCCGATATCCACGCTCAATCCGCCCTTGACGACCGCGCTCACCACGCCGGCGATGGAACGCTTCTCCTGAAAGGCTTTCTCGAGGCCCGCCCAGTCCTTGGGGCGCTGGACCTTGAGTTTGGAAAGCAGGTAGTACCCTTCTTCATTCCGTCCAGTGATGGCAACGCGGAGCTTGTCGCCCGTCTGGACGCCGACCGCGCCGCTTTTATCGCGAAACTCGGCGACGGGCACAATGCCCTCGATTTTCATACCGATATCCACGAAAACCGAATCGGCGGTGACAGCGATGACGGTTCCTTCGCGGCCGTCACCGTGCGCCTTGGCCGGTGAGGCGTGCGCTTGTTCGAATTGAGTGAGAATATCGCCGAAGGAAGAGTTTGATTCCACGCCCGTGGCTTCCGGATCGCGGCCTACTGCTGGATTAGACATGAGACTTTGTTTTTATTCTGGCACAATCGCGGATAAGATAGCGACTTGGCCTCGCGGGAATCCATGCTGCGGTGGATGCGGTTGGTGCGACCGCAGGATGTCGTGCTGCTGGTGTTGTTCGCGGCGCTGGCGGCGGCCAGCCCCACGCTCGATGCTTCCGAAGTCACCCTGCTGGCTGTGGTTGCGGGGCTCCAGATTGCGGAACCGAAACTGCCGTTTCTCGGCTCACCACGCCGCAAGGTGGTCTGGATCGTCCTGGAGCTGATTTTCGCCTATCTGCTGATTGGATACACCGGAGGCCTGACCAGCAATTACTACCTGATTCTGCTTCTGCCCGTGCTCTCGGCGGCGACCTATCTCGGCGTGCTGGGAACGCTGGTATTCACTCTGCTCTCCTGCGGCTCGTACATTTCGTTCGTGCTGTTTGTGGACTTCAGCCAGTACAGTATCGACCCCGACCAGATCCGCGTGTTGGTGATGCGGCTGCTCCTGCTCGCGGTGGCCGGATATATGGTGAACGTACTGGCGGAAGCGGTGCGCGTCCAATCGGGCAATTACCGGAAAGCGGCGGAGGAGCTGGCGGAGGCCAACCGGCACCTAAGCGAAGCTGAAGCGGCGGTGCGGCGATCGGAACGGCTGGCGGCGCTTGGGCAGTTATCCGCCGGCCTGGCACACGAGCTTCGCAATCCGCTGGGCACGATCAGAGCCTCGGCGGAAATGCTGACGAAGAACGTGGCGTCCGAAAACGAAGTCGCGCGCGAGGTGGCGGGTTTTATTGCGAGCGAAGTGGACCGGACCAACTCCCTGGTGACGCGCTTTCTGGAGTTCGCGCGGCCGTTGCAGCTGAAGCTGGCGGTGGTGGACATCGCCGAGGTGCTGGATCGCGCGGTGGCCCTTGTGGAGCGCGATGCGCCGCGGTATGGCGTGACATTCTACAAGAACTATTCACCCGATCTGGCGCCGTTCCCGCTGGATGCCGAACTGATGGAGCGCGTCTTCTACAATCTGCTTCTTAACGCCGCCCAGGCGAGCGCGGAAGACGGCGCCATCACGGTAAAGACGCGCGCGGTGGATGGAACGGCCGAGGTGGCGGTGATCGACCGCGGGCCGGGCATCGATCCGAAAATTATGGAGCAGATTTTCAATCCATTCTTCACCACCAAGCCCGAAGGCGTGGGGCTGGGGCTGGCCATCGTTTCCAAGATAGTGGACGAACACGGCGGTAGAATAACGGTAGAAAGCGAACCTGCAAAAGGCACCGTGTTCCGGGTCAACCTGCCGCTTCAGCCAAAAACATGAAGCCTCGCATCCTGGTGGTAGACGACGAAGAGAAGCTGCGCCGCGTGATCGAGCTTCAGCTCTCGACCGCTGGATTCGACGTGGACAAGGCCGCGTCCGCCGAAGAAGCGCTAAAGCTGGCGGAGCGGGCCGATCTTGTGGTGACCGACCTGAAGCTGCCCGGCATGGACGGGCTCGAACTACTGGCGGCGATCCGGGGGCAGAACACGCATGCGCCGGTGATTGTGATGACGGCGTTTGGAACCATCGAGGTGGCGGTGGAGGCCATGAAGGCGGGCGCGGTGGATTTTCTGTTGAAGCCGTTCTCGCTCGATCACCTGATGGCGGTGATCCATAAAGCGCTCGAGGTTCGGGCGCTGCGAGATGAGAACCGGCAGCTCCGCGAAGAACTGGGGAAGCGCTATCAGTTCGACAACATCATCGGCCGGAGTCCGGCGATGCAGGGCATTTTCGCCACTATCGAGCGTGTGGCGCCCACGCGGGCGACCGTGCTGCTGGCGGGTGAAAGCGGCGTGGGCAAAGATCTGATTGCGCGCGCCATTCATTTTCATTCGCCGCGCCGCGACCACCCGTTCGTTAAGATCAACTGCTCGGCGCTGCCCGAGAACCTGATGGAGAGCGAGCTGTTCGGGTACGAGAAGGGCGCGTTCACGGGCGCGAACACCACCAAGCCGGGTAAATTCGAACAGGCGGACACGGGAACGGTGTTTCTCGACGAGATCGGGGATGTGCCGGCTTCGATTCAAGTGAAGTTACTGCGCATCCTGCAGGAACGCGAGTTCGAGCGCCTAGGTAGTAACACCACGCGTCACATCGATGTACGCGTGATTGCAGCCACCAATCAGGACTTACGCGCGGCGTTAGAGCAGGGTACGTTCCGCGAAGATCTCTACTACAGATTGAATGTAGTGCCTATCAATATCATCCCTTTGCGCGAGCGCATGGCGGATATTCCGTTTCTGGCGGAACACTTTTTGCAGAAGTACGCAGAGGAGACTGGCAATAACGTGACAGCGATTACGCCGGCGGCCATAAGTAAGTTAGCGGCATATCATTGGCCGGGTAACGTGCGCGAGCTGGAAAATGTGATCGAGCGGAGCCTGGTGATGTGCACGGGCGATCGCCTGGATGCGGCGGACATCAAGTTGGATAACGCGCCAAGACTGCGAAGCGGCGCGGGAGAGTTTTCGCTGCCGCCGGGCATGACGCTCGACCAGTACGAACAGGAAATCATCCGCGAAGCGCTCAAACGCGCCGAAGGCACCAAGAGCCAGGCCGCGCGCGCACTGGGGCTCACGCGCAACGCGTTGCGGTACCGGCTGGCGCAGATGGGGCTGGAACCGGATGGCGGCCAGGCCCAGGAATAGATTGGGTAGGTTTTTATTCGCGAGGCGGGTTACCGGGTACAGTGGAAGGTTTAAGAACTTGAGGCTTGAAGCAACCGCCTCCTTACGGCCGCGGCTCGGAAGGTACGTCAATGCGGATGTTAGAGTTTCCGGAGGAGCCGGCAGCAAAACGTGATTGAATATCGAATCGGCAACAATCTGGACCTAGATGAAGTCATCGAACTGTACCGTGCGTCCACTTTGGGCGAGCGAAGGCCGGTCGACGAACGTGAGCGCATGGGAGAGATGCTGCGCAACGCCAATCTCGTGATCACGGCCTGGGATGGCGATCTTCTGGTGGGCATTTCACGATCGGTGACCGATTTCGCGTACTGCACTTACCTTTCCGATCTGGCGGTGAGGCTGTCGCATCAGAAGCAAGGCATCGGCAAGGAACTGGTGCGGCTCACGAAGCTGGAATCCGGACCGAAGACGAGCGTCATTCTGCTCTCGGCCCCCAAGGCGGTGGATTATTATCCGCACATCGGGTTCACGCAGCACCCCTCGGCGTGGATCTTGCGCTAACGCGCGGCTGTCATTTGGGCGAGGTCCAGACGGACGTGGCCCGCCGCTCTTCCGCCGGCGCCATTTCAGACTTCAGCATTTCGCGCGCGCAATTGTATCCGGGAGCGCCCATGACGCCGCCGCCGGGGTGCGCGCCCGAGCCGCATAAATAAAGCCCGCGGACCGGTGTGCGATAGCGTGCCCATCCTGCGACGGGCCGCATGACGAACATCTGATCGAGGCTCATTTCGCCGTGAAAGATGTTGCCGCCGGTGATGCCGAAGCGGCGCTCGAGATCCAGCGGCGAGAGCACCTGCCGGGCCTCGACGATGGAGCGGATATTGGGCGCGTACTCTTCGAGAACGCTCAGAACGTGGTCGGCATAGGGCTCGCGAATTTCGTCCCACTGCAGGCCGCGAAGCGTGTAAGGCGCGTACTGCAGAAAGATCCCCATGATGTGATGGCCGGGCGGAGCGAGCGACGGGTCATACATCGTCGGGATAGTCATCTCGAGCAGGGGGCGCTCGGAAGGGCGGCTGTACTTGGCATCGTCCCAGGCTTTCTCAACGTATTCGATGGAAGGACAGACGTGCATGGTGGCTCGGTGCTGCGGTCCCGCGCCCGGCAAGGCGCGAAAATCGGGAAGGCCGGAAAGCGCCAGATTCATCTTGAGCGAAGTGCCCTCGGTGCGGAAGTGCCGGATGGATTCGCGAAATTCGGGATCGAGATCGCCCTCGCCCAATAGGCCAAGGAACGTGACGTGGGGATCGAGATTCGATGCGACGATGTCCGCTTCAATTTCTTCGCCGCTCTGAAGCACTACGCCGCGCACGCGGTTGGCACTGACGGAGATGCGCTGGACCGGAGCGTTGACCCGAATCTCGGCACCATGCCGGCGGGCGGATTGGGCGATGGCTTCCGAGATGGCGCCCATGCCGCCGCGCACGAATCCCCACAGGCCCCGCTTTCCGCCGACGCCGCCCATGCAGTGGTGGAGCAGAATGTAAGCCGTGCCGGGCGAGCGCGGGCCGCCATTGGCGCCGATCACGCCATCTGTGGCCAGCGTGACCTTGACTTCGGGCGACTCGAACCATTCGTCGAGAAAGTCCGCCGCGCTCTGGGTAAAAATCTTGACCAGCCCGACCATTTCGCGGCGGCTAAGTTTGCGCAGACGGGCAGCCAGCTTGATGTAATCCACGAAATCGCCCAATCCACGCGGCGGAAACTCGGGCGGGGTAGTAAGCAGCAGCGATTCGACCACCTGCGCCAGCTTCTCCAAATGCAGTTCGTACGCCGGAAAGGCTGCGGCATCGCGTTTGGAAAACTTGGCGATCTCGTCGAGCGTCTTGCGCTCGTCCTGCCACATGAATAGGTGGCGGCCATCGGGAAACGCGGAGAAGAACGCCGGGTCTTTGGCGTCCACCAGATAGCCGAAGCGTTCCAGCTCGAGCTCGCGCACGATGCGCTCTTGCAGCAGGCTGGCCAGATACGCGGCGCTCGAAACTCGAAAGCCCGGCCAGAGCTCTTCGGTAACGGAGCAGCCGCCCACCAGCTCGCGCCGCTCGAGCAGCAGCACTTTGCGGCCGGCGCGAGCCAGGTATGCCGCGGCGACCAACCCATTGTGGCCGCCGCCTACGATGACAACGTCAAATCGATTTCCGTTCATGAGGTGTGATTGAAAATGTTACGCGCGCCGCCGGAACGCCACCACCCCGAGCGGCGGCAGTGTGATTGAAATACTGTTCGGCCGGCCGTGCCGCTCGACTGCCCGCGAGTGAATATCCGCGCCGTTTCGGACGTTGGCGCCGCCGAAACACTCGGCGTCGGAATTGAAAACTTCATCGTAAATCCCCGGCGCGGGTACACCAAGTTCGTAAGCGTGGCGCACCACCGGGGTGAAATTGCAGCAGACCAGCAGGAAGTCATTCGGGTCGGCCGCTTTCCGGACGAAGGCGATCACGGAGTTTTCCACGTCGTGAAAATCCACCCACTCAAATCCGGAATAATGGAAATCCACTTCGTACAGCGCGCGATTCTGGCAATAGAAATGATTCAGCTCACGCACGAAGTTCTGCAGCTTGCGGTGATAGTCAAACTGGATCAGGTCCCAGTGAATGGCCGCCGCATAGTTCCACTCTTCATATTGTCCGATTTCCGAACCCATGAACAGGAGTTTTTTGCCCGGATGGACATACATATACGCCAGAAAGGCGCGCGCATTGGCGAAGCGCTGCCACTCGTCACCCGGCATTTTGCTCAACAGCGACCGCTTGCCGTGCACCACTTCGTCGTGCGAGATGGGCAGCACGAAATTTTCCGTAAAAGCATACAGCATGCTGAACGTGATGCTGTGGTGGTGGTGCTTGCGATGGATCGGGTCCTTGGTGAAATACTCCAGCATGTCGTGCATCCAGCCCATGTTCCACTTCATGGTGAATCCGAGCCCGTTCAGATAAACTGGGCTTGACACGCCGGGGAATGCAGTGGATTCTTCCGCGATGGTCACCGCTCCCGGAACCTGGTGCGCCAATTCGTTGAAGCGCCGGAGAAAGTCGACAGCCTCGAGATTCTCGTTTCCACCGTACTGGTTGGGAATCCATTCGCCGGGCTGGCGCGAGTAATCGAGATAGAGCATGGAGGCCACGGCGTCCACGCGCAAACCATCGATGTGGTACTTCTTCAGCCAGAACAGGGCATTGGAGATGAGAAACTCGCGCACCTCGTTGCGGCCATAGTTGAAGATCAGCGTGCCCCAGTCGCGGTACTCGCCTTTGCGCGGGTCGGCGTGCTCGTAAAGCGCCGTGCCATCGAAATAGACCAGGCCGTGCGCATCTTTTGGAAAATGCGCCGGCACCCAATCCACCAGCACGGCGATTCCTTCCTGGTGGCAGCGGTCCACCAGATACATGAAGTCTTCGGGCGGCCCGAAACGCGAAGTCGGCGCGTAGTAGCCGATCAACTGGTAACCCCAGGAACCGGAGAACGGGTGCTCCATGATGGGGAGAAACTGGAGGTGCGTGTAGCCCATGCCCTTGGCGTAACCCACCAGAGTTTCGGCCATTTCGCGGTAACTGAGCGGCTCACCGTGGGGGCCGCGCAGCCAGCTTTCGGGATGCACCTCGTAGATTGAGATCGGTTCGCGCAGCCAGTCTTTCTGGGCGCGCGCTTCCATCCAGCCCTGGTCTCCCCAAGCGTACTTATCGAGATTGGCGACGATGGATGCGGACTTCGGCGGTTTCTCGCAATAGAAGGCGTAAGGATCGGCTTTGAGCTGCCGGTACGCGCGAAGCCGCGAGCGGACGTTGTATTTGTACGCGCAGCCCTCGCCGGCGCCGGGCAGGAATATTTCCCAGATGCCGCCGTCGCGCAGGCGCATGGGATGGCGGCGGGTATCCCACTGGTTGAAATCGCCGACCAGCGTCACGGCCTCGGCGTTGGGGGCCCACACCGCGAAACGCGCGCCGCGCACGCCTTCCACGTCCGTCAGGTGCGCGCCCAGCATGCCGTAACTTTCGTAGTTGGTGCCCTCGGAGTGCAGGTGAAGCTGGAAGCTGGTAAGCAGCGGGGGGAACCGGTACGGGTCGTCGAACTCCACGGTGCCGGCGGAATCGTGCAGCCGCACACGAATGCGGTAGGGTTGCTGCTCGCCATCCAGCGCCGCGACGTAGAGGCCTTCTTTGTGGCGCTTGACCATCTGCTGTACCGTTTCGCCGATGACGACTTCGGCGGAATCGGCTTGCGGCAGAAACGCCCGCACCTCCCAGCGCGGCTGGCCACCGCGCTTTTGCACGACATGCGGGCCGAGCACACGGAAGGCGTCGCCGTGATAGCCGCCAACAAGAGCTTCGATGTCCGCCGGGGTCATGCGAGCCTATATTATTGCAGGATGCCCGGCTACCACGAAGCTCCCAAGGCGGAACTGCATTTACATCTGGAAGGCTCTGTTACGCCGGACACGATGCGCGAGCTTGTGCCCGAGGCCACCGCCGGGGAGATTCGGCAGCGGTTCCAATTCAGCAGCTTCGCGGGTTTTCTGGAGTGTTTCAAGTGGGTGGTGGAGCGGTTGCGCGGTCCCGAGGATTATGCGCTGGTGACGCGGCGACTTTTGGAAACGCTCGAGCGCCAGAATGTCCGATACGCGGAGATCACGCTATCGGCGGGCGTGGTGCTTTGGAAAAAGCAGGATTTTGCGCCTATTTTTGAAGCCGTCCGGCGGGAGGCCGCTGGGTCACCGGTCGACGTGCGGTGGAATCTAGACGCGATCCGCCATTTCGGCGCGGAGCACGCCATGCGGGTGGCGGAACTGGCTGCCGGATATGTGGGCCATGGCGTGGTCTCGTTCGGGATCGGTGGCGATGAGGAGCGCGGACCGGCGGCTTGGTTCACCGAAGTTTATCGGTTCGCGCGCGCGAAAGGGTTGCGGTTGACGGCGCACGCCGGCGAGACTGCGGGGCCTGAATCGGTATGGGGCGCGCTACGGCTGGGCGCCGAGCGCATCGGCCACGGCATCCGGGCGGTGGATGATCCGGCACTGGTGCAGCATTTGAGGGATCGGAATATTCCTCTCGAGATTTGCATTTCGAGCAATGTCGCAACCGGCGCGGTTGCGTCGCTCGAGGCCCATCCTGTGAGGCGGCTCTTCGATGCGGGCGTACCGATTGTTTTGAATACCGATGATCCGGGGCTGTTCGGTACGACGCTCGAAAAGGAGTACGAGCTGGCGGCGCGCGAGTTTGGATTTTCGGATGCGGAACTCATGCAGATCGCGGAAAACGGGTTCCGGTATGCGTTTGCACGGGCAACACCAGCGCCGCCCGATGTGAAAAAGTCCGGGCCGCACCTGTAAGAGCTTGTTGAAGACGCTTACTGACCACTCCCTTTGGTCGTGGCTCGGAAAGCATCCGTGGATTCCAGGGCTCTTGCCGAGCCGCGCGCATAGCAAGCGATCTGCAAGAACACGTTTTCAACAGGCTGCTAATCCCGGATCGCGGCGGCGGCGATTTGCGCGATGTCCAGCAGCTTCGGCGGCTTCTGGGAGACGGCAGGCAGGGCATCGCGGAACATCGACTGACAGAACGGGCAGGCCACGCCGACGGTTTCCGCGCCGGTGGCCGCCAATTCCTCGGCGCGGGCCATGTTGACGCGCTTGCCTTTTTCCTCACCGAGAAACATCTGGCCGCCGCCGGCGCCACAGCAGAAAGATCGCTCGCGGGCGCGCGGCGGATCGAATTGATCGGCGAACCGATCGATCACCGAACGCGGCTCGTCGTAGATGTTGCGATAGCGGCCCAGATAGCAGGGATCGTGATACACCACGGATTCCCGGACGCCATCCGGCGCCGGAAGGCGCTCGCGGTTCCGCGCCAGCAGCTCACTGTGATGCTCGATCTGGAAGGATGCACCGAACTCCTTCCAGTCTTCGCCGATGGTGCGCACGCAATGCGGGCAAATGGAGACCATCTTCTTTACGCCGCTCTGGTTCAAGTGCTCGATATTCGGCTCGGCCAGTTGTGAGAACAGGTAGTCGTTGCCCAGGCGCCGGATAGGATAGCCGTTGCATTTCTCCTTGCGCAGGACGCCGAACGTGATTCCCAGGTGCCGCAGTACACGCACGAAAGCCAGCACGATCTCACGGCCATGCGGATCGTAAGCACCCATGCAGCCTAGCCACAGGCAGTACTCCTGTGTGCCATCGTAGACCGGCAAGGCGTTCTTGTCGATGAATTTTTGGCGCTCGCTCGAAGGGAAGCCGAGTGAGTTGCCATTGCGCTCGAGCGTGAGGAAGAGCTTGGTGCCGTACTCGTCTTCCCATTTGCCGGTGTTGACCGCGCCGCGGCGCAGACCGATGATCACGGGCAAGTGCTGGATGCCCACGGGACACGAGTATTCGCAGCCACCGCAGGTGGTGCATTGAAAAGCCGCTTCGCTCGAAATGTGTTTTCCCAGCAGCGGCTGGTCCGAGTGCGCACCGAACTCATTCAGATATTCGCGCATCCCCAGGATGATCTCTTTGGGGTTAAGCACTTTTCCGGTGTTATAGGCCGGGCAGAACTCCGTGCAGCGGCCGCACTCGACGCACGAGTAAGCCTGGAGCGCAATCAGTTTCGTGACATCTTTGCCGGTATCGAGACCGAAATCTTCATCGCCGGAGAGCGGTGGAATCTGGCTGAAGCCATCGCGGCGCGCGAAGATGGTGAGCGGGCTCAAGACCAGGTGCAGGTGTTTGGTGTGCGGAATCAACGGCAGGAAAAGCAGCAGAGTGAGCGTGTGGGCCCACCAGTTGATGCGCCCCGCGGTCGTGTCCTCGGCAAACCGGAAACCGGCCAGATAGGTGACCATCAACAGGAAAATCAAGAGCGCGATCACGCCTGACTCGGGCGAGACTTTACCCAGCCAGACCGGCCTGGCAATGAAGCGCCGCACGGCGAGACCCGCGATGGACACGGCCACGAAGACCGCGAACACGGCAACAAAACCGAAATAAACGCGGCCGGCGATGCTCTCGCGCGGAATGAGTGTCGCCCCGAATCCCGCCGCGATGTGGTTGACCGTTACCAGCGCAAACGCGCAGAATCCCCAGAACACGAATGCGTGCGCCAGCCCCGGAATGGGCCGGTCGAAGATTACCTTGCCCTGCAGCATGACTTCCCAGATGAAGCGGCCCAGGCGCGGAGCCACTGGGCGGAGGCTCCAGCTCCGCTCTGGTTTTGCGGCCAGTATCGTACGCACCACTTTGCGGAAGCGGAACCAGAATGAAGACACGGACGCGCCGATCAGCACGGTCAGAATCAGTATTTCCACCACTGATGGCCGCATGGTTCTTTGATTAGAACATCATCGGCGGGCGCGTAGGCAAGACGTTCGCTACAATGAGCTTCTCGGGAGATGCTGCCATTTTGCGAATCGTGGTATCCGGAGCCGCGGGTTTTATCGGCTCGCACATGTGCGACCGGCTGCTGGCCGAAGGCCACACCGTGGTTGGGCTCGATAATTTTCTGACCGGCGCCGAGCGCAACCTGGGGCATCTGGCAAGTCAACCGCGGTTTCAGTTCATGCGGCACGATGTCACGCTGCCGCTGGCTTGGGACGGCCCGATCGACGCCGTGCTCCACATGGCATCGGCGGCCAGCCCAAAGGATTACTTGCAGCACCCCATTGAGACGCTGGATGTGGGATCGGCCGGCACGCGGCAGATGCTGGAACTGGCGCGCGCGCACAATGCCCGCTTTCTTTTGACTTCCACGTCCGAATGCTACGGCGATCCTCTGGTGCATCCGCAAGTGGAGACTTACTGGGGCAATGTGAATCCCGTGGGGCCGCGATCGTGTTACGACGAGAGCAAGCGCTTCGCTGAAGCGCTGACGATGGCTTACCACCGCACCCACAACCTGCGCACTAACATCGCGCGCATCTTCAATACTTACGGTCCGCGCATGAAGCTGAACGATGGCCGCGTGGTGCCGGCATTTCTCGACCAGGCGCTGCGCGGCGAACCGATGACGGTCTTCGGAGACGGCTCGCAGACGCGCAGCTTCTGTTACGTGAGCGATCTGGTGGATGGGTTGTACCGGCTGATGCAGTCGGACGAGCGCTATCCCGTAAATCTCGGCAACCCGCAGGAGATGACCATCCTGGAGTTTGCGGATCGCATCCGGCGTTTGACGGGGTCGACGTCACGCATCATTCACGAGCCACTGCCGCAGGACGACCCGAAGCAGCGCAAGCCCGACATCGGGAAGGCGCGCCACATCCTCGGCTGGGAGCCGCGCGTGGCGCTCGAAGACGGGTTGCGCCAGACCATCGAGTACTTTCGCGCGGTGCAGGCTTCGGTGGCTTGAGCCCGGCGGACTATCCATTCGGATATGAATTGTGCGGATTGGATAGCCGCAGCGAGCCTTGATGCAGACTATACCCCAGAATTAAATGTTAATGCCCGAATCGGAATCCATTCCAGCTCTGTGACTTATCGCCGTCACGCCAGGGAAAGGGCAAGCTTCCATCGTATTGGCAACTGTATTGCTTATATCGATAGCGAGGAAACAGACACTGAAATTGGCCCGGAATTGGGCTGAGTGCTCTCTCGAACGCGGCGCATCGAACGTTGCGCACTTCTTCCACCGTGCGGATCGGAAGAAGAAGGTCAACGCGGGCCTTGCTGCTCGGTGGGCTACTCGGTCAACTCTTTCCAGGCCGGTGAAAGTGGCGTGATCATATGTTCGCCGCCGCCTTATATGAAAGCTCTCGCCAAAGCCAAGGGCGAAATGAAACGGCTCCGCTCTCCAGCCGCGAGCTTGACGTGGTCAAGCTCGTGGCGGACGGCAAGACGTATAAGGAGATTGCCCAGATCCTTGGCCTGTCTTTCAAGACCGTCGATTCCTATTCACAGCGGATCAAACTCAAAACGCAGTGTCACTCCGTGGCCTTACTGGTAAGGTTCGCGATCAAGAACGGTCTGGTGGAGCTGTAATCGCGTCTCAGAATTGCATGACGCTCAATGTGTTGCCGTCCGGGTCTTTGAACCACGCGACCTTCGTCCCATCGGGGGCGGTCCAGATGCCGCGCTCGTCCTGATTGTTAATCCCGTAGTGTTCAACCTTGACGCCTGCATTTCGTAGTTCTCCGGCCGCTGCGACGATATCCGGGACTTCCCATCCCAAAACCGTGTATTTGGCTGGCGCCACCTCGTGCACCGTGGTCACCCGCAGCATGGTCCCGTTGGCGTCAAACACCAGGGCGAAGTGATCCTCGCTCATCAGGCGGAGGCCCAGTGTGTCGCGATAGAAGGCCTTGGCGCGAACCTGGTCGAGTGTCGCGACGAAGGCGACAAGCTTGTGGGGGGCGAGAACGGATGAAGGGGGCATGAGAGATTGTATCCGGTGGGTGACGGGTTACGGCAAAGGGTTTTTGGCGCGGGTCAGCGGGCTACTGTGCAGGGCAGTCGTGCCGGGCACGGGCTGAGGTCCGGGGGGCAAACAGCAAAGCGTCGAGACGAGTCTCGACGCGGCAGGCGAGAGCGCCCGCGCCACACACACTCACATATGAGGCCAGACACAAGACAGCCCTATTGCATTCCCATAGCAGGTTGTGGCAGTCTGGTATTGGAAACCAATAGGACGGTCCATGGCCCACAAAGCAGAAGTATGGCAAGGCACCCTGGCACTCATGGTGCTGAAGACCCTGCAAAGCATGGGGCCTCTTCACGGATATGGAATTGCCCGCCGGATTGAACAAACCAGCGGCGACCTGCTGTCGGTGAATTATGGAACTCTCTATCCGGCGCTTCTGAAGCTGGAGCAGGAGGGCTACATCGTTGCCGAGTGGGGCGTTTCGGATAACAATCGCAAGGCCAAATACTACCGGTTGACGCGCGCGGGTCAGAAACAGGTGGAGAAGGAAGCGCGCGAGTGGGAGCAAACCACCGCGATCATCGCCCGTTTCCTGTCCCCGGGAGAAGGGCGCTCATGAGACGCATGCGTGCGTTCTTCATCCGGCTTGGCGGCTTCATCCACAAACCAAGTTGGGAATCGGACATGGCCGCGGAGATCGAGAGCAACCTGCAACTTCACGTCGAAGACAATCTGCGCGCCGGCATGAGCCCTCAAGATGCCCGGCGGGCCGCGGTGCTCGAATTTGGCGGCATCGAATCGGCCAAAGAAGACTACCGGAATCGCAAAGGCCTCCCGCTGCTCGAAACACTGGCGCAGGATTTTCGCTACGCCGCGCGCACGCTGCGCAAGAACCGGGGGTTCACGATGGTCGCGGTTGTCACATTGGGGCTCGGCATTGGCGCGAATACGGCGATGTTCAGCGTCGCGCAGGCGGTCTTGTGGCGCCCGCTGCCCTACGCGCAGCCGGACCGGCTGATCGAAATCTCGGAAACCAACCCGCTCAAGCGCTGGACCCATACCGTGGTCGCGCCGGCGAACTTTGCGGACTGGCAGAGGATGAACACCGTGTTCACGGGCATTGCCGCCTACAGCTCCAAAGAGGTGTTCCTCACAGGAGAGGGCGAGCCGCAGCGGCTGAAAGGACTGGCCGTCACCGGCAATCTCTTCGATGTGCTCGGCGTGGCCCCGCTGCTTGGAAGAACCTTCAGGAATGAAGAAACTATTGAGGGCAAGGATCGCGTCGCCATCCTCAGCTACAATCTCTGGCAAACGGAGTTTGCCGGCGAACCGCATATCGTCGGGCGCTCGCTCTCGCTGACCGGAAAAACGTATGACATCGTTGGCGTGATGCCGCGCGCCTTCTTCTTTCCCGGTCATGATATGCAGATCTACATTCCGTTTGGGTGCAAGCCGAGTATCTTTACCGAGCACCGGCGGCCGCACTACCTGAACGTAGTCGCCCGGCTGCGCGAAGGCGTTTCGCCGGCACAGGCCAGCCGGCAAATGACGGCCATCGCCGGCCGTCTGGAGCAGATGTATCCCGACACGAACACCAAAATGGGCGTGCGCATCGACGGTTTCCACGACACCCTGACACAAGAGAAGCGCCCCGCAATGGCGATGCTGCTCTCGGCCGTGTGCGTGCTCTTTCTGATCGTTTGTTCCAACGTGGCGAATCTCCAACTGGGCCGGGCGGCGGCTCGTGTCCGCGAATTCAGCATCCGGCAGGCGCTGGGAGCGGGCCGCGCCAGGCTGGTCCGGCAACTGCTGACCGAGAGTCTGGCACTCTCGCTCGCGGGCGGCGCACTCGGACTCGCCCTGGCGGTGTTTGCCCGGGCCGCTTTGCTGCACTGGGTTCCGGCGGCGATCCCACGGTACGCCGAGTTGCGGATCGACGCCTGGGTGATGCTCTTCGGCGCTGCCATCACGGTTCTGGCGCCGCTTCTGTTCGGGATCATACCGGCGCTCACGTCATCCCGCGCGGATGCGTTGCGCGACCGCGGCGAAACCGGGTCGCGCGGCGGCCGGTCACTGCGCAATGTTCTGGTGGGTTGCGAGGTGGCGCTGTCGGTGGTCCTGGTGGTCGGCGCCGGGCTGCTGATTCGCAGTCTCATCCGTCTGGAAAATGTCGACCCGGGCTTCGACCCCGATCACGCCGTCAGCTTCAGTCTCGTCCTGCCCGAGATACGTTATGCCAAGAGTGAACACGCGGTCCGCACCATTGAAGAGATAGAAAGGCGCATTCGTACGCAGCCCGGTGTCCAACTTGTGGGCACTAGCATGGTGCTTCCCTTGCAAGGCTCCGTGTGGACCGACGATGCGACCATTGAAGGCCGTCCTCCG
>JBGPKX010000097.1:0-16781 GCA_041486185.1 Bryobacteraceae bacterium | reverse complement strand
GCCACCAGCGCTCTCAATGAATATGCGCGTGTCAAGCCCGACGATCCCAACGCCTTGGATTCACTGGGCGACGTCCACTTCTACCTTGGCCAATTCATCCTAGCCGAGCAGTACTACCGCCGGTCGTTCGAAAAAGACCGCAACTTCAACGGCGCGGGCGAACTCCTGAAGGCGGCGCGCGCACGGTTGATGACGGGCGACATCAGCGGCGCCGATGGACTCTTCAATCAATATCTGGATGGCCGCCGCAACGCCCAAGATCAAGTGGTGGAATTTCGCCGTGCCGGTTGGGAATTTCTCAGCGGCCGGAGGCAGCAGGCCATCGCGCGCATGGATGCCTTTGCGCGTGGCTTGCCTCCCGCACTCGCCCACTCTGTTGCGCCTGAGTCGTATGCGCAGATCGCCGTCTGGGAACTGCAGCTGGGCGACCAGACCAGCGCCCGCCAAGCTGCAATGAAGGCCGTCTCTCTGAATCCGTCCGGGCCGGCCATGATCGCGCGTTTCCTCACCGAGCCCTCGATGCCGGCGACCGCCTGGAGTGCGCGAGCGCTCGAAATCCTGCCCCAGCCGGCTCAGGAGCGAACCAGAAAGCTGGCGCTGGCATACGCGCTCCTTTTGCACAAAGACTTCCAGGCGGCCGAGCCGGTGCTGTCGGATCTGTACCAGCACACGCCTCCCGATCCGTCAGAGATCTTGCCGGCGCTGCTGGCTTGGGCGCGGCTGGAAAGCGGCCATCTCGAAGAAGCCGCCCGCCTTGTCGAGCGCAATCCCGTGCCCAATCCCGTGCCCGAGATCTTCGCTTCGCTGGCCCTTCCACGGCTGCTTTACCTGCGCGCCGCCGTGCTCGAAAAACAGGGCCGCCGCAATGAGGCCGCCGGCAACTACCGGCTGTTCCTCACGCTTTCCGGCCCCGACGCAAGCGCCTTCGGAGAAGAGGCCAAAGCGCGCCAGGCGATCGCCAAATAGCTCCGCTACTCCGGCCGGTATTCCACCACCACCAGCGTGATGTCGTCCGCCTGCGCCGCGCTATCGGTAAAAGTCTTCACGGCGCGCAACACACTATCGTGCAAGACAGCACAGGAGTCCGCGGCGTGCGTCACCACAAGCTCGCGGATCTGTTTCCTGCCGAAGAACTCATTGCGCGGATTTTGGGCTTCGGTCACGCCATCGCTGTAGATCACGATGCGGTCGCCTGGCGCGAGTTGGCGCTCATCCACGGCGAATTCTGCCTCGGGAAGAATACCCACCGGCATGGCCGTGGTCTCCAGGTACTCGTAACGGCCGTCCGACGATATGAGAATGGGCGCGCATTGTCCCGCGTTGATGTAGCGCAGCCGCCCGCCGTGGTCGAGCAGGCTGTAGAAGATCGTGGCGTACTTGCCGCCTTCGGTGCGTTCGTGAAGAAACCGATTTAAGCCATTAAGCTTTGCGACCATCAACTCCGAGCTGTCGGTAGTCGTAAGGAAAGCTCCCTGCAACAACGAGGCCAGCAGCGCCGAGCTGACGCCTTTCCCCGACACATCCGCCACCACGGCGGCCCAGCACGTTTGGCTTACCTCGACCACGTCGAAGTAATCGCCGCCCACCTCGTGCGATGCCAGGCTCGATCCGCACGCGCGAAACCAGCCTTCCGAAGGTAAATGACGCGGCAGCAGACTCTGCTGAATGGTGCGCGCCACATTCAGCTCCTCTTCGATCTTCTGCTTCTCACGCTCCTCTTCGAGCAGGCGGGCATTTTCGAGTACGGTCGAGGCCTCGATGGCCAGCGTTTGCAGCAGTTCGCGGTTGCCTCCCGAAAGATCCGCGGCCAAATTGCGGGAGTCCATGTACAGGAGTCCCACGGTGTCGCTTTCGGCCGAGAGCATGCTGGTATCCTGGCCTCCGCCGGTCTTGATGCGCACCAGCGGAACGCAAACCACGCTGCGCAGATCGAGCGCCGCTACGCTCTGCTCGGGATTGATCTCGCCCGTCGCGTGCGGATCGAAGTTCATGGAAAGCAGCTCACGCCGCTGCCGCAAAGCGCGGTGAATGATGCGGCGCGGCACGCACAAATCGGATTCCGCAAGGCGCTTGCCGTGATTGTCGCGAGCCACTTTCATTTCGAGATCGTCTGCGGTCCGCAAAAGCAGGAACCCGCGCTCCGCCCCTGTCACCGTCAGAGCGGCATCCACCACGGAGTTCAGCACGTCGTCGGTGGAGAACGAGCTTTGCAGCGTGCGCGCCACCTCCAGCACCGCGCGCAGCTTCGCCAGATTGGCGCCGGCGCCGGTCTTCGGTACGTGCTCCGCCGGCAACTGCTCCATGAGCCGCTTCAGCTCGGCGCCATCCAGCGCAAAGACGAGCTGGTACGAATCGGGCACGCCGAACTCGATGCGATCGGAGTTGCGCAGCCGCTGCCGCTCCACGCGCTCGCCGTTGACGTAGACACCGTGGCGGCTGCCCAAGTCTTCGATGGCGTATTCACCGTTTGCCAGCACCACCTGGGCGTGATTCCGGGATGCCCGGCTGTCGCGCAGGATCAGGTGGTTGTCCGCCTGGCGGCCTATCTTGAAGGGAATGGGTTGGATTTCGACCCGTGTGCGGTGGCCGTTAGGATCGACCACGACCAGCGAGGCGGGGCCGGCGGCTGCCTGCATGCCCTCGGAAGCCATTAAGCCGTGCGCTTGGGTCGCGCCCGGTGGCCCAGCCCGTCCGGCTCCCCAAGGGCTTGGGCGGCGGCTTCGCGAGCAGCCTGCTCCATCTCTCTGGCGCGCAGCGACTGGCAATGCGAACAGTAGCCGCCTACCTCGGTTCGGGTCAGCAGGATTTGAAACGCGAAGTGGCTCTCGATCTGGCGCCGCAGCCGCTGCAACGGCTCGCCAAAAAATTCCTCGACCTTGCCGCACCGCAGGCAGATCACGTGCGCATGCTCCTGCTTCATGCGCGTCTCGTAATAATGCTGGTCCCCGCCGTAGTGCATGAGGTCCAGCTCATCCACCAGGCCGCCGTGCTTCAGCAGCTTGAGCGTGCGATAGACCGTGACGCGGTTCAGTTTGGGATCCTGCTGCTTGGCCAACTGGAAGAGACGCTCGGCGTCCAGGTGCTCGCCACTCTTATCGATGAGTTCGAGAAGCAGCTCGCGCTGCCGCGTGAGGCGGACGCCTTTTGCTCTCAGTGATCCCTTAATGGAATCGACAGCCATGGAGCTCCCGCTCACATTCTAGCAAGGTACTGCGGCAGAGCAGGCATTCCTGCCTGCCCACTCATCCGAGCACCCCTACAGAATCGTTCGTTCAATCCGCAGCTTCGACGGTTACGTAGGCCTCCGATGCGAATTGCACTGTGTACCCGAGCGGCTCGAGAAACTCGCGAATCAATCCCAGGATCTCCTGGTCCTCGTTCCAAACCAGGACAAGGTTCTCCACTTCAAGTTGAGTTGGCATGTGGCGCTGATGAGTTTGTATCAAATCTCGATTGCGATGTACAGCCCCACGCAATGAATACCAAGATGGCATCGTGGCTCGGGTATTTTCGCGCCCATGCAACTCTAATTTCGGCTGACGGTGGCATCGACGCTTCCCCGCGCTAGCCGGACGTGTACGCCAGAACCCACCGGCGCAGCCTGGCTATCTTTGACAATGGCGCCAGACTCATTCGTCACGATGGCGTAGCCCCGGTCCAGAATGCGTAATGGGCTTAATTGCAATAGCTTAGCCTCCAGCGCCTCGGCATGTCCGGCACGCCGCGCGAGATCGAGCCGCATCACCTGCGAGATGGCTGCCAGCGCAGCCTCCAGGCGCCGCCGGTCGCGCGCAAATCGTGGCCGCGGATCGTAGGCCCGTAGCCGCGCCTCGAACGCGCGGTGCGCCCGATTGCCGGCCTCGATCATGGCCCGCATCCGCTCCCGCAGGCGGTATTCCTGCTCATCCACGCGCTGCAGCCGCCGTCCCACTGCGCGGTGAAAAACCGAGATTGCGCGCTGGATCCCCTGCTGATCGACTAAGCGCCGGGCCATCGCCAGACGATAGCGGGCGGCCTGCGTGACATGCCGCCGCGATGTTTCAATGCGACCCAGCAATTCGTCGCGCGTGCAGACGATCAGCTCGGCCGCGGCCGACGGCGTGGGCGCGCGCAGATCGGCGACGAAATCGGCGATCGTGACATCGGTCTCATGCCCAATGGCGGAAACCACCGGTACGGCGCTGGCCGCAATCGCGCGCGCCACCGCCTCTTCGTTGAAGGTCCACAGATCCTCGAGCGAGCCGCCTCCGCGCGCCAGAATCACGAGTTCCGCCCATCCCGACCGGCTGAAAAATTCCAGGCCGCGGCAAACTTCTTCGACCGCAGCGTCGCCTTGCACCTGCGCTGGATAAATCCGGATGTGCAGCCCGGGGAAACGGCGCTCCAGGATATGCAGCATATCGGAGATCACCGCTCCGCGCGGTGACGTGACGATGCCGATACGCCGCGGGAACCGCGGAAGGGGCCGCTTACGCGCAGCCTCGAACAGGCCCTCGCTCGCCAGTTTCTTTTTAAGCTGCTCGAAGGCGAACTGCAGGGCGCCGTGCCCCTGCGGCTCCAGAAACTCGACCAGCAACTGATACTCGCCGCGCGCTTCGAAGACGTCAATCCGCCCGCGCGCCAGCACCGCCACCCCGTCCTGAGGTTTGAACTTGAGATACCGGTGCGTGGAACGAAAGCACACGCAGCGCAACTGCGCGTCCCGCTCCTTGAGCGTGAAATAGTAATGGCCGCTCGAGGCCAGCTTGGTCCCCGAGATCTCCCCCACGACCCAGATGTCCTGAAATTCGCGGTCCAGAATCCCGCGAATGGCCGCGTTCAGCTCGCTGACCGTGAAGACCCGCCGCTCGGGGAGGAATTGCAGGTCGTATTGTTCCATTGAGGTGTCAGGCGTCAGGTGTCAGCATATCGCGGTTCGCTAACACCTGGAACGTGACACCTGGAACCTATGTCTCCTTCCGCTTGACCGACACCCCGCCATTTGTCGTAACCGCGCGCACCAGCGGTCCGCCCGAGCCCAAATCGATGGAAAGCTGCCGGTCGATCTCGCCTCGGACCGTCACCGGAAAATCAACATGGATGTGTCCATTCACCGTTCCAGTCTCCAGGCGCGCCGAGTAGTTGGCGGGCACCGATACGGAAACGCCGCCGTTCGTGGTGCTGATATCGAGCTGGCTGCCTTCCCACCGGCTTCCCGCGAGCTCGACCGAAAGGCCGCCGTTGGTGGTGTGCCCGTGCACGTTACCAGCCAGGCGATCGAGCGAGACACCGCCGTTGGTGGTCTCGAATTCGATCTGGCCCTGCACATCCGAAATGCGAATCCCACCGTTATGCGCTTTGAGGTTCAGATCGATTTTTTGCGGCACGAAGACTTCATAGCTCACCGACCAGTTCTCCCGCCTCTCGTTCTGCGGGCCATCGGCCATGACTCGTCCGCCCCCGGTGTGGATAACCACCTGCCGGGCGAGATCGCGGGCCCGGCCATCGGACTCAGCGGCGGTTTGGACGCGGGCCCGAACCAGAATTTCATTCTTCTGCCAGCCCTTCAGCGTCATGCCTCCGTTGACGCCGCCATCCACGCTCAGCCGAGGCACCGCTGCAATCGTCATTTCGTTGATCTCGCAGTGGGAAACCCGATCGCTCTGCCAGTTCTCGTCGCAGGTCATCTGACGCTCCGGTGCCTGCGCACGCGCCCGCGGAGCCCAAACAAAAGCTGTGAGACAAGGCAATGCCAGGAGCACCGCCGGTGTGAAAATCCGCATGATTCCTCCCGTTCAACCGTTAGACGAGGGAAATGGCCAGCGGTCGCTAGCAGAAAGTCGTGTCGTGGCGCAGCCTCTCAGGCTGCTGGGTCGAGACTCGTCTCGACCTCTGCGATCGAAGACGTGTCCGCACGAGTGGCGACTGCAGGCCGGGGGCCCGCGCCACACGCCGCAGATCTTCACTGAGCCTCTGACTCCTCACACCAGGGTGTCGCGACGATTTCACAGAGTGGGCCATCCACCCCATCACGTGGGTGATCTGGCGGGCGCTTCTGTTGGCCGCCAAGGACTTAACCGGCACGTCCCGGATGGCCCCCGATTTGCCACCATGGCGCCACATGAAGGCACGGCTGATGTCGGCGATCATCCACGCGAGCGCGATCGCGCTGCTGATCCTGATCTCGTCACACCCTACGCTCCGGCCCGGCGCCACGTACGCAATCGATTTGGCGCATTCCCGTGTTGCCCGGCTGGTGGCGCCCGTGATGCGCCACGGGGGAGGTGGGGGTGGACAGCAAGATCTGCTGCCCGCCAGTCGCGGCAGGCTCCCCAAATTCGCTCCGCGCCAGTTCACGCCGCCATCGGCCAAGCCGCCCGAAGTACAGCCCATGCTGGCGATCGAGCCCACTTTGATTGGACCGCCCGACGTGAAGCTGCCGGAGCTCGATCTCGCGCGGCTCGGCGACCCATTGGGGCGCGACGGTCCGGCGTCGAATGGGCCCGGCAAGAAGGGCGGAACCGGCCGGGGCTCGAATGGCGGAATCGGGGACCACAACGGTCCCGGCTACGGAGACGAAGATGGCGGCGGCGTCAGCGTCCAGGGATTCACGGGCGGCCTGACCGCTCCGAGCGTGCTCTACAGGGTGGAGCCGGAATTCTCGGAGGAAGCCCGTAAGGCCAAGTACCAGGGGACCGTGGTGTTAACCATCGAGGTGGGCGAGGACGGCAAGCCGCACCGCTTCCATATCCTGCGCAGCCTGGGCCTGGGTCTGGATGAGAAAGCTATCGACGCCGTGTCGCACTGGAAGTTCAAACCCGCGTTGCGTAACGGCCGGCCCGTGCGCGCGCCTGCAACCATAGAAGTGAACTTCCGGCTGCTCTAAACTTTAGCCATAACCGGCGAGGAGGCAATAGTGCTTAGGATCGCTTGTTTGTTCCTGGTGATAGTTGGCTCAGGGGCCGGAGAGGATGCGCTGCCTGGCAAGGCCGTTTCCTTTGGCCGGACTTTCGGAACCGATCCGCTACCCGCGTTCGACAAAGGTTACCTGCTATATCTGAAGCGCCCCGCAGACCTGAGCGTTCACGCGCCGAACGGGGTTCGGCTGTTCGATACGACCGTGCGTGATCCACACGGGCGTGAGGTGCATGTCCAGAGCGCGGCGATCGATACGGACGGCACCATCGCCGTAGCCTCTGCCTTCAGCGGAAACCAAAGCGATTGGATAGACACCGGGGGAATTGCATTTCTAGACCTCTCCGGCAAGCAGACGCGTTTCGTTCCAACAGGCGGATACATGCCGGCTGGCCTTGGCTTCGACCAGGAGCATTTCCTATGGGTGGTCGGGCAGGGTGACAAGGATGACCTTCTTGTTCGCAAGGTTTCTAAGGATGGGAAGGAAGTCGGAGCCTATCTTGCGCAATCATTGTTCGGTGGACTGGGTTTTTCAGCGGGTTTGGGTTTATGGCGCGTGCGAGCAGCCAACGACAGGGTAGGGCTGCTGGCTTACGCGGGCACGGACCACGAATTGGAGTGGGTGGAGCTGAATCTCGAAGGGAAGCTGCTCGGCAGGTGGACGCTTGGCGCGCGAAAAGATGGCGGATACGCGTACACGGCTGATGGCCGGCTATACGGCAAGTCGTGGGACGAGAAGGGGAAGCCACGGTTAACTGTCTTCGATCGGGCAAAACGGTCGTGGATTCCTGTTCAAGATCGCTCGGGCGGTGCAGGACAGGACCTGAGCATGCACCTCCTGCTGGGAGCCGATCAGAATGACCTTGTTTTCACCCGCGATGGCGCGCAACTGATTTGGGTGAAGTCCGGTTTGTAGGACATAGCGCGGTGGCACAGGCATTCCTGCCTTTGCGCTCTTCATCCGAAGAACGACGAGGTGGTCGGACCCCAGCGTGCCCATTAGTAGAACAGATACTTGCGCCATTGCTCGTCGCTCTTGCCGAGTAGGCGCATGAGATGCCGGCTGGTGTGCAGGCTGAACGGCCGCGGCTGGCGCGTCAGCTTCATGCCCGCTTCCTCGGGTGTGCGGTTCCCTTTGCGGTTGTTGCACGGATGGCAGCAGGCCACCAGGTTCTCCCAGGCCGATTCACCGGCGCGAGAGCGCGGAATCACGTGGTCCAGTGTAAGCTCCGCCGAGGGCATTGTCCGCAAACAGTACTGGCAGGTATAGCGGTCGCGCATCAGAATGTTTTTGCGCGATAGCGCACGCGTCTGGTGCGGAATGCGGCGGTATTCGAGCAGCCGGATGACGGAGGGCAACCGCATCATGTGGCGCGCCGAATGGACCGCGTGCATGGATTCCTCCTCCGCCGCCGCCACGCCCTTCAGCACCAGCACCAGCGCCCGCCGCGCCGCGCAGATGTTGATCGGCTCGTAGCTCGCGTTCAGGACCAGCACCGGTTTTTGCAGCCTGCCCGGACCCATCATTTCAGGAAACCTCCGTGGTTTTGAAAAGAGACGCGGAAGGAAATATGGACGCCGCCGTGGAAAATGCCTTTGCATGCGTCTCCGCCACGTCGTTTGCCGGATCGAACAGCCGGCGGTCCACGCGCGCCAGCGCCAGCAGAGCCACCGACTTCGCACCCGCGCGTTTGAGCGCACGCGCACATGCGCTGGCTGTCGCGCCTGTGGTCATCACATCGTCGATCAGCAGCACTCGCCGAGCTTCGATGGCGCGCGGCCTCTTCACGCGAAACGCGCCGGCCACGTTTTCACGGCGCATGGCGTTGCTCAGCCCGGCCTGTGTGGCCGTCGCGCGTGTACGGCGCACAGCGTTCACCATGGGGATTCCGCAACGCCGCGCTGTTGCACGCGCCAGCAACTCAGATTGATTGAACCCACGCTGCCACTGCCGCCGCCAGTGGAGCGGCATCGGCACCACAACGTCAAACCGCCGGTCACGCGGCAGCGCCGCCGCCAGATGCGCCGCCAGCGTGTTGGCCAGCGGCTTCATGCGGCCATACTTGAACAGGTGAATCAGCTCGCGCAGGTTGCCGTCGTAAGCGCCGAAACAGTAAGCCGCATCGAAACCGCGCGTTCCTGTGCGGCATAACCGGCAAATGCCCTCGTCATCCAGCGGAAAATGGTTCTGGAACGGCGTGCGGCAGCTTACGCAAAAATAGTCCGCGGCCATGGGCGCCACGCTGGCGAGACATCGCGCGCAGATCGGAACGCGGCT
Organism: Bryobacteraceae bacterium; assembly: GCA_041486185.1. Taxonomy (GTDB): domain Bacteria; phylum Acidobacteriota; class Terriglobia; order Bryobacterales; family Bryobacteraceae; genus QHXW01. Next base: position 7,609 of record JBGPKX010000097.1, on the reverse strand, counting down.
GAACTCCGCCAGGGTAGTCTTACAAATGCGGCAGTCATCGGGGAAAACGAGCGAAAAGAAGCCGTACGGAACCTTGCGGAAGAGTGAGGGGAGAACGACCAAAGAACCTGAGCGCAGCCGGCTACTCGAGAAGACCCACCTCCGGATGCCGCTGCCGTCTCATAGCAGCCCCTTGTCTTGCAGTTTCTGGCAACGGATACAGTGCCGTGCCCACGGAACCGCTTCGAGCCGCTTTTTCTCGACAGGCTCGCCGCACTCGACGCACTTGCCGAAGCCGCCGTTTTCCGCCCGCTGTAAAGCCGCCTGCACCAGACCCAGAATAGCGCGGTCGTAATCGCTTTGCCGGAAAAGAGATTCCTTGGTGAACGAGCCGTTGGCCTTATCGGCGAGATCCTGCGTGCCGATGTCGCTGGACGTGCGGCCGTCCACTTCGATCTTGGCAATCGAGCTGATCAACTCCTGCTCCTTCGCCTGCAAGCGCTGCCTGTAACTCTTGACCTCTTTGGCAACCATGCTTCCCATCGCCCCCGGATCAGCGCTAGAAAACAACCGTTAGCTTAATTTTAGGAATCGCGGCGGAACATTGTCAAATAGGCTTCTGAAACACCCGGGATCTCCGCTGCCTAGTACCGCCTTCTCTTGCGGTGCTAGAATCCTGGCGTGTTAGCGGGCGCCGGAACGATTTTCGTCAGATTGTGGATCTCCGGCCCGCTTCTTTACATCGGCCTGCTGATGGTCATTGACCCGCGGAGCTGCGTGCAGTCTCTGGAAATACTGGCTCGGGTTTTACGCACATTTGAGCACCGCTTCCACGGAGTGCTATGGCAGTTCCGTGAGCCCGATCCAGTTCACATTTCTTCGAACGTCCGAATCGCCGTGAGGTGCGCAGGCTTGACTCTCGCCGTCTGTGCCTTTCTGGCTCTCGCTGGTATCGTGAACTAACCGATTTGGGCGCTCTAAAACGGTGCGGTTCAGCAACTGCCCCTGAATTCACCAGCCCATTCCGAGCCGCGACCGTAAGGAAGCGGTTGCTGTCTTTCAACAAGCCCTAACTCTATCGGTGCCCAATCGCGCGTCTTCCCTTCTCCACCCACTCACAATGGCGGCTGCGGCGGCTTGATCGGCGCCCACGGCAGCGTGCCTTTGCGACGCACATGCCGCCGAAACACTTTATCGCCGGCCGTTACATAGAGCGTTTGAAGATCGGGGCCCGCGAACACTACGTTCGACAGCGGCCCACTCTGCGGTTTGTTGATGATCGCCGTAACACGCCCCGGCTGGTCGCAAATCTGCAAACCGAGCCGTGTTGCTACATAAAGATAACCTTCGGTGTCTACCGTCATGCCATCCGCCGCGCTGGCCGAAGACTCATCCGGCGTCTCCAGCCGGTAGAACGGCTGACCATTGGCCAGCGACCCGTCCGGCTCGATCTGGAACGACCACACCCACTTGCCCGCCGAATCGTCCACCAGCAGCAAAGACTGATCCGGCGACAGCCGGAGCCCGTTGGGAAAGCCGATCCCCTCGTACACCACCCGCTTGTTGCCTTGGGTATCGATAAACCAGACCCTCTTGTGCTCGGGGTCGCTGAAGTAGATCTCGCCACGCTGGTTGAGGACGATATCGTTCGAGTTCACGCCATCTGCAATCACCGACTCGACTCCATCCGCGGTGTACGCCACGATGCGCTTACGCCCGTTCTGGCACGCATACAGGCGACCGTCGGGACCGAACATGAGCCCGTTCGCCCCACCACTGTCCTCTTTGAAGACTGTAACCTTACCGCTGGTATCGATCCTGTGAATGCGATTGTTGGGAATGTCGGTGAAGAAGACGTTCCCGTTGCGATCCACAGCCGGGCCCTCGGTGAACTTGTGCCCCTGGCTGACCATTTCCCATTCGCTATCCGGATCGAGAATCATGGTCACGAAGTGGCGCTCGCCGCCGCTGCGCGATTTGGCTACGGGCTTCGGATAGTCGCGCCACAGCCAGCGCAGCGCGTCCGGCAGAATCGCCGAGCCGTGCTTGCCATTGTGGCCTTCGGTATCGACGACGAAGGTCGAATCGTAGCCCGCGTACTCGAGCGCCGACGCCACGTCCTGATTGGCGATGTACCAGCTTCCGGCGTAAAGATTCAGATCGTTCTTGCCGTCCTGCAGGAACACGCGCAGCGGCTTGGGCTCCGTCTTGCGGATCAGCGACGCGTAGATTTCGCCGCCGCGCAGATTGGTGAAGCTGCCGATGAAGCTCAGCACGCGGTGAAACGCGTCGGGCCGGTTCCAGGCCGCTGTGAATGCGGCGATACCGCCGGAACTTGAGCCGGCGATAGCGCGATCGTTGGGATCGCCCGACAGGTTGTACTGCTTGCCCACTTCAGGCAGAATCTCGTCGATCAGGAAGCGCGCGTAGCGGTCGCCGAGGGCGTCGTATTCGAAACTGCGGTTGTAGCGGCCCTGCTGGTCGGGCGAATGCGCCGGCAGCACGCCCGGGTTGATGAAGATCCCGATGGTCGCCGGCATTTCATGCTTTTGAATCAGATTGTCGAACACCACGGGCACGCGCCAGCGGCCATCTTCGGCAATGTAGCCGCCGCCATCCTGAAAGATCATCACGCACGCCGCCTTGTCCGGCTTGTATTGCGCGGGCACGTAGACCCAGTAGTCGCGCACCGTCCCCGGGAAAATTTTACTGGCGAACGTGTACTTGGCGACGGCGCCTTTGGGGACATCGGCGTGACGCCCGGAATCAGGACCAAGCGGGTAATCGTCGGCAGCCAACAAAGCGCAGGGGGCAAGCAGGCAGGTGGCAAGCAAGAATGAAGCGAACGAAACCCTCGATCGGGACATGCAGAACATGCTACACCAGCTAGTGGCCTGTCGCGGCCAGAACGTCAGTATCGCTTCCTTCGGTCGCGGCTCAGCAAAGCCGGCCCGATACTGAGCCGTGACCAAAGGGAGCGGTTGCTTCATGTAAACGAAGTCACTGCGATAGGCCGCTAAGCGCCGGTACGTTCCACGACCGCGTCGGCTCGCGCGAGTACCGCAGGCTCCAAGTCCACTCCCAGGCCCGGACCCGGCGGCAACGGCACCGCGCCATCCACTACGACGAGCGGATTCGTCAGAATGCCCCGGTATTCCTCCAGATAATGCCGGCGCACAGTCTCGAGAATGCACAGGTTGGTCAGATTCGCCGCCAGATGCGCCGAGGCCGCGTGCAGCACCGGCCCGCCGCAATTGTGAGGCGCCACCGGCAGATAATATGTCTCGGCTGCGGAGGCGATCTTCTTGGCCTCGGAGATGCCGCCGCACCAGCAAATATCCGGCATGATGATGCGCGCGGCGCGGTTCTCGATCAGCTCGCGGAAGCCCCAGCGCGTCATCAGCCGCTCGCTCAGGCACAGCGGCAGCCGTGTGGCGCGCGCCAGCTCGGCATACGCCGCCAGGTTGTCCTGCGGCAGCATTTCTTCCAGCCACATGGGCGCATACGGCTCGAGCGCCTGTGCGATCTGGATGGCGCAGGGCAGGCTCCAGTAGCCGTGGAATTCCATGGCCACGTCCATCGAATCGCCGAACTCTTCGCGGATCAAGCGTAGCGGCTCAATTCCCTGCCGCATCTGGGCCGTCGTGATGAACTGCCCGCGCGTTTCGCGCGCCACGGAATCGAATGGCCAGATTTTCATGGCATGGATGCCCGAGCGAGCCAGCTCGCGCGCCAGCTTCACGGGTTCCGAGAGAAAGTCGATGTGATCGTAGCAGGTGTTGTACGTGCGAATGGCCGCGCGCGACGCACCGCCCAGCAATTGATACACCGGCACACCCGCGGCTTTGCCCGCCAGGTCCCATAGCGCGATGTCCACGGCGCTGATGGCGCGCATCTCCGCCCCGGCCCAGCCGCTGTAAGAGACCGCCTGAAACATATCGGCCCAGAGGCGATCGATAGCCAGCGGATCGCGTCCCAGAAGCACCGGCGCCAGCGCGCCATGGACAATCGCCGACTCCGCTTCGGGCTGCGGGTACGTTTCCCCCAGCCCAATCAGCCCGCTATCGGTGTGGATGCGGACCCACAGCCAGCGGATCGGCCCCGCGTGCACCGTGATCCCCCGCGAGAGCCGGATGGTTTCGATAGCGGTGATGTGCATAGAGACAGCTTAGTGTGGTGCGTCAGAGTCCGTTGAAGCCATTTGGATGTCGTGTGGTGGCGCAGCCTCTCAGGCTGCTGGGTCGAGACTCGTCTCGACCTTTCCGGTCAAAGACATGCCGCGCGAGTGCCGGCACCGCAGGCCGAGGGCCCGCGCCACAATCCCCTGCAACTCTTGACCGAACCCCCGACTCACCCGAATAGGTTAGCGCAGAACACAAGTGGCACCGGCATTCTTGCCCGTGTGTTTCTTAGGTCTTACACATTCAAATATGTGCACAGTTGTGTAGCACTGCTTGCCGATACGGCGAGCTTGTTCGAGGAGCCTGTCATCAATGGCCAGATTGGTGGGCAAGGTCGCGCCTCTGGATCGGCTATCGATTTTCTCATTTGCGCGGTGGCTATGGAGCGCGGCTGGCAAATCTTCACGAGCGACGACGATTTCCGGCTTTATGGCGAAGCTGTTCCCTTGCCGCTCTACACCTCGCGCGCCTCACTCTGAGCCGTTTGGATGAATCCGGCGCACGATCTCCGGCGGCCACCTTCATGCGCCCGCCCGTTCGGCGATAATAATCAGAAGCGCCCATGGACTTCGTAGAGCAGCTCAAATCCTCCGTGGATATTGTCCAGGTTATCCAGGAGTACGTCCGGCTGCGTAAAGCGGGACCGTCGCGCTACAGCGGTCTCTGCCCCTTCCATACCGAAAAGACACCCTCGTTCTCGGTGCATGCGGGCCATCAGTTCTACAAGTGTTTCGGCTGCGGCGCATCGGGCGATGTATTGAAGTTCGTGATGGAAATGGAGCGGATCAGCTTCTATGAGGCCCTGAAGCTATTGGCCGAGCGGCACGGCATCCCCATGCCCAGGCGCTCGGAATACTCCGATCCTGAAACCAAGCTGCGCGCTGCTCTTTACCAGATGCACGAGCTCGCTGAAGAAGCGTTTCGCGCGAATCTGCAGGGCGCGTCGGGCACGGAAGCGCGTGCATATCTCGAGCGCCGTGGTGTCGCGCCCGCGATCTCCGCTGAATTCGGCTTGGGATACGCCGAGCGCTCGGGGCGCGGCCTTGTCCGCCTCTTCGAAAAGCACAATTTCACCGGCGACCAGATGGAGACCTCGGGCCTGGTGCTCAAGCGTGACGACGGCAGCTTTTACGACCGCTTCCGCCATCGCCTGATGTTCCCCATTCACAATGAATCCGGCAAGATCATCGGCTTCGGCGGGCGCGCGCTCGATGCCAACGACCAGGCCAAGTATCTGAACTCTCCCGAAACACCCATCTATCGCAAGAGCTATGTCCTCTACAATCTCCACCGCGCGAAGCAGGGCATTCGCCAGGCGGACCGTGTCGTCCTAGTCGAAGGCTACATGGACGTCATCGGCGTCTACGCCGCGGGCGTGCCTGAAGTTGTGGCGAGCTGCGGCACGGCGCTGACCTCGCAGCAGGTGCAGGCCATGAAGCGGCACTCGGAGAAGATCGTCGTGAACTTCGATCCCGATGCCGCGGGCGCCAACGCCGCCGAGCGATCCATCAACATGCTGCTGGATGAAAGCATGCACGTGCGCGTGCTCGAGCTGGATGGCGGCCTGGATCCCGACGAGTATTGCAAGCAGCGCGGCCCGGAAGCGTACCGGGCCAAGCTGGATGCCGCCAAGAACTATTTTTACTGGCTGGCCGATCGCGCCCGCGGCAAGTTCGACATGCGCACCGCCGAAGGCCGCGTGGCCGGGTTCCAATTTCTGCTGCCCGCCATTCAGCGCCTGTCCGATAAGCTCGAACGCCTGGCCGTGGTGAACGATGTGGCTGGTTATCTGGGCGTCGATCCCGGCCCGGTCCTCGAAAATTTCCGCCGGGCCGCGGGCGAGCGGCGGGAAAAAACCGTGCGGCAGGCTGCCGAGCCGGTGCGCGCCGTCGAGCGCATCTTATTGAACCTGATTCTGGTAAACGCCGACGCGCGGTTTCACCTCTTGCCACGCCTCAAACGCATGCCGGCCCTGGCTCAGTTCTCCACGCGTCGCATCTTCGAAGCCGTGTTTGCGCTCGATGATGCGGGCAACTCAGTGGTATTTGGCGATCTGGATGCGCGCCTCGAAGAAAACGACCGCGCCTTGCTGGCCACAGCCGTGCTAGCCGATGAATCCGACAGCCAAGTCTTTTCCCTAGAACAAGGGGAGGCCTGTCTGCTTACTTTGGAGAGTACGCAGCGCGACACCGAACGGGCGGCGCTCAAGGCGCAGGTCCGGGCCGCCGAGCGGGATGGCAATTTTGCCGAAGCCCTGCGCCTCAGTGCAGAACTCTCGCGGATCGACAGGGGTTAATGATTTTGACAGTGTGTAAGGCGATTTCGGCAGTTGACGCGTTGTACAATGTGAAAGATTAGTTTCAGGGCAACGCGGAGCACGGGGGCTCCAAGTGGCAGCAGAGGATAAATACGATCGCCTCGCTCGGCTCATGACTATGGGCAAGGAAAAAGGCTACGTTCTCTACGACGAAGTGAGTGAACTGCTGCCTACCGAGCTCAACGGTGGCGCGGATCTGGACGATCTCCTTGCGGGCCTCGATGTGGCTGGCATCGAGATTCTGGAAGAGCCGAAGCTCGACGCCAAAATCGAGGAAGCCGACGAACTCCTCGATATCGACCTCATTCCTACCCCCGCCGGCGACAAGACCAACGACCCCGTTCGCATGTATCTGCGCGAAATGGGCGCGGTTCCGCTGCTCACGCGCGAAGGCGAAGTGGAAATCGCCAAGCGCATCGAGCGCGGCCAGACCGTGGTGCTCAAGGCCCTCTCGCGATCGCCGCTGGTCATCCAGAAAATTATTGGCATGGGCCAAGAGGTCGAGCGCGGCACTCTGGCCGCCCGCGATCTGGTGCAGATTTCCGATCCGCTGGTCACCGACGAAATCCTGGAAGAGAAAAAGCTGGAGTTTCTGGCTGCCGTGGAAGAGGTGGAGAAGCTGTACAGAAAGGTACAGCAGGGCCGCCAGAAGCTGCTGGCCGTGCCGCGCGGCATCAAGCCTAAACAACATCGCCGCCTGCGCTGGGAACTGGGCCGCCTGACCGTCAAGATCGGTCGCCAGCTCCGCGCCATCAGGTTTCAGAGTATTGTCTTGCGGCACCTCATCGACTGCATTCGCTGCGCGGTGGAAGAGGTGAAGCCGGTGGATCGCGAACTGGCGCGCATTCAGAGGAAGCTGGAACTACTGCCCGGCGCTTCCTCCACGGCGGCGCGGGCCAATGGCTTCAAGGACCTCCGCCGCGAGCAGCGCGCGCATTTGCAGCGCATGCAGCAGCTCGAAGAGCAGTACGGCGCTTCCGCCACCGAGCTGCGCCGCACTTACCTGATCATCACCAAGGCCGATCAGCAGGCCGAATCCGCGAAAAAAGAATTGATCGAAGCCAACCTGCGCCTCGTGGTTTCGATCGCCAAGCGCTATACCAATCGCGGGCTCCAGTTCCTGGACCTGATT
>JBGPKX010000096.1:0-16851 GCA_041486185.1 Bryobacteraceae bacterium | reverse complement strand
CTTCCCTGCCCGCATCAGCTTCCGCGTGGCCACGCGCGTCGACTCGCGCACCATTCTCGATGTCATGGGCGCAGACCACCTGCTGGGCAAAGGCGACATGCTGTTCCTGCCCCCTGGCTCGTCGCGGCTCACGCGCGTGCACGGCGCCTTTGTCACCGAGAGCGAGATCAACCGCGTGGTGGATTTCTGGAAAGAACAGGCCGTTCCCGAGTACGATCAGTCCCTGCTCCTCGCTCCGCCTAGCGACGAAGAAGACGCATTGGAAGAGGACGGCGCCGGCTCCAATGAGCAGGACCCGATGTACGAAGAAGCGCTGCGCGTAGTGCTCGAAATGGGCAAAGCCTCGACTTCAACATTGCAGCGCCGCCTGCGACTGGGTTACGGCCGCGCCGCGCGCATCCTCGACATGATGCACCGCGACGGCATCATCGGCCCGCCCGACGGCTCGAAACCGCGCGAAGTATTGAAGCGTCCGGAGTGGCTGCGTGAGGTCGCAGATCGCGAGCGCTAAGACCTATTGAAACGCCTGCACGGGTCATGCACGCCAGGACTGCTGGTCTATCGATCTTGAGGTAGTCTCTGATGCCCTTCAACCGTGCCCAAACCAGTCGCTGATCGCCTTCTCGTACCTAGCTGCGTGGTCACTGTAAGAGAAGCTGAAGTTACGATTCTTTAAAACCGCCAGGTACATCACCTCATCGGTGTGACCATAGATCCACTTCAAATCTGGAAGTAGCTCGTCCGATTCAAATGCAGATTGGGTCATGTTCTTCCAGATGACAATCTCGATTTCGGGATGAGTGACTCCCTCGATCAGAACTTTCAATTCTGCCAGCGATTGGACGGTGTGACAGACGCCACTTCCGCCGCTGTGCGGCAATTCGATTTGTAGAAGCAGTTGGCCCTTCTCTTCCAGCCAGTCCACAAGGGTTGCGAGGTGGTGCGGGCTGAATAACTCGGTGTACTTCATACTCGACAGGTCGATGATTTAGATAGGCGGGCGCGTGATGATGCCCACCCTCGCCCTAACCGCCCGTGTACAACGGCGCTACCGAAACCAGGCCCAGGCCGCAGACGAAAAGGAGCAGCATGATCAACACCAGCAAGCGAACCCGCGGCCCGGCTCCCGCGAATTCTCTCCAAACCAGCAGTCCCCACAGCGCGCTCACCATAGTCGCACCCTGACCAATCGCGTAGCTGATGGCCGGCCCAACCTGCACCTTATCCGGCGCGCTGGCAGCCACAAAATTGGCGATGGTGCCGGTAGCCCAGATCAACCCGCCAACGATGCCGAGAAGATGCTGCTTCCCAGTCCCCTTGAAATATTCCGACATCGCCACAGGTTCGCCCTCAACCGGCAGATTCATGAAGAACAGATTGAAGAAGAACGTCGACAAGAATACGCCTGCCGCGAAAACGAACCCGATCGCATACGGGCCAAGGCCGAGCGGCCCTGCTTTCCCCATCTCCACCAGCGGAAAGAACGACCCCATCAACACGCCGCTCAGCAGGCTGAGCGCAATTCCCTTCCCCGTGACTTTGCGCGCACCTGGCTTGCCGCCCTGCTTGGCAGCGTCCACCGCCCTACCGGCTTCGAGCGCGCGGTAGGCGAAAGCGTCGACCACGATCGCACCCACGACAATCGCGGCGCCGGTGAACAACAACGTGGGGTTGCCTTGCGGCTTTAGTATGTAGTTCCAGATGACGCCGATGACCAGCGCCAGACCAATGCCCACCGGAAACGCAACCGACAACCCGGCGAGCGAGATCGCGGCGACCAGCAGCATGTTGGCCAGGTTGAAAACGACGCCGCCGACTCCGCCGAGAAAGATTTGCCGCTTGCCAGCGTGCATGAGATCGTCGACTAGGCTAATACCGTCTGAACCGAAATTTCCGAAAGTCAGCGCGTAGATTGCCGCGGCGATCAGCACGCCCAATGAATAGTCGTAGTAGAACAGTTCGAATCGCCACTTGCCCGCGAGTTTGAACGTGTTTGCCCACGAGCCCCAGCAAAGCATGCTGAGGATAATGAGAAGCAAAGCGGCGCCGTACGTTTGCGGTAGAACCATGCGTGCGAGGTTACAATGCCGCCGCGGCCAGGGTCAAGCTGCGGCGGCGCCTCAGGATGGCTGCACGGACAAAATCAGTAGCCGTGTTTGGATCTATCCCCGCCGAGATACTACCGACGGCGCTCACCTGGTACCGCCAATCAGATGCGCCAACCGGTTCAGCGCCCTGCGCCACCAGCTCACGCTCTGGTGGGCTTGAGTGATCGAGTGCCTCGCCCGCGCCATGTCCGCCTCGATTCCCACGAACTCCGGCCCCGCCACAAAGACCACGCTGATATTGTCTTTTCCGCCTATCTGGTTAGCCGCGTCAACCAGTTCCTGCGCGACGGCTTCCGGGTCACCACAGTATTTCTGCACGATGGAGCTGATCTCGCCCGCGGTCAGCATGTCGCTAAGGCCGTCGGTGCACATCAGGATCGCCGCGCCGGGCCGGAACGGAAAAGACTTGATCTCGATGAACTCGCCGTCATTGGCGTCGCGCGGCTTCGAGCCGACGTCGCGGAACACTTCGTTGCGCCGCGGATGTTCCATGGCGGCGGCTTCGGTCAGTTCGCCCTGGTCTTCGAGCTCACCCACCGGCGAGTGGTCGGAAGTCAGCTTGCGCAAGGTTCCGTTCCAAACGAGGTAAAGCCGGGAATCGCCGACGTGGCCCACGGTCATCTGGTCTTGGTGCGCGACGGCCAGCGTGAGTACGCACCCCATGCCGCGATATTCGTCGCGCGCCTGCGCCAGGCGGTAGATCTCGTTATTCGCCGCCGTAATCGCCTGTCGCACGCGCTCGGCTACGTCGCCTGTGGAACTTTCGAGTTGTTGCGGAATGATCTGCACGGCGGTCTCGGCCGCCAGTTCGCCGGCCGCGCGCCCGCCCATGCCATCCACCACCAGGAAGATGCCCGCTGCGTCATCCACATACACCCGGTCTTCGTTGTCGTTACGCAGGAGTCCGGGATCGCTGGCAACGCCGGAGCGCCAGGCACCCGATTGCCGAGCCATGGTCACGCCCATGGTGGTCAGTCCGGCTTGACCCAATGCGCCCAAGCCAGGCCGCAAGCAAACAGAAAGAAAAGCGCGACGAACGGAATGCGCGGGATGAAAGAGAGGGTCATTTCCTGACCTCGAATGACAGCGTAACCACCTCGGCGACTCCAATCTGCGCGCGGTCGGGCAGCGTCTCCACGACTCCCTTCTTGATCCGTTTCCCGTCCAGCCATGTTCCGTTGATACTCTTATCCACGATCGTGAAACGCCCGGACGCCGGATCGCGCCGCAACGTCAAGTGTTCCCGCGACACTTCATCGTTGGTATAGAGCGCCAGGTCCATAGCAAGGTCGTCTCCGCCTCGTCCGACGCGCACTTCGTTTTGCGAGACGAGATAGAGCTGGGGCCCAGAATCATCTTCGTAGCGGATTTCCGCGTACACCGCGTCGGAAGCCCGCCGCGTCACGGCGGCTGTGCGCGGACTCGTCACGGAAGGCTCCCGGTCCATCAGCGTGGTCTTGGTGCCGCGAAATCCGGGCTGCGCGGTTTCGTTCAGCTCGGAGTGAATCTCGATATCCCCTAGCGGGACCGTGCCCTCGGTGTCGTTAAGAAACTCCAGTATCCAGTCCCGGCAGGCGATCTTGTATTCCTTCGGCGACCGGCCCGGACGCTTCATGCCCAACAGCGACGGGCGGCTGTTCAACTGCGCCACGCGCGCGCGCAGAGCTCGCTTGGCATCCTCTCGAATCAGTTCAAATACGCCTGCCAGCCGTGCGTGATCGTCGGGGTGAAGGTAAAGGCTGAAGACGCACGGCAGCAGAACGCTGTAGCCCATCTCGAACTGGCCGAGCTCCATGTTTCGGATCAGTTCGTCGATGATCACCTGGCCGCTGAGTTTGCTTTGCGGCAGTTTGGTGTCTTTCTGCGCCATGGCGCTTACGCTGCCCTCGACGTACGAATACGAGCTTGGGTTACCGCCCGTCCATGATCACGCACAACCCATCGCGATCGGCCAGATCTACGCGAGGTTTCCCCCTAATCGAAGGGCCGCGGCCTTCGGTCTTAGAGCGGACTTGGCCCGCTCGAGCCCCTCGCGCAGGAATTCATCCACCACCGCAGAGGGCCTTTCGCCGCGTGCTGCAGCCAGGCTCTTCATATCGAACTGGAGCTTCTCATCGATCATCAGCGCGGTGCGTGCCATATGAATCCTCATACCATGAAGCCCTGATGCTGCGCCAACACCTCACATCATCGCCGAAGGCGGCGCCGGCTCATCGGGGCTCCCCGCGTTGGCCAGCGGAAAGTGCACCAGCACGAAAGCAATCAGCGCCATCACCGCGATCCCTACCCAATAAGATGGACTCGCAAACAACTGTGGCAAGGGCTTTTCCAGAAAGTTAAATGTCGCGGTCACCAGCCCCATCAGGGCTTCTCCCGCGATCAGCCCGGATGCCGCCAGCACGCCTACATTATCCACGCGCGCGCGCTGCGCTTCGTTATGCCCGCGACGCCGGCTCATGGAGTCTGTGACCCAGCGCATCATTCCGCCGACAAAAATCGCGAACACCGTTCCCAGCGGCAGGTACATCCCGATCGCCACCAGCATTGGACTCTTCACGCGCACCAGCACCAGCGCGAATCCCATCAGCACGCCCACCATCACTAACGGCCATGCCATCTCGCCACCCACGATGCCCTGCGCCAGGTATGCCATCAGGCCTGCTTGCGGCGCCGGCAGTTTCGCGCTGCCGAAACCACCCATGCCGCGATCGAGCACCATCAGTGGGAAATACATCACCAGACTCGCGCAGACCACCGCAATCAGCTCGACAATCTGGATCGACCTGGGCGTGCCTCCCAGAATGTAGCCGACCTTGAAATCCTGCAACAGTTCGCCCGCCACTGCTGACGAGACACATACCACCGCCGCTACGCCCAGCACCGCCAGCACGCCGCCCGTCCCCGAAACACCCAGCGCCAGCATCAGCAGCGCAGCCACGATGATGGTCGAAAGCGTCAGGCCGGAAATCGGATTGTTCGATGACCCGATCACGCCTACCAGATACCCCGATACCGTCGCAAAGAAGAACCCGACGATCAGCATCACCGCCGCCGCCACAAGCCCGCTCGCCACGTGTCCCGAAAAATATGTATACAGCCCGATCATGAACAGAAAGACCACGAAGATCAGCCAGAGCACCACCTTCGAACTCATGTACCGTTCCGTTCGCCCGGCCTGATCCGGATTCACGCTGCCGCGGAATTCCGCAAACGCTCGCGACAGGCCTTCCGTGAGCGCCTTACGCATACGAAACAGCGTGTAGATCGACCCGAACAGCATGCCGCCCACCGCAATGGGCCGCACGATGAAACGCCAAACGCCGGTCGCCAGGACTCCCCAGGCTTCCGTGTCGGCGGCGGTTTGAGGCGGCAGCATGGTCTGCAACTGCGGCCCCAGGAAATAAATCAAGAGCGGAATCAGCAGTCCCCAAGCCAGCACGCTGCCCGAGAAGTTGATCGACGCCAGCTCCGGCCCGATGATGTAACCCACGCCGAAGTACGCCGGGCTGATGCTCGGCCCCGACCACGTAGTGATGCCGCCCACACCCAGCGTTTGACCACCGCCTGTGCTGAGCCGCAGCTTGCTCTTGCCGAGTTCGCCTACCGCGACGGAGAAATTCCGGTCAGTCGCAAACAGCCCGAGAGCGCTCAGCATATACACCAGCCCGCCAAAACCCATGTTCCAGAACAGATACTTCGCGCCGTGCGCTCCGTGCTGCCCCGCCTTATGAATCTCGCTCGCCGCTACAGATTCCGGAAATGGCAGTTCGGGATCTTCCACCAGTACCCGCCGCACCAGCGAGCAGAACAGCACTCCCAGCACCCCGCCCGTCGTCATGAGGACGGTCGACTTCCAATAGGCATCCGCCGGGCTGAACGACGGCCACACCTTCGCAATCACGAAGGCAGGCACCGTGAAAATCGCGCCCGCTGCCACGGACTCTCCGATCGAACCCGCGGTGCGTGCGATGTTCTCTTCGAGAATCGATCCCTTGAACACGCGCAACACGGCCATGCCGATCACTGCCGCCGGATACGTGGCTGCAATCGTCTGCCCCGCGCGCAGTCCCAGGTATGCGTTGGCCGCGCCCAGGATGATGGTCATGATCAGCCCGATGAACAGCGCGCGGAGCGTGAACTCCGACATCTGCATGCCTTCGGGGACGAACGGTTTGTGCTGCCTCTCGGCGCCGGGAGGCGTCATTGGAGGCGCGACCTCACTTTTTCGCTGAGCGCTTTTCCATCCGCGCGTTTACCCGCGAGCTTGACCTGCGCGGCTTTCATCACGACGCCCATTTGCTTGAGTGAAGTGACGCCAGTCTCGGCGAGAGCGGCCTCGACGGCCTGCTCGATCTCGGCTTCGCTTGCCTCAGCCGGCATGTAGCTCTGGATCAGCACGCGCTCGGCCTCCTCCTTCTCCGCCTGTTGGGGCCGGCCTCCTTTGCGGAACATCTCGGCGGCGTCGGTGCGTTGTTTGACCAGCTGTTTGAGAATCTGCTGCTCGGCCGCTTCATCCAGCTGCTTCATGGTGTCGACCTGATGTTTCTGCAGCGCCGCTTTGATCATGCGAAGCGCATTCAGCCGCGCCTCGTCTTTGGCCTTCATGGCCGCAACCATGTCCCCTTGCACCCGGTCGAGTAACGCCATAGATGCTTGCTATTCTAGACAACTCGCTTGGGGTTGTGCACAGAAAGTTGTGCACGGAAACAAGTTGGTGCACCGGGTCGGAGCGACATGGCGTGAGAACCCGAATTTCCAGCCCTGCACGCCACCGGCACGACCTGGTTAGAATGGAACCAGTGAGTAAGACCGCCACCCGGCGGGTTCCCGGCCGTAGCGCCGAGGAGCTCCAGGCGGCAGTTGAGCGTTTCCTCAAGGCCTCCAAACAACCCGCTCTGCTTGAACCTGGCGAAGAGATCATTCCGCTCACCAGCGCCAACTTCACCATCGAAGCGCGCAACTCGTGCGTAACACTGCAGGCGTGGGACGCGCGGAGGAACCTGGTCCGGCGCGTAGTGGATATTCGCGAAAGTACGCCTGGGCGGCTGGAGCTAGTAGCCGAACGTTTCGCGCGAAAACGCAGTCCGCTTTTTCTTCTCGATCTGGCCCGGCCGGCCAGCCAGGATTGGGAGCTTCGCGGCACGCGGCTGGTTTTTCGCGAGCGCTTCCGCCAGTTCCTGTCGCGCGAGTTCCCGGGGTGGAGGATCGATGAACTCTCGACCGAAACCGATCTGCAGCACAGTCTTTCACCGGCCTATCCGAGGGCGCTTCTTAGACGCGGCACATCCGGCCTGGCCGCGATTGGCGCGGCGCCGGACTCCCTCCACCCCGCGGGAGTGCTGAGTTTCGGATTGATCTGGCTCGACTATCTCCGGAAACGCGAGCAGCGGACCACGATCGAAGGTCTGGTCTTGTTTCTGCCGGCCGATCAGGAGCGTGCCACTTCGCTTCGCCTGAACTTCCTCGATCACCGTCTGGCGCGGTTTGAGGTGTTCGCCTATTCGGACCAGGATCACGCCGTGCGCGTCGACCTTCACGACGCCGGCAACCTGGATACGAAACTCGAGATCTGCCGCCAGCCATCGACGGCGCATCATGAGGCGCTTGACAGGCTGCTAGCGATTGCGGGAGTCGAACAGGTGGAAACGAGCGATGGCGAAATCAGCCTGCGGGTCCGCGGCCTCGAGTTCGCGCGCACGGCGGACAGCATTCTGCTGTTCGGCCTCGGAGCACGTGTGGCGGTTCGCGATAACACTCTCTCCGAATGCGAGCAACTCGCCCGCAGCCTCGCTTCCATGCGCCACGAAAACGTGAAAGGCGGCGATCTCTATCGTTGCTACGCGGAATCGTGGCTGGAATCTCAAGTCCGGACTGGCATTGAAATCATCGATTCGTCGCTGCTGCCGAAGCCGATTTACGGCCAGGTGCCAGCGTTCGCAGCCGGCGACCGGGGCATCATCGATCTGCTCGCCGTGGACCACGCGGGCAGGCTAGTGGTCATCGAGATGAAAGCTTCCGCCGACCTTCACCTGCCGCTTCAGGCGCTCGATTACTGGATGCGCGTGAACCGGCATCTCGAGCGCGAAGAGTTCGGCGCGTACGGCTACTTTCCCGGCATCTCGCTAAGAAAGGAGCCACCACGCCTTCTGCTGGTCGCGCCGGCACTCGAATTCCACCCGACCACCGAGACCATTTTGGCGTACTATTCGCCGGCCATCGAAGTCGAACGCATCGGGCTGGGAATTCAATGGCGGCGGAAGCTGTCGGTGATGTTCAGGTTGCAAGGCGCCGAGCGGCCGGTCTAGCAAATTCAACACGCTGCTGAGCGTGCGCGCAAATCTTCGTGCATTTGTATGGATTCACGGCGTAAAATTACGATGTATGTCTTTGCAAGTGCTGAAGGAGATTCGCGCGGCAGTAGCGAACCTCAATCCGGAGGAGGTGCTGGCTGCCGCCGAGCGCCCCTTGGACATCGGACTGGTGGCGGCGAGCGACCGCGCGTTCGCGGCCATGGAGGAATTTCTTCTCCCTTCGGAAAAGGTTTCCGAACGCAAACGCGCGCAAGCATCGGTCATGCTGCACCGCGCCACCGATCGCGATTTGCCGGACCATTTCGATGTGGCGCTCTACGAACAGGGGCTTCGCTGCCCGCAGAATGCATTCACGTTCTATGCCGATGAGCCCGCGCAAACCATCCACGAGATCCTGGCGGCGCATGATGAACTCGGACTGGCGCTGGCTCGCAATTTCCATCCGTTCCGCCAGCCGGTGGTGGATCGCATCATCCACAACGTTTCGAAGGAAAATGCTCTCTTCTCCGTGGTGACCGCGCTGCCCGACATTGTTCCCAGCCTACTCGAGCTGCCTTGGGCCATCGGAGAATTCGCCAGCGACACGGCGTTCCTTACGATCAACCAAATCCGCATGGCGTTCTTGATCGCCGCGGCCAGCGACAAACCGATCGGCTACTCGCTCCAAAAGGGCGAGATCGCCACCATCGTGACGGGCGCCTTCGGATGGCGGGCGCTGGCGCGCGAGCTCGTCGGCAAGATTCCCTTCGGCGGCGGCCTCATCCCCAAAGGCGCCATCGCCTTTGCCGGAACATATGTCGTGGGCTTCGGCCTCGACCATCTTCACCGCATGGGCTACGGGCTTACCAGCGCCGAGCGCCGGGATACGTACCAGGTGGCGTTCGAGCGTGGCAAAGGCTTGGTGGAGCTGGTATTGCGCAGCATGAAGAGCGGTAACGCAGCGTAAACCGCCGAAAAAATATTAGCTTCCAACCGAAACGCAACCCACCTTACAATAATCTTAAGAAGCAGGCAGCCTGCGATTGGTCTGCTCACACCAAGGAGACTTGTATGAGTTACCGGCATGTTGCGAGTTGTACGTTGCTTGCGTTCAGCCTGTTGAGCACCGCGATGGCGGACACGCTCACGTTGAAAGGTGGGCGCACCATTAATGGAACTTATCTCGGCGGCAGCTCCCGGCTGATCCGTATGGAAGTGGACGACAGCATTCAGACCTTCGAGATCGACCGCATTTCGAGCATTCAGTTTGGCTCCGGAGCCGCTGCCACCGCCGCGCCCGACACCAATCCGCCTCCGCCCCGGCCCAGGGAACGTGTCAACGTGTTCCGTCCCGATACTTCGAGTGAAACTTCAACCGTCTCCCGTTCCGCGATTGAGCTGCCGGCGGGCACCGTGCTTACGGTTCGCATGATCGATCCGGTAGATTCCGAAGTAAGCCGCGTGGGCGAGACCTTCCGCGCCAGTGTCGATGAACCCGTGGTGGTGGGGAGCGACCAGGTTATCCCGCGCGGGGCCGACGTCGTGGTGAAGCTGGTGGATGACAAGCAATCGGGGAAAATCAGCGGCAAAACCGAGTTGACCCTCGATCTGGTTTCCGTGTTCGTGAATGGAAAGATCGTGGATGTGAACACGCAGTCCGTCAGTCGTGAAAGCGCCTCCCGTACGGGACGAAGCGAAAAGGTGATCGGCGGCACGGCGGCGCTCGGCGCTATTATTGGCGCGCTCGCGGGCGGCGGGAAGGGAGCGGCCATCGGAGCGGCGAGTGGCGCTGGTGTCGGGACCGCCGCACAGGTGGCGACCAAGGGCCAGCGTGTCCATATTCCTTCTGAGACTCGCCTGACCTTTACGCTCGAGTATCCGGTCCGCATATGAGCGGGCGGCTGCTCCTGGGGCTGCTGGCCGCTGCCATCGCCGGCGTTTCGGCGCAGCAGCCGCTGGTTGAGGGGCTCGCCGAGAGCAAAGTGCGCGTGCTCATTTACGAAGATCTGCAATGTCCCGATTGCGCGGCGTTCCGGAGCATGATGGATGAGAAGATTCTGCCGCGTTATGGAGAGCGGGTAGCGTTCGTGCATCGCGATTTTCCGCTGGCCAAGCACGCTTGGGCGCGGAAGGCGGCTATTGCCGCGCGCTACTTCGCTGGCTTGAAGCCCGAGCTGGGCCTGGCGTACCGCCGGCACATCATGGCCACCATCCGGGAGACCACGGCCGATAACTTCAACGACAAGCTTTCCGCGTTCGCGCGCGACAACGGAGTTGATCCCTCACCAGCCGTAGCCGCGCTCGACGACCAGGGCCTGGCAGCGCTAGTCGAGCGAGATTTCCAAGACGGCGTGGCGCGGGGCGTGGCCAAGACACCGACCGTATTCGTAAGTGGCAAGCCGTTCATCGAGCATTTCACGTTTGAGGACATCTCGCAGTCGCTCGAAGACGCGCTGGCTGGCCACTGATGCAACGGCCCAGCGCGATCGTCACGGGCGCCAGCCGAGGCATCGGACGCGCTATCGCGGTCGACCTGGCCCGCACCCACGACGTCCTCGCGACCTATAGAAACCGCCGCGACGCCGCGGAAGCCCTCAAGGCTGAGACCGGCGTCGAGATCCTCCAGTGCGATGTTTCATCGCCGGGCGATCGCGCCGCTTTGCTCGATTTCGCCCAGCGCAGATTTGCGCGCCTCGACCTGCTGGTGAACAACGCCGGCATCGGGCCTAAAGAGCGACGTGACGTGCTCGAAGCCACGGAAGAGAGTTTCGATGAATTGATTGCGACCAACCTCAAAGGCCCTCATTTCCTGACCCGGGAAGCGGCGCGCTGGATGCTGAAGACTCGCGCCGGGCAGCCGCAAAGTGCCGGGCGCATCGTCTTTATCACTTCGATTTCCGCTTATACGGTATCCGTGAATCGCAGCGAGTACTGCATATCGAAAGCGGGGCTGAGCATGTCGGCGGCGATATGGGCGCAACGGCTCGCAGCGGAAGATATTCATGTTTTCGAGATCCGGCCGGGCGTGATTCGCACGGATATGATCGCGGCGGTGGAGAAGAATTACGAGGAGCGGATCTCAGCCGGCCTGATTCCGCAGAGCCGCATGGGTGAGCCCGCGGACGTGGCCCGCGCCGTTCGCGCCATAGCCGATGGCCTGCTCGACTATTCCACCGGACAAGTCGTCAACGTTGACGGCGGCTTTCATTTGCGCAGCCTTTGAGTCATCGCTCGCTTTTCGCATTCCCAGACGCACCGCTATCGCAATGGACGGCACTTGCGCCGTTTCACGATCAGTTATTGTTGGCGGTTTCCGATCGCGCTGCCTCCGCGATGCGGCATTCGAGGTAGTGCTGCAGGAGTTCACGCTTCAGCTGGTTGACCGAGGCCGCGAGCGCTTTGGCCGGGGCGACCGTTTCGCTTTGTTCGCCATGCCGTGCTACGAGCGCCTGCACGGTATTGTCGATTTGTTCCTGCAGCGATGAGATCTCAGCGATGCGGTTCATCAGTTCATCAGTGGGGTTCGAATTGGAGGTGGCGCTCACACGGACTGTAGCAGCAATCCAACTGCCAGTCGGCAACTCCTTGCGTTTGCGTCCGGAACATGCCGAAGACTATCTTTTCGGATAGTGAAGCTATCTCGCCGGATAGCATTGCGGCGTTTTCCACAGTTGCTTATGGACGGAGCGGCAGTCTACACTGAAGTTGTTCGGGGCGTGGCTCAGCCTGGCTAGAGCGCCTGGTTCGGGACCAGGAGGCCGGTGGTTCGAATCCACTCGCCCCGACCAAATCCTTTCAATAGCCTACCGGCGAACCGCCGAAGAAATCCAAGTATCCAGAGTACGAAGGTGGGTGGGCTGATTTTCCTGGCTAACGACCAGGCGGTAATCTCTGCTTGCAGCGCCCTTCGACGGTTTCCATCGCGAACCGCGGGAGGATCTGCCGTAGCCCTACCGCCGCCCGGGCAACGTGATGCTTGAGGTTCGGCATCAGAGAGCCGAATTCGCGTCACCCTACGGAAAGCTCACGTGCACTTGATCCTGCCGAACATTGTACAATCCGAAGAATCCCGGAAACTCAACTAGCCGGGGAGGTTGTTCATGGGAAGGAACTGCCATAGAGCTGGCGCCTGGATAAACCTTGGATCGCACCATCACGCTTGGCCAACGCTGGTGAGGCTTCTTTGCCTTTCGCCTATTTTTGCCACCCGGCTTATCCTCGCGCAATCTTGCGGGAATGTGCAGTTGCAGCTCGCCCCCGATTACAGCTTCGCAATCGGCAGCTCAAGCGGTGGTAGCGCTTATACATTCACGCTCGACGGCAAAGCGCTGGCACAGGGACCGCTGACGCAACTGGCCCTGCTCCACTACGACGGTTCGCTCACCAGCACATCCGGAATCGCGCCTTCCGCCGCTGCGGCCATCGCCTACGATACCGGCAAGTTTGGAAGAGGGTTTTATCTCCAATCCGGCGCCCCACCGGCCTATCCGGCGGCGAGTTTGTTCAACGTATCCGAAGGAACTGTAGAGATGTGGGTCGCGCCCCGGTACAACGGGAACGATCCGGCGCTTGCGACGGCGAGTTACACGATTTTTCAGTATGCAGCCGCTAACGGCGACAGGCTTGCTATTGGGAAGAACGGACACGCCATTTTCATCAACGGGAACACGAACGGCCAGTATCAAAGCGCCTATAGCGTGAACCCTGGTGATGGCAGTTGGAAAGCCGGCGAATGGCACCACCTTGCGGCGACGTTTTCAGCTAGCGCGAATCGCATACGGTTTTACATGGACGGCGTCAAGATTGCCGACAACAACGAAGGCCATTACTTTGCGCCTTCGGCTTCCGGCGGGTCGATCGGCATCGGCTCCACGGCTTTTGCCATCGATGAAACGCGGATCTCCAGAGTCGAGAAGTCCGCCTCCGAGATCGCATTCGATGCCGCCCGTTCGACTCCGTTCGCCGACAACGAGGTCAGCCTGCCGCTGACAAGCGTTCCTCCAGGCCAGTTGAATTATTCGGTGGGCGGTTGCGGATCGGCGACGTACAACTTCACGGGCGTGCCGATCAGCAACCTGAACCCGCCCGGCGGCCTGCTGAGCGCCGGAAGCACCAGCGTCCGGATCGCATTCAACACCATTCAACCGACGACCTGCCGCTATTCGGTGGGCAGCCCCGCCGGCTATGCTTCCATGCAGACGCTGGACTCCGGGGCGGCAAGCATCGCGCACAACGGTGTGGTTGAGGGGCTGTCCTCCGATCCCCGCGTGATGAACCAGGTTTATCTTCGGTGCGCCTCAAATCCCGATTATTTGCGAACCGCGACGTACAGGACGGTGGCGGCGCCTGGTCAGGCCTTCCCGAGGATTGGGACCATCTGGATAGGCTGGTATGTTTATCGCAACGCGCCCGAGCTCGCCAAAAAGAATCAGCTCTTTCTAAGCACTGCCGCCCTCAGTCCCGCTGACGTCACGCAACTCCGCGCCGCGAATCCAGGCTTTTTGAGTCTTTCCGAAATCAACGTGAGCCTCTTCGACGTTGCGGTTTCCCCTCCGGACGACTATTACCTGAAGGACATCCAAGGGCGCAAGATCATCGGCTGGTGCTCCAACCCGCCGCTCTACGCTGCCAACATCACCAAACCCGAAGTAGCGCAGTTCCTTGCACGGCAAGCGTACCAACAGTTGACGGAATCGAACTTCGTTTTTGACGGCGTGTTTTTCGATAGCTTCGGCACAACAATTTCACAACCGTTCAGTGACCCCTGCGGCAATGTTGTGCAGATCGATTCCAACGGCGACGGCATTGCCGATGATCCGGCGGCTCTGAATGCCGTTTGGAGGGCCGGCATGTACGCGGTGATCAAGGCATTCCGCAGTCTGGCGCCGAATGCCTACGTCTCAGGCCACGTGCTGGAGGCGCCGGCTCGGTCCGAAACTTTGGCCGCGTTCAATGGCACGAGCCTCTTGGGCTACGCCGAAACGGTTCGGGAGGGCCTGATGCCGTTTGGCGCCTTCTTGGATCTCTATCAGACATGGGAGTCTCAGGGTGTCTCGCCCACGATGACCATGATTCAGGCGTGCCCTCCCAATCAGTTGTCGTATGGTTACGGCCATGAACCTGTCAGTCGCAACCACCTTCTTCCATCCACGGTGGCGTTTGCTCAAAGCTCCTACCCGAATATGCGTTTCGGGTTGGGACTTACTCTGATGGGCAACGGATTCTTTGGGTTCGATACCGGCGACAGCGCGTCGCAGATCACATGGTGGTACGACGAATACGATTTCAACCTGGGCTATCCCATCGCTCCCCCGTCGCAGATCGTAGCCGGGGCATCCGCAAACTTTCTCGCAAACGGCGGTTTCGAAGCTGGTCTCAACCAGTGGAAGTTCAACGTCAACAACGATGGCCAGGGTAAGGCCACCGTTACAGGGGATACGAGCATCGCGGCGGAGGGGAGCTCCTCGGCTCATATTGCCGTTGCTTCAGCAGGTACCATTAACTGGCATATAAGTCTGCTACAGGAGAACGTTGCTCTAACCGCTGGAACGGCCTATAAGCTTCAGTTCTGGGCTCGGGCTGACTCACCGCGCGCGATTACGGTGACTGCGGATACAGGCCCTCCCGACTTCCGGACTGATGGGCTGGCGGCTCAAATATCAATTGATACAAGCTGGAAGCAATATACCGCATCATTTGTCGCACCCGCGAATGCAAGCGGCAGAATTCAGTTCTGGGTCGGCGATGTCACGGGAAACGTCTGGTTTGACGCCGTCCAATTGTTGCAAGAACCGCCGACGGTCTATCGGCGCGATTTTACGAATGGAATCGTCTTGCTGAATGGCTCAGCGACTCCACAGTCCATCAAGCTGGAATCCGGCCTCAAACGGTTCACGGGCACTCAGGCGCCGCTTTATCAATATATGGTCGACGATGCGGATGCCGCCTTCAGCGTCACGGGCTCCTGGAACACGGTTACCTATAACACGGGCTCCTGGGGTCCCGCAAAAAAAAATCTTCCTTCGGCGCCGCAAAACCTGAATGGCCCTTATTATCACTGCTGGGAGGGAACCTGCCATCAACTGGATTCCGGGAGCGGCCAGGCGCAGTGGAATCTGAAGATTCCAGCGGATGGCCAATACACAATCCAGGCTTGGCTGCCAGCGGCGCCGGGCGCGGCGAGTTGGACGAAGACCGCCATCTACGAAGTGGTAGCCGGTGGAAATGTCGTGGCGTCGGCCACCATCGATCAGACGACGGCGCGCGCGGGCGATGCCTTGCACGCGGTTGCAACGGTGAGCTTGAGGACGGCGGACGCGCCGTTGCTGCGGGTTCACAATGGGGGCTCCGGCGCACTGATTGCGGACGCGGTGTATGTAACGTCGGCGGCGCTGTACAACGATGGCTCACCCGCGCCGCAGGTGACGCTCGGCGCCTTCGACAGTATCTTGCTTCAACGTCAGCAGCCCGTGACGGCGACTACGTCGCGCGTCAACTCGGTCGTGAACGCAGCGAGTTATCAGCCGGCGATCGCATCGGGAGGTTTCGTTTCGATTGTTGGCACCGGCTTTGGCAATTCATCTCGATCATGGACTTCATCGGATTTTTCGGGTACGAATCTTCCGGCCTCGCTGGATGGAGTATCTGTGACAATCAATGGCAAGCCGGCGCATGTGGAGTACATCAGCCCGACGCAGATCAACGCCATCGCCCCGGATGACGATACGATTGGCCCGGTTCAAGTGCAAGTGACGACTCCGCAGGGCGCAAGCTACGCGGGAACGGTCCTGAAGCAGAAAATGTCTCCGGGGCTGTTTACCTACCAGTCGGGAATGACCAGCTACGTGGCGGCGGTTCATCTGGACGGAACACTTGTGGGTCCCGCCGGACCGTTGTCGCGGCCGGCCGCCCCCGGTGAGGTGATCGAAATCTACGGCACCGGTTTCGGCGCGACTAACCCGGCGATGCCCCCGGCGCAGTTGGTTTCACAGCCCGCGCCGACGATACTGCCCGTTACGATGACGATTGGCGGCGTGGCCGCTGAGGTGCAGTGGGCCGGGCTGGTATCGTCGGGCCTCTACCAACTCAATGTCAGAGTCCCGACCCTCGCGGCCGGCGACCAGCAGGTGCAAGCGGCTATTAGTGGATTCCAGAGTCCGGTAACTGTCATGCTCTCGCTCGGCGGTCAGTGAGTCTCCCTCGGGAGGGGGCCAACACCGTACCGCGGGTCGCGGACCCGATGACGACCACCAATAGAGAAAACCACCCACCCAGTCGCCCACCCACAGGTGTATTTTTGGTGCTTAAATTGAAGTTTTATACCACAATATTGGGAAGAATATACTTGACTATTCCACACACATTTTCTACACTGGTGGCGGCGTGACAGGCTGGTAATTGTTATCGGAGTTCCAGATCGATTAAGTCGGGATGCGCCTGAAGGTGTTTCCATG
>JBGPKX010000095.1:0-16899 GCA_041486185.1 Bryobacteraceae bacterium | reverse complement strand
CTGGGCGTGGAATCTATCTGAACGGATAGCTGGGTGGGCCGAACCGATAGCCTGGTTCAGATGCGGCGCTCAACGGCCCAGCCTAATATTCCGCGAGATTGAAGAGCCCCGCCTCCTGGACCATTCGCCGCTAACCTCTAAAGCACGATCCGGTCGGGTTCGTCGATTACCTGCTGCTTTATTTGAGTTCTTGTTGGAGCCAGTCCACGGTGCGGGAAACACCCTCTTCGAATGAGACTGCCGGTGCGAAGCCGAAGTCGCGTCTGGCTCTCTCGACGGGGAATTCCTGGTTGCGGGAGAGCAGGTAGACAGCGTGGCGGGTGAGGAGCGGCCGGCCCAAAAATCGCAACTGGGCATGGGTGGCTTCCAGGGTGCGAGCCAGAGGAAACGCGATGGCGTCAGGGAGGTTGATCCAGGGCCGGCGTTCTCCCAATCCGGCGGCAAGAGCATCGACATAGCTGCGCCACGTAGCGCCGGTTCCGTCCGCCAGATTGTACGCGCGGCCAAGAGTGTCAGGCGAGGCTGCTGCCTGGATGATGGCATGCACGGCGTTATCGACGTAGCAGAACCCGCCCGGCGAACGGCCGCCATTCAACACCAGCATCGCTCCCTGGCGAATGAGCTTCGCGATTTCGGTGGCGAAGTCTTTTGAGCGCGGGCCGTAGATGGTGGCGGGACGAACGACCGTGACCGGCAGGCCGGTGCGGCGCGAGGCGTCCCAGACGGATTCTTCGCCCCGACATTTCGTGCGGTTGTAAGGCAGCCCGACGTCGGTGAGCGGATGCGATTCGTCACAGGGGTCCGCCAGGTACCCGTAGACGTCGGTGGTGCTCACGTGAAGAAATCGCTCGAGACGGTTCGCCTGGAGGGCGGCGTTCAGCAGGTTTCGCACGCCCGCCACGTTGGCGGCGTGATATGTCTCCCATGGCGCCCAGTCAGTGGAGCAGGCGGCGCAGTGGTAGATATGCGTGACGTCACGGACGGCGTCGGCCAGACACTCCGCGCCGGCCAGGTCCCCCCGCACGATCTCGAGCGGCAGACCCGCCAGATGCCGGTGATCGCTCCCGTGGCGCGCCAGGATGCGGACAGCCTCGCCACGAGCCGCCAGCACTTCGGCCAGACGTCCACCGAGAAATCCGGTTGCGCCCGTCACCAGAACTGCCATGGACCGTTACGCTCGTAATCTTCGGAAGGCGTCGAGAGCGGATTCGAGATGCTGCCGGGTGTGCGCCGCCGTGACGCAGATGCGCAGGCGCGCGGAACCCTGGGCAACGGCAGGGAAAATCACGGGGGTTACCACGATCCCAAGATCGCGCAGGCGTCCGGCAAAGATCGTGGTAGCAGTCTCGTCGCCGAGAATTACCGGAATCACCGGAGTCTCGGAAGCGCCGGTTTCATAGCCAAGGTCGTGAAGCCCGTTGCGCAGGAAGGTGGCGTTTTGCTTCAACCGCGCGACGCGTTCCGGCTCGCTTTTGAGAATCTCGAGCGATGCGCGGACGGCTGCCACCGCCGCCGGACAGAGGGCCGCCGAGAAAATGAAAGGGGCCGCCACATGCTGAAGATAAATGCCGAGCTCCTGCGAGACGGCCACAAAGCCGCCGTTCGAAGGAATGGCCTTGGCCAGAGAACCGGTCCAGATGTCCACGTCGGTGGTTGCGACTCCAAAATGCTCGTCGGTGCCGCGACCGGTGGCTCCAAGGACGCCTGAGGCATGCGCCTCGTCGATCATCAGAAAGCAGCCGAACTCCTTCTTCAGCTCGACCAGTTCCGGTAACCGGCAGATGTCGCCATCCATGGAAAATACGCCATCGGCGACGATCAGCGTGCGTCCGTTCGCCGGACCGGACTCGAGTTCGCGGCGCAACGAACGAGGATCGTTGTGCGTGAATCGCCGCATGGTTACGCCGGAGAGACGGCAGGCATCCACCAGGCTGCGGTGCGACAACGAATCCAGCAGGACGAGGTCCTGTGGGGCCAGCAGGGCCGAAACTACCGCCAGATTCGCCAGATATCCGGAGCTGAAGGTGATGGCCTCGGCTGTGCCCTTGAAGGCCGCCAGCTCCTTTTCCATCTGGTGATGCAAGTCGATGGTTCCGGTGAGCAGGCGCACGCCGCCGGTTCCGGTGCCGTACTTGCGCACGGCTTCGACGGCCGCCTCGTCAACGCGCGGGTCGCCGATGAGGCCGAGGTAGTCGTAGGACGACAGCATCAGCATCTCGCGCCCCTCGGCACGCACCAACGGACCCGACCGGCCTTCTAACGCCAACTGGTAGGGATAGACGCCCGCATCACAAGCGCGGGTTACCATGTCGAACACCCGGCGTGCGCGTCCATCGACCAGGCGTGCCTTATCGAAGCGCCAATTCTTTCTGGACGCGAAAAAGCCGTTGAAGAGGCCGCCGGACGAAGAGGAGTAAACCAGGCTGTTGTCGCAACCCTTGCGCTTATCTGTCATCTAAACGCCACCTTGGCGTACTTGGCATGATCTCATGTTACACATTCGTTTCACCAGCGGTTTTTGGGCCGGCTGGGGCGGCGGGCCGCGGTCGAAGCGGCAACATTCGGCCACTCAGTAGCGCCACTGATCCGCATGCTCGTCCTTGGGTGAGTTCTGCGTGACAGCGGCTGCCATCTTTTTTACGAGATCCGCGGCGGTGCCAGGCTGCCAACCGTGGCCTTTCAGGGGGCGTCCGAACTCGAACGATCCGGCGTAGTAAGGATTCGTCGTGTTCTCCAGAAAATCCTGAAGCAGGTAGAGCGCCAGGTTCAGGAAATTGGCGTCGGATTCGCCGCAGTGGAGATGCAGCTTGCCCACCAGATCCCGGCCAATCCTGGGCCAATTGCGCTCCAGGTATTCGCGCAGGTCGTAACCGTGCTCGCGAGCGTAGCGCGCTACGTCGCGATTCATCTTGCCCGTGGCCTTGTCCCACAAGGGCACCGGATAGCCGTCTTCGCCGACCGGGTTGATGACGACTTCGTAATCGTTGAGCCAGATGGTGGACCGCTCCTTATCGCCCATTACGCTCTGGAGGCGGCTCATCTGGCGGACGGTGAGTCGCGTCTGGCCGTCGATGGTGCGCGCGGCCAAACGTTCCTCGTTGAGCCACTCGCCGCGCGGGATGGTGAACGCGTTCTCGTCGTTGTAGATGTCAATGCCGCCGTTATAGCGTCGCAGATCCAATGGATCGGGGTAGAAGGTCCAGACGCCGCCAAAGAAATCGGGGTGGTAAACCTGCAGCGCGAACGATTCCCAGCCGCCGGTAGAGCCTCCGGTGAGGGTGCGCGCCCAAGGCTTGGGGATCATGCGGAAGCGCGATTCCAGATACGGAATCACCTCGGTCATGATGGCGTCGCCATAGGGTCCTTCATTTTCGGAATTCACGGCGTAGGAGTCGTCGTAATAGGGGCTGGGGTGCTGGAACGTCACGGCAATCATGCGCGGAAAATTTTCCGCGTTCCAGGCCTGGTAAAACTCATAGCCGGTCTCTACGTTTTCGAGCGCGCCGTTGTAGTGGGAATAGGGCGGCGGTTCGACCATGTTCAGGTGCGCGGCGAGGGCGCGTTCCCGGTCGCGCGCCCAGCTCTTCTCGGTGGGGTCGAGCTTGGTGGAGAAACCGAAGGGGGCATCCAGGCTGAAGTGGCCTTGCAAGTACATGGCGGGGTAAGAGACGCCGGGATGATCGTCGTAACCCTTGGGGAGCAGAACCGTGGCGCCGATGAAGATGGGGCGGCCCCAGAAGCGGCTGAGCAGCGGGCTCTGCATTTTGATTCGTTTGACCCAGGGCGTATCGGCGGGCGCCTGGATGGCGGGGATCTTTTTCGAGAGATCGAGTTTAATTTTGTAGCCTTGAGCCGGGTCGAGATGCAGCTTGCGAACTTCGCTGATGAGGTTTCCGGGAGAACGCGTGAAGTCCTGGCCTTCCCACTGGTCCATGTGGGCCCAGATCACGTGGCCGTCGGCGCGGTGGAATTCGGTATAGACGTTCAATAGCGCCTGGACGTAATAATCGCCCGCCGGAATGTCTTTGAGGCTTTCGGGAGGGAAGCCGGGCGTGCTCTGGTCGATGGTGGCGGCGGCGCCGGGCTGCTGGGCCGTCACATTGACGGCGAAGACGGCGGAACCGTGAAAGACCTGATGACGCGGCTCGGATTCGTTGGTTTTTGCGACGAAAATGAACATCCTACCGGTGACCGGTTCGGCGTGGAGGCCCTCAGGAAAGGCGACTTCGAAACTCGTGGGGCGAATTTGCTGGGCGAGACCCGGCAGCGCCAGCGCGAGGCAGAGGGCGGCTTGCAAAATGGCGCGGCCGGGGAGACGGAGAGGGGAAGGCATGGGACGAGGTTATCAGCTCGGGTTGGGGTGGCGCATGTGATGGGGGAGGGCAGCAAGGGGGTTTGCTGGTGGTTCGAGTTAATGAGTAATTTCCGGGTCGGGCGTTTAGCGGACTTGTTGCCAGTGCATCGCACGGCAGCGCGCCAAGAGGATGCAAAGCGCGTTATCCGGCGATGTGGCGGTTGCCATGCGTATCGCCGGACGAAAGCCGACGTATCGAGACGAATCTCGTCGTGGGGCATCCGTCTGAAGGATAATTGGGCAGGTAATTTCTATGACGGATACCAAGAATCTTCGACAGTCACAATGGAGAGCCTTCTTTATCGAATAGGTAAAATGCGGACGATCGGCGGCGCATATCAGCCGGTGTGGTCATGGAACGACATATCCATGCCGACCTGTGCTTGCGCGATTTTTCCGACCTCTTTGCATTTTAGGCCCAAACGGAAGTGGAGCGTGACGGATCTTCTGTACTTAAGAAAATAACCGCCACTTCATGCGTGTGTACGCGACACGGAACCCCTTACGCTCGGCATTGCGCTGAGAATTGCTGCCCGCCTCGGCCACCATGGCCGCTAAGTCACAGCCATGGTCGAAGGCGTAGCGCATGCGCTCTTCAAGGAGCGCTGCTTGCAGCCCATGACGGCGCAGCTCGGGAATCGTAGCCGAACCGCCGAACAGCGCCACTCCGTCATGCATACACAACACTCCAGCGGCGCCGGGTTTATCATCGACCTCGGCGAGGAAGCACAGACTGTCCTCGCGTGCTGAAGAGAGGGTGCCGCTTTGTAGAAGAAAGTCCAGAAGTTCCGGATGTTCGTGTGTCCAGCCTCTGGCGCTTATGTTAGTCCAGAGTTGCGCCTCTTCCGGACCGGTTACGCTCACCCGGATATTGCCGTGGTCTGCAGCCGCTGGCTTCTCAACAGGCCGATAAAGGACGTTGCTGATCTCGATCGGTCTGTAGTTGCGGGTGCAGAGCAAGTCCAAAGCGGCGACCCCGGCGAGTGGACTCACCTCATGAAGCACCGGCGCTCCACGGTCGAGAAAGAAGCGCTCGATCGCATCCAGCGAAGCCGCGCTCAGTTCCTCGAATATGCCGAGTCCGAAACTCTGCGTGATGGGAGAGTCGATGCCATCGAACACGGCGTATGCACCCGCGCATTCAATCCACTGGGCGCCGCTATCGGGGAACAGACGCCGTCGGGCCTCGGCGAACTGAGCGCAGGCATGCCCTTCCGCGCGCTCCAAACGTCTCGCGAGTGCGAGGTCGGAAAACATCATGACGTGTGGTCATGGTACACGCCTGTTGTGGATGGCAGCAACACACGACGTTCTTGGTTGCGGTCGGGCCTTTGCCGTCCGATTGACCTGCGATGTGAGGTTGGGATTTGCGATGCTCTACCGCGAGCGTTGAAGGTTGGTGTACCACGCCTTGGGAATTCGATTCGTCGGAACGAAGCGCACACTTGGGTTATGCACAATCGAAAAGTAGATCGGAAGCTCCGGTCTTGCGGGGGTTCACACAAGGGTACCGTTCGGCAATCCGGCAAAAGCCGGTTTCTACTCGATTCGGCTGTTCGTGGCTGCACACACTACCATCCAGGCGCACTCGCACCGGGATGATCGCGTAGCGACGGTCGTGTCGGGAGTGTGGCACTTTGGATACAGCGATCACTTCGATAGCAAGTCATTGAAGACCCTTCCGCCGGGAAGCGTGTACTCGGAACCGGGTGGCGGTGAGCACAATCATTTCGCCCAAACTGATGCCGACGCTGTGGTGGCGCAGATTTCCGGGCATGGTCCAACCGACACTAAGTATTTCGATGCCGTAACGATCCCCAGTCACGCGGGGCCAAGTGACTTCTGTTCAGCTAGCTCCCTCACAGTGTTTTTGCGACACTGAACCGTATGAGTGACCTGGAGCGCTGGCCGCCCCTGCCGCTAAACGAATGGCAGCATACATACCGCACCCTGCACATGTGGACGCAGATTGTCGGCAAGATCCGCATGGCCCTGTCCCCGCCCATGAATCATTGGTGGCACGTCACTCTGTATGTCAATTCCCGTGGGCTGACCACCGGACCGGTGCCGTACCCGCCGGGCGTCTTTGAAATCCAGTTCGACTTTCAGAAACATGAGGTGAATATTTCCACCAGCGAAGGCGCCAGCCGTTCGCGGCCATTGCGAGCCGAGTCCGTGGCCACCTTCTACGGCGGCATCTTCGAGGCTTTGGCATCGCTGGACATCGCGGTGGAAATCGATCTCAAGCCTCAGGAGGTTGGGGACCCGGTGCCGTTCGACCGGGATTTCGCCAACTGCTCGTATGATGCCCAGTACGCACATCGTTTCTGGCGCGTACTGGTTTCCAGCGCCAAAGTGTTCGAGCGATTCCGCGCGAAGTTCATGGGCAAATGCAGCCCGGTTCACTTCTTCTGGGGCAGTTTCGACCTGGCGTGCACGCGCTTTTCCGGACGGCCTGCGCCGGCGCGCAAAGGCGTGATCAGCGGCCCCGCTTATTCGCACGAGGTATGCAGTGCCGGCTTTTGGCCCGGAGGCGGCGCGGTCGATGGTCCGGCGTATTATTCTTACACCGTTCCTCCGCCAGCCGGTATCGAAAAGGAGTTGATACGGCCGCGAGCCGCGGGTTGGAACCCGCAGCTCTCGGAATTCCTTCTGATGTACTCCGAAGTGCGTCGTGCGGAGTCGTCCGAGCAAGCCTTATACGAGTTTCTGGAGAGCACTTACGAGGCCGGCGCGCGTCTCGCCAAATGGGATCGCGCCACGCTCGAGGTTTGAACATGCCCGAACGCTGCATCTCGATCAGATCAAGATCAAGCATACGAGCAAGAAGGGCTGCGAGGACTGCCTCAAAATGGGCGATACCTGGGCGCGCATCCGGCTCTGTCCGACGTGCGGTCACGTAGGATGTTGCGATTCCTCCAAGAACAAGCATGCGACCAAGCACTTTCACGCGACAAGACACCCTCTGATTCGCTCCATCGAACCAGGCGAAGCCTGGGTGTGGTGCTATGTCGACGATATGATGCCCGGGGAACTGGAGAGTTGAACCCGCGCGGGCAGCCGCCCAGAGGCGATTAGTCTCACATCGGCAGCATCCCTGAAGCCGCTCGCATCCCCATCCGTTATCGTATAGTAAGGTCGATTAGTGCTTCATGAATTGCAAGGCGGATGCCGACCGTGAGCTCGAAATCGCGCGACCTTTGACCGCCGAGCTGCAAGCCACGCGGCCGGGAGGGCACGATCCGGGAGCGCGGCAGTGATGGCGCCTCTACTGCTTCTCGCCCTGTTTCTGCCAACCGGCGACAGCCAGCCTCCCGCGCGCCGCAGCAGTTCGCCGGGCAGCTCGGCTTTTGCCCGCCTCGCGCAGCAAGCCGACCAGGCCCGCCAGGCGAATCAGGCGGAATCCGCCATCGTTCTCTACCAGCGCGCGTTGCGTCTCAAACCCGATTGGAAGGAGGGCTGGTGGTATCTGGGCACGCTGGATTACCAAACGGATCGCTACACGGAATGCCGCGATGCTCTTCGCCGTCTCACGGCAATCGAGCAAAATGGCGGTCCCGCGTGGTCTATGTTGGGCCTTTGCGAATTCCAGACGAAGGAATACGACCTGGCGCTCGCGCACCTTCGCCATGGCCAGGAGCTTGGCGTGGCGGGCGTGCCGCAAATCGATGAAGTGGCGAAATATCACCTGGCCCTTCTGCTCACGCGGAACGAGAACTACGAAAAAAGTCTAGACCTCTTCTTCGATCTGGCCCGTCACGGCAAAGATGACGCCGATATGATAGTGGCCGCTGGTATCGCCGCCATGCGCAGGCCGCTTCTTCCCGAGGGACTCCCGGTGGAGGAGCGCGAGATCACCTACCTCGCCGGCCGCGCCGTGTGGGATGCCGGCGCGCGCCGTGCCGCTCAGGCGCAGAGGAACTTTGACGCGTTGCTGGCCAGGTTTCCGACTAGCCCAGGCGTGCACTTCCTGTACGGCTCTTTCCTTCTTCAGGAGGAGCCCGACAAAGGCATCGCCGAATTGCAGAAGGAAATCGCGATCTCACCGGGGCACGTACCGGCCCGCGTGCAAATCGCCTTTGAATATCTGCGCCGCGGAGAGCCCGCCAAAGGTCTTCCCTATGCAAGCGAGGCTGTGCGGCTCGCGCCGGACTCGGTTGTGGCCCATACGGTTCTGGGCCGGTCGCTGGCCGAAACCGGCGAATTGGAGCCGGGCGTCAAAGAACTGGAACTCGCCGAGAAGCTGGCGCCCGACAGTCCGCAGCCGCGCATCGCCCTGGCATCCGTTTATGCCAAGTTGGGCCGCAACGAGGACGCCGCGCGCGAGCGGCGGGAATTCCTGCGGTTGAAAGAAATTTCCAAGAGTCCGGGAGAGCCATGAGGTTCCTCTTGCCGGCAGCGCTCGGGCTTTGGACGATTGCGGCGCTGGCCGCCGGTGCGGGCAAGCCGCTCGCCTGCGCGCAGTGCCATCGCGCCCAATCCGCGCATCAGGCGGAATCCGATATGACCCGCGCTCTGCTCACGGGCTCGACGAGCGAGGTCCTGAAGTCCCACTCGAAGCTGGTCTTCCGCCAGGGTCCGTTTTCCTATACCATCGACCGCCGCGGCAGCCAGAGCTGGTACACCGTCAGCGATGGCAAGAGCGAAATCAGCACGCCCATCGATTGGGCGTTTGGGCTGGGCGCGGCGGGCCAGACCTATGTTTTCCGCCGCAATAACGCGTGGTATGAAAGCCGTGTCAGCTACTATCGCGAGACCGACGCCCTGGATCTCACCGTGGGCGCGCGCAAGGAGGTTCCCGAGAACCTGGAAGACGCCGCGGGACGCTGGCTTTCCACGCGGGGCGCGGACGAATGCTTCAATTGCCACGCCACCCAGGCATTAGACAAGGGCGTTCTTCACACCGAATCGCTCACGCCCGGCGTGCAATGCCAGCGTTGCCACGAAGGAGCGGAAGCGCACCTGGCCGCTTTTCAGCAGCCGGGTTCCGCGGCCAATAAGATTCCTCGCCGGCTCTCGCAGCTCACCGCGGAGGAATTGTCCGATTTCTGCGGGCAGTGCCACCGCACCTGGGCGCAAATCGCAGCGGACGGCCCGCATAACGTGAATAACGTGCGCTTCCAGCCCTACCGGCTGACCAACAGCAAGTGCTACGACTCGACCGACGCAAGAATACGGTGTACCGCCTGCCACGATCCGCACACGCAATTAGTGCGCGCCGTTAGCTTCTACGATTCCCGCTGCCTGGCCTGTCATGCCACGGCGGGCGGCAAGGCCGGCGCCAAAATCTGCAAAGTGGCTTCGCAGAATTGTGCGGATTGCCATCTGCCGAAGGTTCGCATTGCCGAAGCTCACAACGGTTTCACGGATCACTGGATCCGGATCGCCAAGCCGGGCGGGCCGTATCCCAATTAGATCGAAGACCTGCGCAAGCCAGCCTTACTCGCGCGTTTCATCGACAACTTCGATGGCGTAGAGTGAAGCGTAGTTGTGTACGGGCACAAAGGAAAGCTCGAGCTTGCCCTGCGCGGTGGGTTTCAGCCGGTGGAAGGTTTTCACGATTGGGCGATTGGCGCCCGCCTCTTTGTAGACGTCAAAGTTCCGCAAGAGCGCCACGCCATTACACAGCACGTCGAATATCCGGCTGCCCGCGCCGCCGCCGCCGGGATTCTCGCGGCCCCAGTAGTTCTCGGAGAAATGCAGCGTGACTGCATATTCTCCCTCGTCCGCCGGGATGGCGTAACTGAAGTGCCCGTACCGCTCCCGGGCGTAAAGAATGGGATTCTGTATTTCCTCCACGACGGGAGGGTGGGATCCGATTTGTCCCCCAGTCCAATAGTTATCCGGCTTCCAGAGCCGCCCGCTGGAATCTTTATACGAAGTCTCCTGCGCCAGCATGCGGAGTGAATTCAATTTGTGCGGCCATGCCGGCTCCACTTCAATGGCGCTCACCGTCGCGTGCGACCGCACGCTCATGAAACGGAGATGCAACAGGCCGTCGGAAGCGGGTGAAATATCCTTGAACACGCGTTCGTCCGCAATCTCCGCGCCGCCGGCGTCGGAAATGATGTCGAAGTCGCTCAGGATGCGCCGTCCGTTCGCCGCCACCTGAAAGACCCGGCTGTTCTCTCCACCACCAGCGGCCGGGACGAATTCGGTTTCCACAAAATAAAGGTGAAGCTCGTACACGCCACGCGGCAGCGGAATGTCGTAGCTGAAGTCACCCGTGCGTGCGCCCTGGTAAAGCGACGGGTCGGAGGAGCGCGCGAGAAAATGGCGCGGGCTCTGTACGGAATCCCCGCGTTCAAAGTAGCGGTCCGCCGCCCATATGCGGCCCCAGGGGTCGGTATAGGGTTTTTGCCTGCCACACGCAATCCGGACACCCTCGCCGGTGGCGGGCGGAAGTGCGGGCAGGTTAGCCATCCTGTTCGAGTCGACACGGCTAGCGTCCGGGTTGGATGCCGCCATCGGTCGAGCGCGTACCATGAGAACAAGAAAAATGGCGCAGATACAGATCACGATTGCCAACAGCGGCCCCGCGCTTCTCCACCACGGCCTGCCGGCGGCTGCCCTTGACGGAGTGGCATCGGCGTGGATGGCAAGCCCGTAGGCAAGCTGGCTGGTCTTTACCGCTCCACCGCCGGAGGAAGGGTTCCGCGACTGATGATCCTCGTGCCCGGACCCCGCGGCGGGCAAGAAAACGGGTGCGTAATGACCGGTGGGTATGGCGATGCGCAGCTCGTGGCCGGCCCCTTCGGTGGCGTAGTATTCGCGAAGTTTTTTGCGGAGCCGGTGAACCTCAACCCTCGCAATCGCGTCCTCCGCGGGATCGAAGCTTGCCGGGCGCTCGAGAACATCGACCGCGATGTTGTATTCCTTGATCTGGTCGACTTCCCCCGCGAAGTATTTGATGCACAGATAATTCAGCAGCCGGGCAAGACGCGGAGAGCGAACGAATATCTCCGATTCCAGAACCGATTCGACCTCAGCCTTCGCCCTATCCCCAAGGGAGGAAGCCGCTTGCATAGCCCCCATAAATGGGAAGAATTATATCACAGCGTGTTCCAGCTTAATCTGTAACATTTGTACGTGACTGAAAACAAATCACATGCCCGCGCACGAGAAAGAGCGCATCGCAGGTAACGGAGAGTAACTACACAATTCATACTACTGCCCCTATACTCGTTCGAGCATTTTGATGTTCCGCTGCGTAGTGGGGATTTTCAATATTCGTTGGGGGATTTTCAATGTTCAACGTGTCGACAAACAATTTCAGGGCGGCTCTGTTGCCGGTAATGGCGGGCTTGCTTTTCTGTTCCCTGAGCCCGGCCTTGAGAGCGCAAAACGTCACCGCTTCGATGACCGGTACGGTTGCCGATTCATCGGGAGCTGTGGTGCCTAACGCCACGATCTCGATGAAGAACGAGAGCAGCGGCGATATCCGAAAGACCGTCAGCAACTCCGACGGCTATTTCACCATCGCTGCTATCCAGCCGGGAACCTACACCGTGACCGTGGAATCCTCGGGCTTTGTCAAGTGGCAGAGAACCGGCCTCCAGTTCGCGGCCGGCGACAAGCGCAATCTGTCCGACATCGCTCTCACCGTGGCCGCCGCCAACGAAACCGTCACGGTAGAGGCATCCACGGAACAGATTTCGACCGTCGACTCGGGTGAGGTTTCCGCGGTCATTAGCGAAAAACAGATTCAAAACGTGGCCGTGGTCGGCCGCAACGCCGCGGAGTTCATCAAGATTCTGCCGGGCTTTGCCATGACGGCCGGCGTGCAGAATGGCGCGTCCTTCTCAGGCCAGAATGAAGGCACCGGAGCCGGTCCGGTGGGCAGCTTCTCGGCCAACGGACAGCGCACGGCCGCCCTGGACATCACCTCCGACGGCGCGCACATCATCGACCCGGGCTGCAATTGCGGCCAGGCGGTGAACACCAACGCCGATATGACGCAGGAACTCAAGGTGCTGACTTCCACTTTCGGCGCCGACAGCCAGAAGGGGCCGGTCGTCATCTCGGCCATCAGCAAGTCTGGCGGAGCGAACTTCCATGGCCAGGCGTACCTCTACGCCAGGCACAATGCGCTCAATGCCAACGACTGGCTGAACAACGCCACGGGCCTCGGCGCCGACGGCAAGCCGCTGGCTCCGAAACCGGCGACCCAATACTTCTATCCCGGCGGCAACTTTGGCGGACCCGTCCTGATTCCCGGCACGAATTTCAACAAGAACCACGACAAACTGTTTTTCTTCGTGGGATACGAATACTACAAGCAGGACGTCGACAACGGGTTCTATCGCTCGTTCGTTCCGACGCAGGACATGCGGAACGGCATTTACTCGCAGGCTTCGCTGAACTCCTATTACGGAAGTGCACTCAAGGCAGGTTCCATCGGATCGGGCATCCAGAGCGCGCCGAACTTCCCCGGCGGCATCGTGCCGGCCTCCCAGATCGATCCCATCGGCCAGAAGCTGATTAACCTGTTTCCGCTGCCCAATGCGGATCCGTCGCTCAACCGGGGATCGAACTTCATTCTGAACACCACCAAGCCGCAGAATTTCTACCAGTTCGCTCCGCGCGTGGACTGGAGTATCAGCGACAACACCAAGCTGTTCGTCAGGTACAACCGCCAGCGCGATCATGCGCAATACACCGACACTCTCTGGTGGCGGCCGGACCCCACGGTTCCTTATCCCACGACGCTCGACGCCTTGAACCAGTCGGACTCTATTTCGGCGAACATGACACATGTGTTCAGCCCGTCGCTGACCAACGAGTTCGTGTTCACCTGGACCTATCTGAACTTGCCGAACTCTTTCCACGACCCGAAGAAGGTCGATCCCTCCGTGCTGGGCACCGCTTATAAGAGCATTTTCAACGCCGCCCCCAAAGAGATTCCGAGCATTACCGGCTGGAGCGACGGAGTGGCCAATATGATTCAACCCAGCGGATACCAGACCACCGGCTCGCTCTACGCCAAGAAGACGCTGCCGACCATTGCGGACAACGTTTCCAAAGTCTGGGGAACTCACACCATGAAGTTCGGCTTCTACTGGGAGGCCACCACGAATAACCAGCCCGCGAGCAACACTTCAAATGGCGAACTGATTTACGCGAACTGGGGCGGCAACACCACGGGAAATGCCTACGCTGACATTCTCGCTGGCCGTCTTGCCCAGTATTCGGAGTCCAACGGCGATCCGATTCTGATCATGAAGTACTTGCCCGTGGAGTTCTATGCGCAGGATTCCTGGAAGGTTAGCCGGCGGTTGACCCTGGACTACGGCATCCGCTTCTCGCATATGGGACCGTGGGTCGACCAGAGCGGTTATGGACTTGCCGTCTTCGATCCGTCCAAGTACAATCCAGACCCCAACGTGATCAACACGCTGCCGGGCATGGAGTGGCACAAGATCAATCCCTCCATCCCGACGTCAGGCACCCCTGGGAGGCTCTTCTATTATGATCCGCGTTTTGGGATGGCCTGGGATCTGTTCGGGACGGGGAAGACCGTGCTCCGTGGCGGCTGGGGACAATACCGCTTCCACGACGAGCAGAACGTCCAGGCCGGCGCCCTGGGTATCACGCGCGGCAATTTCACCTACACCAGCCCATCCGCCGTCACCCTAAGCCAGGTGGCAGCGCTCCAGGCTAGCTTTGTCGCGCCGGGCAGCATCAGTGTCGTCGGCCAACACGACAGCGAGCAGCCGGAGACGCGCAGTTACAGTTTCACCATCTCGCAGCGCACGCCGTTCGCTTCGCTGTTTGAAGTGTCTTACGTGGGCAACACCAGCCAGTATCTGAGCAACTGGAATAACAACTTCGGGCAGATTAACGACATTCCCTTCGGAGCCCTGTTCGACGGAAAAGCGTTTACTGCGGCCAACACCTTCTCGCCCAATGCAAACCCGTATCGCCCGTACCCCACCTACGGCACCATCAAAGAGATCAACCACAAGATGTACTCGAATTACAACTCCCTGCAGGCGAGTTGGAACAAGCAGAGCGGGCGCGTCAACTATATGGTGAACTATACGTTCAGCAAGGCGCTCGGCGTCCGCGGCGAAGGCGGCTCACCCACCGGCGACCCGCTAACTCTAGCCAATAGCTATGGCACGCTGCCCAACGACCGTACACACATCTTCAATGCGGCGTACGTGGTCCAGATGCCCGACCCGATCCACGGCAACCCCTTCCTGAAGGGAGTGGTGAATGGCTGGCAGATTTCCGGCATCAGCCAGATCC
This sequence comes from Bryobacteraceae bacterium, assembly GCA_041486185.1. Lineage (GTDB taxonomy): Bacteria > Acidobacteriota > Terriglobia > Bryobacterales > Bryobacteraceae > QHXW01. The sequence goes on along the minus strand of JBGPKX010000095.1, from coordinate 2,294 downwards.
AGAGCGGACCCAATATGCAGGCAGTCAGTTCGTCGAATTTCAACATTGGTGGTGGCAGCCTGCCGGCTGGGACCGTACTTCCGGATGGGACCGTGCTCACGCAGAGCGTCGGTATGAGTTCAGCGCTGATTACCGGTTCTCCCGACATCAGCATGCAGCCCGTTTTGACCTGCGACCCGCGAAAGGGCCTGGGCTCCAATCAGTTCATCAACGGGAACTGCTTCGGGCTGCCCAGTCCGGGCCAGAACGGGTCCTTCATCTTCCCCTACGTCAGGGGTCCGGCATACATCACTCACGACATCTCGATGTTTAAGAACTTCACCTTCAGCGAGTCGAGGAAGCTGCAGTTCCGCTTCTCGGCGTACAACTTCTTGAACCACCCGATCGATTCGTTCTTGAACGGCGATCCGAACCTGAACCTGACGTTCGATTCATCGGGCAAGATGACAAACACCCGCTTCGGCTACGCCGATTCCAAGGTCGGCCACCGCATCATCCAGTTGGTGGTGAAGTTCTACTTCTGATATGGAGCGACCTGTCAAGAGCTGAGATTTTTCCGAGCCGCCGGAGCCGGAGCGGAGCCATGCGAAGCGGAGCGTAGGTGGAGGCGGCGGTCCCGATGCGGGTTGGCGGCTGGCGTTGTTGAACAGCAGGGCGGATGACAGCGGAGGAGCTGGCGCGACGATTGATCACTCTGATATTCGCGGGTCGGAACCGCAGGGACATGATCCGTCGGGAGCTGCCTCGCACTAAACGCGCGGGTTTGGGCCGGAGCCGGTTCCGCATAGAACATGAGGAGGGTTCTCCTTTTCGTGGGCCCTGCGCTGTCATCGGCGCTGCTGTCCGGGGAAACATGGGGTTGTTTGGTTAGGCGGCTTTCGCGGGCGTCTGCTGCTTTTCGGCTTCCAGGGCAATGGCCCAAATAAATCCGCGTAACTCACGTCCCAGCGCGGTCACGATCTGATTCTTGTTCTTACCGCGTGCCGCGAATCCTTTGTAGCGTTTATGCAGACGCTGTTGTGCCTTCCAGGCTATCTTTTTGACTTCATCACTGAGCGCCAGATTCTTCTGCCTACGCAGAAGGAAGCCGGTCACGTTGGGCCGGTGCTGATACGCCCACGCGGCTTCCACCAGTACTCTTCTGAGGTGACTGTTACCGGTTTTGGTGATGCCTCCGCGCTGCACGCGATTCCCGCTGGAGTGTTCGCGCGCGACTAAGCCGCTGTAGCCCATCAGTTGCCGAGGACTCTGGAAACGGGACACAGAGCCAAGTTCGGAGACGATCGTGGCCGCCGTGGTTTGCGCAACCCCGCGCAAAGCTTGTAGAGCTTCGATGACGGCGCGGATCTCCGGTGGTGCTTTCTGGACTGCCTCATCCACGGCTTTTTCGAGTCTAAGGATGCGCGCCGCCACATGATCAACTTCCTCAAGATAATCGGCCAGCGTGGTCTCCAGGGCGGGCTGATCGAAGTGCACGTGAGTCTTGATCCATTCCAGATATTGTTTGGTCCAGGCTTTCAGCCCTTCTGGCCGCCGGCCGTGACGCAGCAGAAACTTACCCAACCGGTGTCGCGCCTTCAGCTGATCCTTCTTGGCAGCTTCTCGAGCCCGCACCAGGTCTCGCAAGGCTTCGTGCGCGGCGTCCGGCACCCACACCGCCGTGAGTTCTCCGGCACGGTAACAGCGCGCCAGTTTCTCCGCATCGCGGCGGTCCGTCTTGACGCGATCCCCGGCCTTGGTGGGAACCAGACTGGGCGCAACCACTTCGCAGACCACTCCCAGCTGCGTGAGCTGCCAGTACAGCACATACCCGGTCGGCCCAGCTTCGTAACAGGCCCGCAGATCCTCAACCGGCCCGAGCTTGTGAACCAGTCTGCGAATCGATTCCAAGCGGTTCGGGATCACCCCGTGCACTCGAATCTCACCGCCAACCTCGGCCACGGCCACGGCGATTGTCTCGGCGTGGACATCCAGACCAACAAAGCGTAATTTAGACATTGCGACCAACTCCTTTCGTGTGCGGCTCTGCGCCGCTGGATTCACCTCTTCGCAGCGTAACCCGCGTTACAGAGAATCGGCGGTTGGTCGCTCCATAATGACTAGAATCTGACCGGCACAGGGCAAAGGGTCACGCCGTTGTTGGAGTGACAGAGCGAGGAAGCCGAAGCAAGGTCTTGGAACCGGGTCACGATACTTGTCCGGTGGCCGCCGGTGCTTTCCGCTTGATCGCGCACTAAGCAGCCTACCCTGATGAGCTGTAGAACGTACCCGCGTTCACGAGATGAGCGATTCTT
>JBGPKX010000094.1:0-16933 GCA_041486185.1 Bryobacteraceae bacterium | reverse complement strand
TTTAAACGTCACTTTCTTCTGTTGCGTGGAGTGCAGCCGCGCGCGGCTTTTGCCGAAGCTCAAAGCTTTGTTTCCACCACTTTGCATCTGGCGCATCATGAAGATCCAGAAGGCCAGCAGCAGGATGAATGGTGAGGCGTTCACCAGAAGCGAGATCCACCCGGTGGAGTTCGTTTCCTTGAACTCCATGGTGACGTTCTTGTCCTGCAACATCTTGTAGATGTCGGGATAGTTGATGGGAATTTGAGTGTGAAATCCTGCGTTTTCCTTATATTCACCGTGGACTTCAGTCCCGCTGATTTGAACCTGCTTGACCTTTCCGGCGTCGACATCCGCGAGAAACTGGCTGAAGTTGATCGCCTGATCGGGGCGGCTTTTGCCCGTTTTGACCACGGTCCACAACAGAACCGCGACGCAGATCAGCACTACCCAGAAGATGGCGGTCTTGATATTAGAATTCACACAACCTCCCTACCCATGAGACAAAAGGCTCTACCGCTATAGACGTCTTGCGCATCCGGATTGATTCCAAGTTTCGCCGGGCCGTACACTACACTCACGCCGAGGCCTCCTGGATCTTCAGGAGCACGCGGCTCTGCGGAGTGGCAACCAGATCTGCCGCCGGACCGAAGCGGCGAGCCCAAATGATTGCGTTTCCGCTGGTGAGTACCGGCCAACTGCGCCGTTCCCACAACGGGATACGCGCCTGCTGGAAGAGAAGTTTGATCCTTTCCTCGCCGGAATGGCCAACCGGCCGGTACTGGTCTCCCGGCCTCCAGTTACGCAGTTCCAGCGCACCGGAAATCCGGTCCCAGTCCAAACAATGCATCAATCCATTATATCCGGATTCCGCGCTTTCAGTAGGCTGCTTATTTTCAACAAGTTGCAGGAGTATGGCCGACCCACCTTCGGGCAACTGCACGGTCCCCGGAACAGGCGCCGGAAGCCGGAAATTGCGATTTTCCAAACGGTCGATACCCGGCGGCGCCAACCGCATCCATTCAAAGGAGCGGTAAACATCGACGCCGGGAACCTGCAAACGGCCGTCACCTTCCTGTTGAGAGGCGAGCGCGAGTATAGCGGCAATGTGCGCGAAGTCGATGCCGCGCAAATCACCTTTCACCATTTCGATGACACGACGGGTCAGGCGCCGGGCAGCGGCGGGGGGCAGCCCGCTAAGCTCGTCTGCGCGCACGAACACGGCGGGCGGCTTCACGGTGAGATGCCGGCTCGCCAGGCCGTCGATCTCCGCTTCCCAGTAGGCCTCTTCTGCCAGCGCCCAGTCGGCCGTGTGGGCGAGGGTCTCGGCGATGGCCGGATTCCACTCGCGCTTGAGCATCGGCAGCAACTCGCGGCGAATCCGGTTGCGCGCGAAATCGAGGCTGGCGTTGGTCGAGTCCTCGCGCCATTTGATCTTTCGATCGCGCAGGAATTGCTCCACGGCCGCGCGGTCTATGGCGATGAGCGGACGCACGAAGCCTTCATGCGTAACGGGCCGGATGCCCGCCAGGCCCGCGGTGCCGGAGCCTCGCAAGAAGCGAAAAAGCACGGTTTCGGCCTGGTCGGAGCGTGTGTGGCCCAGGGCGACGCGGTCCGCCGCGCCGGAATGAAGATGATCGAGAAAGAAGCGGCGGCGCTCGTTACGAGCCACTTGTTCCAGGTTTTCGCCGCGCTCGCGCGCCAGCCGCGCGACGTCTGTCTCGCCGAGCGTGAATGGAAGGCCCAGCGTGGCGGCAAACTGCTCGACGAAGCGGGCATCCTGGCGAGACTCTTCGCCGCGCAGTTGATGGTCGAGATGGACCACGCTGAGGCGGAGGTTCCAGCGCGGTGCGAGCTCGAACAGGACGTGCAGCAGGCAGGTGGAATCCGCGCCCCCGGAGACTGCCACGGCTACGCGTTGGCCCGTTTGGAACATGCTATAACGGGTGATGATTTCCGCAACGCGCTCGAGCACGAACCGATTCTAACAATTTGACCGAAGCACTTATCCTCCGCTTCGGGGCACTTACATCGGAGCGCTACAAACGATTCAGGGAGAGTGGATTTGCCAGTCGATGTAAACCAGCTCGCTTCGCGCGTGAAACTGTTGCTGATGGATGTGGACGGCGTCATGACCGATGGCCGCCTCTACAACGTGCCTGGCCCCGACGGCAACATGGCCGAGACCAAGGGCTTCGATTCGCAGGACGGCATCGCGCTGCAATGGCTGAACTGGAAAGGCATCAAAACAGGGCTGATCAGCGGGCGCGTCTCTCCGGCGACCGTCGAGCGCGCCAAGCAGACCAAGTTCACCTATGTCTACCAGGGGCACATCGAGAAGATTCCGGTCCTCGAGGAGATTCTGCGCGACGCCAAGATCGACACCAGCGAAGTGGGGTACATCGGCGACGATCTCACGGATGTGGTGGTCATGCGCCGCGTCGGCCTGGCTGTCGCAACGGCCAACGCGCGCCAGGAAGTAAAGCGCCATGCACACTACATCACATCGCAGCCCGGCGGGCATGGCGCGGTGCGCGAGGTGATCGAGCTGATCTTGAAAGCGCAGGGGTTGTGGGGGGAAATTCTGCGAAAGTACGAAGCGGAGTAGGTCGGACGGGCATTTCTGCCTGTCCATGGCCTCGCGGCGCACCCAGCAAGGACAGGCAGGAATATCTATCCTACTTCACATCTTGAACCTATAGCCGAGAATCATCTTCACCAGGAGATGATCGGTCCCGCCAGTCACACCGACGCCGACTCCCAGATTAAATTCCCAATTCGGTGAAAGATTCAGGTCGATGGCCGGCAGAATCTGCTGCTGCTGGTCGCGCAGAGGATCGAAGCCGGTGACCGGGCCGAGCGCCCCGTAATACTCCGGGCCGCCGGCGATTTTCGGGGTGAAGTCGTAACTCGCCTTAAAGTTCGGAGAAAACTCGAGGCCTTTGCTGACGCCCGGTCCGTGGAACGACCGGTCGATCGTTGGGTTGAACGACCAGTACCACTTGCCCAGTTTCTTATCGATGATGGGCCGGATCTCCAACGTCCAGGTGTCGGCCGAGAAAACGGCGCGCTGATACCCGATTTCGGTCGACAGGCTCAGGCCCACCGGCCATTTCCACTTCTCCGGGATGCGGACGCGCGGGCGGATGTGATCGCCGACCCATTGCCAACCCTGACCCGGCCCGGCGCTTGTGAACACGTACCAACCGGTTTCGAACCAGTCGGTAAAGCCGTGGGTAATTTCGAGCGTCTCGTGCAACTGATGCTCGGTAGGGTACTGCCCATCCACGATCGACTTGGTTCCCTGGAACGTGAAGTTACTGTGCAGCTCAACCATGGTGTTGTGCGGCTCGACGGTATCGGAGCCGTACACCTGGACCTCGTAGTTGCCCTGGGCGAAAAGCGGCAGCGAGAGCAGGCAGAAAAAGGCGAATCGCAAGACAAATTGTAGCTTGCAAAATGGCGAACAAAAGGCGAAACTGGCTCTATGCTGTTCGAGATTTCCGGGACCGAGCGGCTGGTTGGCATCGCGAAAATGGCGGCCGAAAGCGATCTGCTCGAAGCCAAGAGCCGGGTGCAGTATTTCGAAATTGCGGCGCGCAGCGTGTTGAATCGCTGCCGGCCGGGAATGCCGTTCCGCTGGACCATCAACCCTTACCGCGGCTGCGAATTCGGATGTAAGTACTGTTACGCCCGCTACACGCACGAATTCATGGAGCGGGACGCCGCGGAGTTCGAAGACCGGATTTATGCCAAATCGGGAGTCGCTGAAATCCTACGGCGCGAGCTGCGGAAGGTGGATAAGCGCGAGGCCATCGCCATTGGTACGGCGACAGACCCCTATCAGCCCGCCGAGCGGCGCTTCGGACGGACGCGCTCCATCCTCGAAGTGTTCGCCCGGGAGCGTGGATGGCACGTTTCGATCACCACGAAATCGGATCTGATCCAGCGCGATGTAGCGCTGCTCGCTGAAATCGGCCGAGCCAGCGTGCTGGACGTGAACATCACCATCACTACGCTCAAACCGGATCTGGCGCGAATGCTCGAGCCCCGAGCGCCGCGGCCCGATCTGCGCCTGGCTACAGTCACGAAACTGGCGGAGGCCGGAATCTGCGTGGGCGTATTTCCGAATCCGATTCTGCCGCAGATTACCGATCGCGAGCGCGACCTCGACCGCCTCGCCAAGGCCGCCAAAGACGCTGGCGCGCAATATTTCGGCGGCGGCGTATTGTTCCTCATGCCGGCAGCGCAGAAGGTGTTCTTCCCGTTCCTGCGCGAGCGGTTTCCGCATCTGGTGCGGCGCTATGAGGAGCGTTTCCAGAGGAACCCGTATCTGCGCGGACCGTATCTCGAAGAACTGCGCCAACGCGTTCGGAAAATCCGGGACCGCTACGGGCTGGCTTCCGCGCCGGTCGACTACCGGCCGGAGCTATGGGAAGACGAGCGGCGGCAGGAGTTGTTTCCGCTGAATTAGTTGTCGGGCGGCAGCGTGAACTGGACGTCGACGACGGTAGCGACTTCCACGGGATCGCCATTGAGCAGCGTGGGGCGATAGACCCACTGTTTCACGGCCTCCTGCGCTGCGGGCACGAGCAGCGGATGGCCGCTGATCAGCAAGATGTTGGCCATGTGCCCATCCTTGCCAATAATCACGTTGAAGCGGACCACGCCCTGGAGGCGGGCCTGCCGGGCGAGAGGCGGGTAAACAGGATCAAGGTGCTGCAGCAGGTTGGACTGCTGTACCGCTGTGCCGACACGAATGCGCTGCACGCCGTTCGAGGAGGGCGCGGCGGGCCCAGCGGTCGGAATTTCCCGTGCCGCATGAAGCCTCGCAAGAGCCGCGGGCCACTCCGGATCATCGGGGCCGAGGGCTTGAGAGCGATTGAGCAAGTGCTCCGCGAAGTCAATCTGAGCCTGCGCCGGAAGGCGCCCGCCGGGGGGGCCGCTTGCCAAGAATTCGCCGACGGTACCAACGAGGATGGCGTCGGTCGACGTCTCCAGCTCGGCCTTAGCCGCATCGGTGAAGGTGGGCTCCACGTGAGGTACCACAGGAGTTTGGTCCACGAACGAACGGAAAATCGCACGCGCCAGCAGGTCCGCGAGAAGCTTGACCCACTCCGGATTCGAGGGATCAATTTGCCGGGCACGTTTGAGCAGGTCTTCCTCGGCAAATTGGTCTTTATCGCCGATGTAACTCGCGGCATTGGCGAGCACCGGCGCGTTCTCGGGATGCGCGGCTGCTTCCTGCAGCCAGAGAGCCTTGATGTGTTCTGAGTCGGCGGACGAGCCGAGATGCAGTCTCGAATAGTAAAGCGCGACCCGTGACTCCGGGTGTTGCTCAATGAGGCGGTAAACATGTTCCCGGAAAGGGTTGGCCATCGAGTGCGCGTAATAGTAAGAAATGAGCTTGCCGCGTATGGTGAGGTCGTCGGAGCCGCGCGCGAGTTGCTCCTCGAGTTCCTGAGCTTCAGCGGCGGATAGCTTGCTCCCTTCCGTCAACATCTGAGCCAGCCCTGGATGGGCGGCGGGCTCGGCGCTGGGTTGAGCTACTTGCAGCGCGGCGGCGCTGTAGACCAGCGGCAATGCGCAGGCGAGAGTGATCACCCACGCGCGACGCGGCAGGAGTCCGGTGCCCGGGTGCTTCAGCTCCAGGATGCGATCGATTCTGTGGTGGACTTTCGCGGTTCGTGCCATGGCCAGTCCGTAGGCGAGTCTGCCACCGGCTTGAATCGCCGCTGCGAAATCGAGCAAGGTGCGGGCATAGCGGGGCGCATCGCCGAGGGTTCGCAAAGCGGCATCGTCGCAGGCTTGCTCGGCCAAAGTGGAAAGGCGGCGTTCCAGCCACCAGGCGAGCGGATGGAACCAGAACAACACGCGATTGAGCGAAGCCGCTACCCTTACCAGCCAGTCGCCGCGGCGGATGTGCGCCAGCTGGTGAGCCAGCACAGCGCGGAGTTTCCAATCGTCCCAACTTTGCCAGTCGCCGGGGAGAAGGATGGCCGGCTCTTTCGCGCCGAGGGCCATGGGGACGGCAATGGCGTGCGATGCGCGCAGCTGCGGTAAGGGCCACGGGATCGATTGCACAGCGGCGAGGTCTTCCAGCAAATGCAGCGCTCGCTGGTCGCGGACCGTTTCGCTCCGGAGCACAAGCCTGCGCGACAACCGTAAACCCGCGAGCAGCCGAACGAGAGATGCGAGCGCGACCGTCAAGTACAGGACCGCCACGGGCGCGGGCCAGCGCGGAAGCACCGGCACCGACGCGGTTCGCGTGACGACGCGGGCAGCGGACGACTGCGCCTGGGTACGGATGCCGGCGGGTTGAAACGCCGCGGCCGGCACGATCTTAACGGTCAGAGGCGGTAAGAGCGGCGCCAGGACCGGCAACGCCAGCATGGCTCCCAGAACCACGGACCAGATGGCATGACGCGCGGCGGCGCTGCGCCTGCGGGCGATCCGGATGACGGCATAGGCGGGCAGTGCGAGGCACAACGAGCGGATCGAAGCATCCACCAGTTGCCCCATGAACTTCAGGCTGAGATCGGAGAGCATGTCAATTTCCCTTTTCTTTTCGCCGCGCAATCTTACGGGCGAGGTTTTCCAACTCGCGGCGGTCGACAACTTCGTGGTCCACCATGCCGACGAGCAGTTGTTCGACCGATCCTCCGCAGAGGCGGTCGATGATCTGGCGGACGGCGCGGGCGGCAACGTTTTGCGGGCGCTCGGCGCCGGTGTAAATGTAAGTGCGGCCGTCCACACGGTGGGTCACGTAACCTTTTTGTTCGAGGCGGCGAAGGATGGTGCGCACGGTGGGATCCTTCATGGGGCGCCGGGAGGCCAAGCCCTCGCGCACCTGTTCGGAGTTCGCGGCGCCGTGCGACCAGAGGAAATCCATCACCACGTGTTCGAGTTCGCTGAGGGTTTTGCGGGGTTTGTGACGCATTGTAACGTTACAACTTGTAACATACGATAAACGCACTGTCAAGGGGAATCGTGCCAGGATCGGCAAAAGGCCGCAGGTCCTCGCAAGACCCGCGTGGCCCTGTGCTACAGGTTTGGTAGCGCAACCGTTGTGGGCCTGCGGGTTTTTGTCGCGCATCGGCAAGAGTCCGCGGGGTAGAGTGGTCGTGGGTGCAGCTCTCGGACTTTGATTACCAACTCCCTGCTGAACTCATCGCGCAGGAGCCGCTGGAAGACCGCGCGGGGTCGCGCATGCTGGTGCTCCACCGTGACGATCAACAGTGGGAGGACCGGATGTTCCGCGAGTTGCCGGAGTTTCTCGGGGCGGGCGACTGCCTGGTGCTGAACGATTCGAAAGTGTTCCCCTGCCGGCTTTTTGGGCGGCGCGCGGGTGTGCATGCGCTTCCGGTGGGGAAAGGGAATCCCAGACGGAACGAGAACCTGAGCGGCACGGTGGAGGTCTTCCTCCTCCGTCCGGTTTCGGCGGATGGCAAGGAATGGGAGGCGCTGGTGCGGCCTGGGAGAAAAATGCGGACCGGCGAGCGTGTGCGGTTCGGCGGCGCTCTCGAAGCGGAGATCACGGCGCGTGGCGAGTTCGGCGAGCGTAAGCTCCGCTTCCTGACCGACACAGATGTCTACGCGGCCCTGGACGAGATCGGACATGTGCCTCTGCCGCCGTACATCAAACGGCGTGATACGCAAGCGGATCGCGAGCGTTACCAGACGGTGTTCGCGCGCGAAAAGGGGTCGGCCGCCGCGCCGACCGCCGGGCTGCACTTCACGCCCGAGATGCTGGAGCGCTGCCGCGGCGCGGGCGCCGATATCGCCTACGTGACGCTGCACGTGGGCCTGGGAACGTTTCAACCCATCCACACGGAACAGCTCGACGCGGCTCGGCTGCACGCCGAACGGTACAGCATCACCGCGGAGAATGCAGCCAAAATGAATGCGGCGCGGCGCCTGGTGGCGGTGGGTACGACCAGCGTGCGCAGCATTGAAAGTGCACATCGCGCAAGCGCGCACGCCGGCGAAACCGATCTGTTCATCTATCCGGGCTTCCGGTTTGCCCGCACGGGCGCGCTGCTGACGAATTTCCATTTGCCGCGCACCAGCCTGCTGCTCCTGGTGTGTGCCTTCGGCGACACGGAGTTCGTGCTGGCCGCCTACCGGCACGCCGTCGAGAAAAACTATCGCTTTTATTCGTACGGGGATTGTATGCTGATCCTTTAATCATGGAGTGGCACCAGATTCGCGATCCGCAGGACCCCGAGCTTGACCGGCTCGCCGAGCGTTACCGCTTGCATCCGCTGCACATCGAAGACTGCCGCCATCGCAACCAGAGCGCCAAGGTGGAGGAAAACCGCGGATACCTGTTCGCGGTGTTGAAGACCGTGCAGGTAGCGGAGGAGGGCTCGCTCACGGTAGCGGATCTCGACGTCTTTCTGGGGCGCGATTTTCTCATCACCGTGGAAGAATCCACGCAGCAAGCGTGCAGGCGCGTGATCGAGCAGGCGCATGCGGCCGCCGGCGGGAAGCGGGCGGATGAAGCGTTCTATCGTATTACCGATGGCGTGGTCGACACGTACCTGCCGGTGCTCGATCACTTCAGCGACGTGATCGATGACCTGGAAGACCAGGTGCTCGACCGGCCCACGCCTGACGCGCTGGCCCGCATCTTCGAAACCAAGCGCAGCTTGATCCAGCTGCGGCGGGTGCTGGTGAACACGCGCGATCTGGCGGCGCACCTGCAGCGCAGCGAATCGGAACTGATCCATCGCGACATGTGGCCGTTTCTGCGCGATGTTTATGACCACGTAGCGCGCAATCTGGACCTGGTCGAGATGCAGCGCGATCTGCTGACCGGGTCGCTGGACATTTATCTTTCGAGCGTGGCCAACCGTACGAACCAGGTGATGAAGGTGCTGACGGTGCTGGGCACGATTGCGCTGCCGGCGCTGGTGATTTCGAGCATCTACGGGATGAATTTGAAGGGGCTGCCGTGGGTCAATTCACCCAGTGGTAGCGCGATCGTGGGCGGCGTGATGCTGGCCACGACGGTGGTGTTGCTGGCGATTTTGCGGCTGTTTCGCTGGTTTTGAGTGCCCAGGAAGTGGACAGGGGGGAATGCTGTCCTAATTACACGCAGTCACATCTTGGGCGCGTAATATCCTTTGCGGGCGCGCACTACGAGGTCCTTCCGGCCATTCACTTTCAAGGCGACGTTGTGGTAGAGGCCATCGGTCTTAAGCGGGTCGGGGCGATAAAAGATGTTGTACTGGTGGCGCAGTTCGTTAGCGATGTTTTCGAACGATTGCGCGAGATCTTCGGCCTTGAAGGGGAAAAAAGCCTGGCCGCCCGTCTCGGACGCCAGATACTTGAGCACTTTATCACCGTCGGCCTCGATGCGTGAGATGTTGGTCGAAATGCAATAGATCACGGCATCGGCCTTCTGCGCCATTTCGAGCGCCTGGTCGCGCGAGACGCGGCTCTGGTTGTCGTCGCCATCGCTTACGATGATGACCGCACGGCGGAACTTGTGGCGCGGCTGGTCCTGCTGGAGCTTATCGCGGCAGGCGAAGTAGAGGGCGTCGTAGAGCGCCGTGCCGCCGCCGGGGCGCAGGCTGCGCACGGCGATGGCGAGCTTCTCGGGATCGTCGATCAAATCAGACACCAACTCAGCCGAGGAGTCAAAGCTCACGACCATGGCTTTGTCCTGCCGCGGACGGATGACGCTGGTGATGAAGTCGACAGCGGCCTGTTGCTCGAAACGGAAGCGGTCCCGGATGCTGTTGCTGGTGTCGATCAGGATGGCGATGCGCAGCGGCAGGTCGCTCTCAGCGGTGAACTCCTGGATGCTTTGCGGCCGCTTGTTCTCGATCACCTGGAAGTCGTCTTTGGCGAGATCGGTGATGAACTTGCCTTTCTTGTCGGTGACGGTGAACAGCATGTTCACGCGGTTCACTTCGAGGATGATGCGCGTGTCGGAAGGCTCGACGCGGGCCGGTTTCTGCTCCGGTTGCTGGCCCGCTAGGGACACGGCGACGCAGAGGATCACGACCAGGAGCAGGGATTTCATATAACTCAATTATAGAAGGCGGGAGCGGCGGAACGGGAAGACACCGACGCCGACGCGGGGACGCGGGGACACGGCGAAAGGGTGCTAGTGCCTTCAGGTTAGGTGCTTTAGCCAGGCTTCGAGGTCGGGCGGGAGGGGCGATTCGATGGTGACGGGGTCGCCTGTGGATGGCTGCTCGAACTTGATGCGGCGGGCGTGGAGGAAGTAGCGGGGGAGCGTGGGTTGGTCATCGATTTTGGCTGGAGCGCCGTAAAGACGGTCGCCAACGACCGGGTGGCCGATGCTTGCCAGGTGCACGCGGATCTGGTGCGTTCGGCCGGTGCCGATGCGTACTTCGAGGAATGTAAAGCCTGGGAAGCGGCGCAGGACATGGTACTCGGACCATGCTGCGCGGCCGCGGGCGAGGCGGGCGGTCATGCGGACGCGCTGCTTCGGATCGCGCGCGATGGGCTTTTCGATGCGGCCGCGGTCCAGCTTGACGTTGCCGTGTACCAGCGCGAGATACGTTTTTTCCACGCGGCGAGAGGCGAACTGCTCGGCCAGATGCTGGTGCGCGGCGTCATTTTTGGCAACCAGCAGCACGCCGCTCGTGTAGCGGTCCAGGCGGTGCACGATGCCGGGGCGCAGTTCGCCGGCAGCGCGGGAAAGGGAGCCGAAACGGTGCAGTAGTGCGTTCACCAGCGTTCCGGAATGGACGCCGGCGCCCGCGTGCACAACCATGCCGGCAGGCTTGTCGATGGCGACCACGTCCAGATCTTCGTACAGAATCGTGAGAGGGATCTCCTCGGGGGCGGCACGGAGCGGAGCCGGGTCGGCGGGCTCGACGTCGATTCGTTCGCCATTTCGAACCAAATAGGACGCGCGGCGGACGGCGCCGTTGATACGCACCCCGCCATGCTTGATCCAATCCTGCAGGCGGGCGCGGCTGTATTGGGGAAGACGCTGGTGCAGCACGTGATCCAGCCGCTTTCCGGCATCCTCCGGGCCCAGCTCGATTCGTAGCGGCGCGCCTGCCATGGCTCTCCACATTGTGGCAAACGGGCGGGGACGCCACTTTTCCTGTAACCTTTTCCCCATAAGTCGGTTGTCCTAGATGCAGGGAACAATGAGGCCAAGGCGCTAAGTGGAAGCCCAGGCGGATCACCTGGTGATGCTCGCGGTTCGTGACGGTGACGTGGAACGCATCGGCGTTCTGTTCGACCGCCATCACCGCATGCTCTTCAATTTCTTTCTACGGCTTACCGCCAATCGCGGGCTCAGCGAGGACTTGGTGCAGGAAGTGTTTTTTCGCATGCTCAAGTACCGGCACACATTTCAGGCGGGAACCAATTTCACCGCCTGGATGTACCAGATCGCGCGCAACGCGCATATCGACCAGACGCGCAAGCACCGGCTCGAGATCGTGCCGGATGATGAAGCGGCCTGGCAAGATGTGGCCAGCGATGACCGCGATCCGCACGAGCGGCTGGCGCACACGCAGGAGATCGGATTGCTACGGCGGGCCCTGGCGCGGCTGCCGGTTGAGAAGCGTGAAGTGCTGGTCCTCAGCCGTTTCCAGAACCTGAGGTACGGCGAAATCGCCCAGATTCTGGATTGCGAAGTGGGCGCGGTGAAGGTGCGGGTTTTCCGTGCGATCCGCGAGTTGAGTCAGATTTTCAGCGAACTGGCAGGTGAGAAGGCATCATGAACTGCGATGAAGTGAGAGATCAATTACCGGATTACTGGACCAGCGCGCTGGACGAAGGCGCGAAGTCCAGGATGCAAGCACATTTCGCGTCGTGCCCGGCGTGCCGCGCCGAGGCCGAGACGCTGAGCGCCATCTGGAAGAAGCTGGGCGCGATTCCGGAAGAGCGGCCGGGGCGGGCGTTGCGCGCCCGGTTTGAAGCGACGCTCGAAGCGTACGTGCAGGGTCTGCGGCAAGCGGAGCGCGGCCCGTCGACGCGCGAGAAGGTGGACAAATGGCTGGAAGGCTGGTGGCCCCGGCAGCCGGCATTTCAATTCGGCTTCGCCCTGGCGTTCCTGGCCATCGGCCTGCTGGCCGGCTATTCGATCACGCAGAACCCGCACGGCGGCGGCGGTGGCGAAGTAGCGCAGTTGCGCGAAGAGGTGCGCCACACGCGGCAACTGGTGGCGCTTTCGTTGCTCCAGCAACAATCGGCCAGCGAGCGCCTGAAAGGCGTGGATTGGAGCAATCGGATTTCGCGGCCCGATCCGCAGGTGCTCTCGGCGCTGCTGCATACGGTCAATTACGACCAGAACGTGAACGTGCGGCTGGCGGCGCTGGATGCGCTGCGCCAGTCGGCAGGCAATGAGACCGTGCGGCGCGGTTTGGTGGAATCGCTCGAGCGGCAGACCTCACCGATGGTGCAGATTTCGCTGATCGACACGCTGGTGGACATCCGCGATAAAGAAGCTGCCGCCGCGTTGAAGGATTTGATGCAGGAAACCGGGCTGAATCCGGAAGTCCGCGAGCGCGCTCAGTGGGCGCTGGGGCAAATGCAATGAGCACGCATGCGGTGTGGGCTCTCGTGGCGCTGGGCACGGCCTTCGCTTTGAGCGCCGACGACGGCCTGAGCGTCGAGGAGCGCGAAACCATCGAGCGGACATTTCCGGCGGCGAAGAGCATGGATATCGACAATGTCGATGGCTCCATCACGGTGATCGGCACGGACGCGCGCGAGATCAAGGTGGAAATTCATAAGACCATCCATGCGCGGTCCGCCGAAAAAGTGCAGGAAGCCAAGCGCGAAGTGCGGCTCGATATGGCACAGCATGATGACGAACTGCGCCTCTATGTGGACGGGCCGTTTCGCTGCAAGTGCGGTGACAGGTCGTTCAACTATCGCGGGTCGCGTTTCTACGGCTATGAGGTGACCCTCGACTTTACGGTGAAGGCGCCGCGCGAGACGAACGTGCGGCTGCGTACGGTCAACCACGGGGACATCCGCCTGGAAAATATGGCGGGAGCGTTCGATGTCGAGAACATCAACGGCGGCGTGGATCTGGCCGAAGTCGCTGGCTCGGGCCACGCTTACGCGCTCAACCGGCCGCTCAAGGTGCTGTTCAGCCGCAATCCCGCCGGTGCGAGCGATTTCGGATCGTTGAACGGCGACGTGGAGGTGGCGTTTCGTCCCGATCTTTCGGCCGACGTCTGGCTGAAGACTTTCAACGGGAACGCGTACACGGATTTCGATGTCACCGCGTTGCCCAGCCGGCCGCCGGTGCGCGAGCAGCACGACGGCAAGTTCGTCTACAAGAGCCATCAGTTTTACGGGGTGCGCGTGGCCCACGGAGGTCCCGAGCTCAAGTTCGACGCCTTCAATGGCGATATTCGGATTCGTAACCGGGAGAAATAGTTTGTCAGGAGAAAAACAGTGAAGAATCTGGTTTGTGTCTTACCCTTGCTGGCGGCAGGCCTGGCGTGGCCGCAGGATACGGGCGACCGTATCACGGTGCCGTTCAGCGATCCATCGCGCCCGCATACGCTCAAGGTCCACCTCATCAACGGCGGAATCACGGTGAAAGGTTACGACGGCAAGGACGCCATCATTGAAACGCGCGGCGGTCAAAGCGGCGAGCACGAGCGACGGCACACGCCGCATGGCGCCGAGGGCATGAAGCGCATTGACAATACGGCCATGGGATTGACGGCCGAAGAAGAAGATAACGTGCTGGTGGTGGGCGCGAGGCCCGGCCGCGAGGCGGACCTGGTGATTCAGGTCCCGGTGAATACGTCGCTCAAGCTGAGCTGCATCAACGGCGGCGACATCGTGGTCGACCGCATCTCGGGCGAAATCGAAGTCAACAACACCAATGGCGGTGTCAGTCTGACCAATGTCTCGGGATCGGTGATCGCGCATGCGCTGAACAAGAACGTAGTGGTCAAGCTGAACAAAATCACGCCGGACAAAACCATGTCGTTCAGCTCGCTCAATGGCGACGTCGATGTGACTTTGCCCGCGGATACGAAGGCGCGCGTGAAGCTGAAAACCGACAACGGCGAGATCTACAGCGATTTCGAAGTGAAGCTGGACGCCTCAGGGCGGCAGCCGGTGGTCGAGGACGGCCGGCCCAACCGCGGCAAGTATCGCGTGCGCGTGGACCATGCCATGTACGGCACCATCAACGGCGGTGGGCCGGAATTCCAATTCCAGACGTTCAACGGGAATATTTTCATCCGGAAAGCGAAGTGAGCGATGCCACTCATTCATCTCGAGAACCTCAACAAAGTTTTCACCACCGACGAGGTGGAAACGCACGCTCTGTCGGGCATCCACCTGGAGATCGAGCGCGGTGAGTTCGTCTCCATCGCCGGACCGTCAGGCTGCGGAAAATCGACGCTGCTGGCGATTCTGGGGCTGCTCGATTCGCCGTCCGATGGCCGCTATCTGCTGAACGGCAACCCGGTGGAACGGCTTCGACCGGCGGAGCGCGCGCGCATTCGCAATCGCGAGATCGGATTCATCTTTCAGGCGTTCAACCTGATTGGCGATCTGACCGTGTTCGAGAACGTGGAGCTGCCGCTCACCTACCGGCACGTTCCGGGTTCGGAGCGCCGCAAAATGGTGCGCGCGGCGCTTGAAAAGGTCGGGATGTCGCACCGGCACAAGCACTACCCGTCGCAACTCTCCGGCGGCCAGCAGCAGCGCGTGGCCGTAGCGCGGGCGCTCGTAGGCGAGCCGTCGATCCTGCTGGCGGACGAGCCGACCGGCAATCTCGATTCCGCCAATGGCGAAGCCGTTATCGGCATTCTGCGCGAACTGCACCGCTCGGGCGCGACCATCTGCTTGGTGACGCACGATCCGCGTTATGCGCAGGACGCGGACCGCACGGTGCGAATTTTCGACGGGCGGGTGGTGGAGGAGCAGGTGCAGGCGGCGTGAACCGGCATGTTCACCGCTGAGACGCAAAGACCCTGAGAACCACAATCCTCACGTTGTTTCTGCGCGCTTGCCAACTTGCAGCGGAATGAAGGCCCGCAGCGACTCGCCGTATGGTGCCCGCGCCACGCCGCGCTCGGTGATAATCGCGGACACGTAACGATTCGGTGTCACATCGAACGCCGGATTCTGGACCATCGTGCCTTCTGGCGCCACCGGAACGCCGAATACGTGCGTTACCTCCGCCGCCGCGCGCTGTTCGATGGGGATATCGTCGCCGGAGGCGAGCGTCAGATCCAGGGTCGAAATGGGAGCGGCAACGAAGAAGGGGATGCCGTTTTCTTTAGCGAGCACCGCCAGCGAGTAGGTGCCGATTTTATTCGCGACATCGCCATTGGCGGCGATGCGGTCGGCGCCGACGACCACACAGCCGATGCGGCCGCTCTTGAGAAAATGCCCGGCCATGTTGTCGGTGATGAGCGTGGCGGGTATGCCGTCCTGCTGCAGCTCCCAGACGGTGAGGCGCGAGCCTTGCAGGAAGGGGCGGGTCTCGTCGGCGAACACGTCGATCTTCTTACCTGCCGAGACTGCGGCGCGGATGACGCCCAGCGCGGTCCCGTATCCCGCCGTGGCGAGCGCGCCGGCGTTGCAGTGCGTCAGCACCGTCTTACCGTCGGGCACCAGCGCCGCGCCATTGCGGCCGATCGCCTGATTGACGGCAATGTCCTCGAGGCGGATCTGTTGGGCCTCCGCGATCAGCCGCTCGCGCAATTTGAGCAGCGGAAGACCGCGCGATTCCCCATAGACGCGCTTCATGCGATCGATGGCCCAGAAAAGATTCACGGCCGTGGGGCGCGTGCGCGCCAGCGTATCGCAGATTGTTTCGAACTGCGCGTCGAGATCGCCGCCATTCGCCTGTCCGATGCCCAGAGCGATCCCCATCGCGGCTGCCACGCCGATGGCCGGCGCGCCGCGAATCACCATCGAGCGGATGGCGTCGGCCATCTCTTCATACGTGGCACACGTCACGTAGCATTCTTCGCGCGGCAGGCGTGTCTGGTCGATCATGACCACGCCGGCATCGGTCCACTGGATGGTCTCTACCATGTGCTGGGCAGGTTGCCTCCCTGCGAGAACAGCGCGGCGAAGAAAATGAAATTGTAGGCGGCGTGCATAATGGCGGCGGCGCGCGTGGACCCGGATGCCTGGCGCATCCAGCCGAAACCGATGCCCGCAAACGTGATGAGCAGCCCGTGGCGCCACGATCCTCCGTATTGCGAAAGGTGCAGCACGCCGAAGGGAATCGCGGCCAGCACGATGCCGGCGAAGGCTCCGAACGAGCGCACCAGCACGGGTTGCAGAAAACCGCGGAAGGCCAGTTCCTCGCAAAGCGGCCCGAGCGTCACGGCGAATATTGCGATCAACAGCACCGAGCTGCGGTCCGATAGCAGATCTTTCATGGGAGTGTGGATGTCCGGCGTGTGCAAGGCGGCGCCCAAAAGCGCGACCGCAAACGCCAGGACAAAGCCGTACAAGATGGTGCGGGATACGCCGGGCCGCGTCCGCACCCATCGTAGCGACGGCCAGAATGGGCGTTGATAGTGCACCGTCAGAAGCAGGTACAGCGCAAAAAAGAGAAAGCCATAACCGACAAATTGTGCCGGTACCAACTGGAGCGCCATACTATGCACGCGCAGATGGAACACCCACAAAAACATGGTCACGGTGAAGGCCCCAAGGAGCAAGCAGGGGAATGCCAGGCCGAAAAAGACGACGAGGTCGGCGTAGCTCCAGAACGGATAGGAGTCTGCATGTGGCGCGGCGCCGCCGGCGTCGAGTGACGTCACTGGTTCGGAGGCAGGCAACGCTTCGGGATCGGAAGCCACGGGATCCGGGTCGGCGGGCGAAATGTTGGGCTCGGTCTCCATCAACGATCACTCTCGATCAGGGCCGCGGCGAGGAGCGGTAGCATGATCTCGTGGTGCCCGGTAATGGCGTATCCGCGGCCTCCCGATTTTGAGTGGGGCCGCTCGACCACATT
>JBGPKX010000093.1:0-16934 GCA_041486185.1 Bryobacteraceae bacterium | reverse complement strand
GCGGCGCGCTCGACGTGCGTGCCACCACCATCAACGATGAAATGAAACTGGCGGCCACGCATGCGCTCGCGGCTCTGGCCAAGGAAGACGTGCCGGATTCGGTGCGGCGGGCCTACGGTCTTGACCGGCTGGAGTTCGGGCGCGAATACCTGATTCCCAAGCCGTTCGACCCGCGCGTGCTGGTGTGGGAGGCGTCGGCCGTGGCAGAGGCGGCCATGCGCACCGGTGTCGCCCAGCAGGTCCTGGATATCGCCGAGTACCGGGAGCAACTCGAGCGCCGCATGGGTAAAGCGCGCGAAGTGATGCGCATCATGATCAACAAAGCCCAGCGTCAGCCCAAGCGCATCGTGTTCCCGGAAGGCGAGGAAGAGAAAATCCTGCGCGCCAGCCAGATTCTGGTAGATGAAAAGATTGCGGAACCCATTCTGCTGGGAGCGGAAACCGTGATCCGCGCGCGCATGGAAGAACTCCACGTGCACGCAGGCGCAGTGCGGATCATCGATCCAGCGACTGCGCCGGAGCGCGCGGCCTACGCCGAAGAGCTGTACCGCTCGCGGCAGCGGAAAGGGGTCACCCTTCACGAAGCCCACGAGATGGCGCTCAACCACACGACGTTCGGGGCGCTCATGGTGCGGCGCGGCGAGGCGGACGCACTGATCGGCGGCCTCACGCAGCACTACCCGGACACCATCCGGCCGGCTCTGCAGGTGGTTGCCGTGCGGCCCGGGCTGCGGAAAGTCTCGGGCGTGTACGTGCTGATCACGCCTCGCGGCGACATCTATTTCTTGTCGGACGCAACGGTGAATATCGAGCCGTCGGCTGAAGATCTGGCCGAGATCGCCATCTGCGCCGCGGAGACCGCGCGCCGTTTCGGCCAGGAGCCGCGCGTGGCGCTGCTCTCGTTTTCCAACTTTGGCAGCACGCGGCATCCGCTCGCCGAAAAGGTGGCGCGCGCGGTGGCGCTGGTGCGCGAGCGTGCTCCCGGCTTGATGGTGGATGGCGAGATGCAGGCCGATACGGCGGTGGTGCCCGAGATCATCGAGCAGGATTATCCGTTCAGCGCGCTCAAGGGAGGCGCGAACGTTCTCATTTTTCCGAATCTCGAATCAGGCAACATCGCCTACAAGCTGCTGGCGCGCATCGGGGGCGCGGAGGCCATCGGGCCGATCCTGATGGGGTTGAGCAAGCCGGTGCACGTGCTGCAACGCGGTGCCGAAGTGAACGACATCGTGAACATGGCGGCGATCGCCGTGGTGGATGCGCAAGAACGGGCGTGATTTAGCGGCGCGCCTTTGGGCAGCAGCCGCAGGCTAGTTCAGCAGCTTACCCCGCCGCAAATACGCCGGCGTGTCCAGGTCGTCGGGATCGAAAGTCATAGCTCCGGCACTCGCGGCCGCGGCAGCCGGCTGAAACGGCTCGACCGGTTCCTCAACCACGGGCTCCGGCTCGATGTCCGGGTCCGGCTCGCGGGCAGCCACCGGTTCCACTGCCCGTGGCTGCTCCGGCGCCACGATGCGCGGTTCGACAGCCCTCGGCCGCTCGGCAACGGGGGCGTTCTCCGGCTGGAATCCGGTCGCAATCACGGTGATCTTCACTGCATCCGCCATGGATTCATTCAGGATCACGCCGAAGTTGATCTGCACGTCCTCGCAATCGGCCGCTTCACGAATGATGGAGCACGCTTCGTTGACCTCGTGCAGAGCGAGCTGGCTCGATCCCGTAATGTTGATGAGAATGCCGCGCGAGCCGGAAATGCGCGAATCTTCGAGTAACGGGCAACTGATGGCCTTGCGCGCCGCCTCGACGGCCGCATTCGCTCCGCGCCCCACCGCCGTGCCCATCATGGCGTAGCCCATGCCCAGCATGGTCGCGCGGATGTCGGAGAAATCACGGTTGATGAGGCCGGGCGTGGTGATGATATCGCTGATGCCCTGCACCGCCTGCATCAGAATGTCGTCAGCCAGGCGAAACGCCTCGAAGAAGCTGGTGCCGCGTGGTACCAGTTCGAGCAGACGATCGTTCGGAATGGCGATCACCGTGTCAACCGTACCCGCCAGCTCGCCCAGACTCTTATCCGCCTGGCGCATGCGGCGCGCGCCTTCGAAGGTGAACGGCTTGGTGACCACGGCCACCGTGAGCGCATCCAGCTCCTTGGCGAGCGACGCCACCACCGGCGCGGCGCCCGCACCCGTGCCTCCGCCAAGGCCCGCGGTGACGAAGACCATGTCGGCACCTTGCAGCAGTTCAATGATGCGCTCGGTGTCTTCGAGTGCCGCTTGCCGGCCCACGGAAGGGTCCGATCCCGCGCCCAAGCCGCCGGTGATCTTCGTGCCGATCTGCAGCTTGTTGGGCACGATGGAGGATTCGAGCGCCTGCACGTCCGTGTTCATGACGTGGAACTCGACGCCTTCCAAACCCTCGTGAATCATGCGCGCCACGGCGTTCGAACCGCCGCCACCCACGCCCACCACCTTGATGCGCGCGCCCTTACGGCTCTCTTCCTGAAGCTCGTACTTCAGCCGGTCAAAACCTGTATCGAGCAGTGCCATTTTTTAGTAACTCCTTCCGTCAGGACGGGCGTTCCCGCCTGTCCATCGCCTACGCCATCACAAAACCATGGACCGGCACGAATGCCTGTCCTACCTTAAGATCCGCGCCAGCAAGCCCACCGACTGGCGCTCCAATTCTCCCTGCACTTTCAATTTCGCCGAGTACATCGACAGTCCCGCGGCCGCCGCCCACGCCGGATGATCGAGCTCCGGCGGCCAGTCCTGAATGCCCACGGGTAAACCGATTCTTGCCTGGCAGCCGAGTGCGTTTTCGGCCATATCGCACATCCCGGCCAGCCGCGCGCCGCCGCCTGTGAGCACGGCGCCGCCCACCAGCGACCGCTCCATCCCCACGCGGATCAGCTCGCGCCGAACGTAATCGAACAATTCGTGCGCGCGCGCTTCGATGATTTCGTTCAACAGGCGCCGGGGCAGCTCGCGCGAATCGCGGTCACCGGCCGACGTCACTTCCACCGAACTGTTGCCCGCCGTGAATTCGGCGGTCGCACTACCGTATTCTTCCTTCACCAGCACGGCTTCCTCGTAGCTGATGTGGAACGCCAGCGCCACGTCGCGCGTGAAGTGGTCGCCGCAAATCGGCAGGCTGGAAGCGAGCTGCATGCTCTCGTCGTAATACACCACCAGATCGGTCGACTGCGCCCCGATATCCACCAGCGCCGTGCCTTCGCGCCGGTCCTCCGGCAAGAGCGCAGCGTAGTGCGCAGCCAGCGGTTCGAATACCGTGTCTTCGACCGCCACGTGGGCCTGGTTCACTGCGCCCACCAGGCAATTGTGTTCCTGAACCGAACCGGTGATGAGGTGCGCATTGGCTTCGAGCCGCTGCGCCAGCA
Organism: Bryobacteraceae bacterium; assembly: GCA_041486185.1. Classification (GTDB taxonomy): domain Bacteria; phylum Acidobacteriota; class Terriglobia; order Bryobacterales; family Bryobacteraceae; genus QHXW01. The sequence continues at coordinate 13,534 of JBGPKX010000093.1, read as the reverse complement.
TGTTTCGTGGATCGCGGTGGCCAGGCTGGTCCTCCACGATGAAATCCTGCGGGAACAACTGCAGCACCATGCGATCTTCGCGGAGCGGCACCTTCCATACGCGGTCGAGGGCCCGGTTCACGTCACGCTGCTCGATCTCGCGCGGGCGCCCCAGCTCGATGCGGCTGCGGCTGTTGGCGCCGCGCACGGTGGTCCCGCCGAAACCCACCGTGGCCGCGTCGATCGAAATCTGGGCTCTCGGTTCCGCCTGGCGCAAGACCTCGAGCACGCAGTCGGTCACCGCGTTCTGGTCCGCAATCCGGCTTTTCACCCAGCCGCGCGATTCGCACTCGCTATGCCCGAGGAAACGCAGGCGCTCTTCTTCCACCAGGCACACCACCATGCGCGTCCGGCTGCTGCCGATATCCAGCCCCACCGCGGCGAAGGTTTTCTCGCTCATGGCTCCCGTGTCCCCGCCGTGATGCGGTCGTCGAGCCGCAGATCGAACGCCTTCACGTTGCCCGAGCGCCGCCGGATTTCGGGGTAATGATCCAGAAAATTCTGCATGCGACTCGAAAAGTTCTGGCTGCCCATCACCAGTTCGACAGCGCGTCCCTCAACCCGCGTGACGATCGCCAGGCTCTCGGGAACCGCCGCATTGATTTCGGAGATGTCCAGGCCCAATGGCCCCAGGTCATCCAGCAGCCGCAGCATGGCCTGCACGCGATGGCGCCGCTCCGCTTCGGTTTGCTCTTCCGTTACCCCGCTCAACACCGGAAACGCAAAGTGCGATTGCGCGGGCGGTTCGAGCAGCACGCCTTCCCCATCGATTAACATCACGCGCGATCCCCGGCCGCCCGCAACGGGGAGGTCGACGAATGCCACAGGCTTACGCTCCTGAATCCGCACGGCCACCTGATTGGGCCAGATGCGCGCGATGGAAGCGTCTTCCACCCAGTCGATGGCCAGCAACCGCCGCCGTCGCTCCGCGATCGGCATCAGAAAAACACTGTGTCCGAAATCTGCATTAAAGGCGGCCAGCACGCGAGATCGCGACGCATGCGCCACCCCAGCCATCGAGAGCCCCAGACCGCGCTCATCGGGAGAAGCCAGCGTGAACCGCGGATCAGTCACCACAAAATGCCGCACTTTACGCGCAGTGTAGATAACGACGGCCAGCGCGATGCACCCCAGCGCCACGTTCATCCACAGGCGCCACCGAATGCTTTTGCTTTCCTCCGACTTCGCCATATTATTCGCGCGCCTCTCTTCGTTGCGCCCGCTTCGCATTCGCCGTGTCGCCGCATCCCGGCGTCCCCGCGCCGGTCCTCGTCCCCCCGTCACCCCCGGCCATTCTCAGCCGTTCCAGCGCCTGATCCCCCGCCTGCCACACGTTGCCCGCACCCAAAGTCAGCACGGCATCCCCAGGCTGTGCGTCTTTGACGACAGCGTCAACCGCTCGGTTGATCGAGCCCACATACTCCGCCGAGCGGTGTCCGAACTGGCGAATTCGTTCGACCAAAGCCTCGGCGGTCACGCCCTCGATAGGTTTCTCCGACGCCGCGTAGATATCGAGCACGTACACTCGGTCGGCCTGCATGAACGAGCGCGCGAATTCGTCCATCAGATGATAGGTGCGCGTGTAGCGGTGCGGCTGAAAAACGACGAGGATGCTGCGATAACCGCAGAGCCGCGCGGCCGCGAGAGTAGCGCGTATCTCGGTGGGATGATGGCCGTAATCGTCGATCACCGTGATATCGCGCGCAGAGCCGCGAATCTGAAACCGCCGGTCCACGCCGGTGAACAACGCGAGGCCGGCGCGAATGACGTCCGGCGCCACCTTCAATTCGAGCGCCACGCCGACCGCCGCCAGCGCATTCAGCACATTGTGTTCGCCGGGCACGCCTAGGTGGAACACGCCCAGATCCGCGCCGTGCGAGCGCACGTGGAAATCGCTGGCAAACGGACCGCAGTGCACGTCGACTGCCTCGATGTTCGCCTGCGCGCTCAGCCCATAGGTGATGACGCGGCGCTTGACGGCTGGCAGAATGCTCTGCACGTTTTCATCCGCCAGGCATAGGATGACGGCGCCGTAAAACGGAACCTTGTTGACGAACTCGATAAATGCCGCGCGAATATCGTCCAGCGACGAGTAACAGTCTAGATGCTCGCGATCGATATTGGTCACCACCGCCAGAATCGGCGCCAGCTTCAGGAACGAGCGGTCGCTTTCGTCCGATTCCACCACCAGAAAATCGCTCTTGCCCACGCGCGCATTCGCGCCGCCCATGGTTCCGACCTTGCCGCCCACCACGACAGTGGGATCGAGCCCGGCGTGATTCAGCACCGTCGCCACCATGGAAGTGGTGGTGGTTTTTCCATGGCTGCCGGCCACCGCAATGCCGTATTTCAGGCGCATCAGCTCGGCCAGCAGCTCGCCGCGCGGGATCACCGGAATCTGCAGCCGCCGCGCCTCCTGCACTTCAGGATTTTGTTCGTCTACCGCCGAGCTGACCACCAGCGCCTTCGCGCCGGTGACATTTGACGCGGTGTGGCCTTCGTAAATCGTGGCCCCCAGCTTGACCAGGCGGTCGGTGACCGTAGTCAGCTTCAGGTCGGAGCCGGAAATGGTGTAACCCAGATTGAGCAGTACTTCGGCGATGCCGCTCATCCCGATTCCTCCGATCCCCGTGAAGTGCAGGTGCTGAACTCCAAAAAACATTTTATTAATGTATTGTTTCGGCTTCCGGAGCGCGTGTCAATTGAATTCGAAAATTGTCCGCTCGCGATCTCATCGCGCCACTTCCTCGAGAATCTCCGCCGCGCGTTTCGCCGCTCCAGGATGCGCCAGACGCCGTGCTGCTTCTCCCATGCGGTCGAGCGCACTGCTATCGTCGGCGAGCGACGTCGCCATTTCGTGGAGCCTGGCGCCGTTCCAGTCGCGATCCAGCACCAGTTTCGCCGCGCCTGCGCGCTCAAACGCCTCCGCATTGTGCAACTGGTGATCGTCGGTGGCGTAGGGAAATGGCACCAGTATCGCGGGCTTCCCCGCCGCCGCCAGTTCCGCCACGGCTCCGGCGCCCGCGCGGCAGACAATCAGATCGGCATCGGCGAAGGCAGCAGGCATATCGTCGATGAATGGCCGGACTTCTCCGGCAATCCCGGAAGCCGCGAACTCGCGCTGCCACTCTTCAAACGACGCCTGCCCGGTTTGCAGAATGAACCGGAGCGGAAAGCCGGACTGCCGGAATAGCGGCCAGCTCTCTCGCGCGGCGTGATTGAGCGTGCGCGATCCCTGGCTGCCTCCGGTGACCAACAAGGTGATCAGCCCTTCGCGCGGCTTTCGCGGTAGTGCAAAAAATTCCTCGCGTATCGGGAGCCCGGTCACCTCCGTGCGCCCCCGCCGAAAATACCGTGCGGTTTCAGGAAAACTCACCAGCGCCCGGCTGACGAACCGGCCGATGCGGCGGTTGGTAAATCCCGGCACGGCGTTCGGCTCCATCACGACAACCGGCGTTCCAGCGAGCAGGGCCGCGCTCACGGGCGGACCCGCCACGTACCCCCCCATGCTGAACACAGCCGCCACGCGCTTGCGCCGCAGCATGGCGAGCATGCGGATTGTGCTCACGGGCAACTGGCCGAGTGTGGCGAGCCTTTGCGCCGCGCCCACGCGTTTCAATCCTCCGATGCGAATCAACTCGAGCCCGAATCCTGCCGCCGGAACCATGCGCGCCTCGACGCCGCGCTCCGTGCCCACAAAAAACACCTCGTGCCCGCGCCGACACAGCTCTCGCGCCACCGCCAGCGCCGGAATTACATGCCCACCCGTTCCGCCCCCCGCCATGAGAAAAACCTTACCCGGCATGCTCCGACACATTCATCAGAATGCCGAGCGAGGCCAGCGTACTGACAAGCGAGCTTCCGCCCGAGCTGATCATGGGTAGCGGGATACCCTTGTTCGGCATGATGCCCAGAACCACGCTGACGTTCATGAAGGCTTGCACCACCAGCATGGTGGTGACGCCCAGGGCCAGATAGCGGCCGAAATCGTCAGGTATTAATACCGTTGCGCGCAGCCCTCGCCATAAGATCACGATGAATCCGGCCAGCACGCTCAGCGTACCGATCAAGCCCAGTTCTTCGCCCACCACGGCATAAATAAAGTCGGTGTGGGCTTCGGGCAGATACAGCAGCTTTTGTTTCCCCTGCATCAATCCCAACCCGAGTGGCCCGCCCGCGCCCACCGCGATCTTCGACTGCTCGGCCTGGTAATTGGTATCCCGCGAGGTAAGCGATTGGTTCAGGTACGCCTTCAGCCGGCCGCGCGAATCGATGCGATCGATGATGGCGTCCTTGGGATCGAAGTAATGCACAATGCGCGCCAGCCGGTAGGGTTTCGAGGCCACAAGAAACAGCAGGCCAATAGAGGCTACCGAGATCGCTATGACGCAGTACCGCCGCTCCAGGCCGGCCACAAAAAACACTACGGCCACGGTCGCGACCACCACCACGGCCGTACCCAGATCGGCCACCCCCACCGCCGCGGTCACCAGGCCAACCGCCATGGCCGCCGGCAGCAGCGTGTAACGGTTGTTGATGGCCCGAGCCCGCAGCGTCACGAAAAATGCCAGAAAGATAACCAGCGCCGGCTTGGCCAGCTCCGACGGCTGCAGGCCCAGCGGACCCATGCGCAGCCAGCGGTGATGCGCGCCATCGACGAAGTACACAATCAAGAGCAGGATCAGTGCCACGCCGATGGCCGCAAAGGCCACGGTCGGATTCTGCAATGTCCGGTAATGCGTGCGTTTCAGCAGCATCATGGCGATGATGGCCACCGCCATCCAGGCGAGCTGCCGGTAAAAGAAATGCCACGACGAGCCGAATTTGAGCTGCGCCATCACCGACGACGCGCTGTACAGCATCACCACCCCGAAAAACACCATCACCACGATGGTGGTGAACAGGACCCAATCGGTTTTCAATCTCTGTGCCATTAACTTTTCGGCTCCAGTTGTGCTACCAGGCTCTTGAACACCCGCCCGCGATGCTCGAAATTGTCGAACTGATCGAAACTCGCGCAAGCCGGCGCAAGCAGTACGGTGTCCCCGGGCTTGGCGGCGGCATAAGCGTCGCGGATGGCCACGTCAATCGTTTTGGAATCCATGAGCGTCACGGCGCCTTCGATCTGCTCGCGAATTTTGCCGCCTGCCGCGCCGATCAGCATCGCGGCGCGCGATTTTTGGGCTAGCGGCTGCCGCAGTACGGTGTAATCGCTGCCCTTATCCTTGCCGCCCAGAATGACCCACAGGCCGCCATCGAAAGCGTCCAGTGCTTTGAGCGTGGCATCCACGTTGGTGGCTTTCGAATCGTTGTAGAAATCCACTCCGCTCACATTGCGCACGAACTCCAGCCGGTGCTCGACCGCATGGAACGTGCGCACGGCCGCCGCGATCTGCTCGCGAGCCGCGCCCGCCAGGCGGCACGCCGCTGCCGCCGCCATGGTGTTCTCGACGTTGTGCATTCCGCGAATCGGGATTTCACCGGCCGGCATGAGCAAGCCGTTATCGAACCAGACTTGTCCGTTGCGCAACGACACGCCGGGGCTCACCGCCCGCGTGCTGCTGAACCAGACGGGCGCGGCCTTGGTGAGCGCCGCGTAGCGCACGCACACCGGGTCATCGGCGTTCAAAACGGCGAAATCGCCGGCCTCCTGCGTTTCGAAGAGGCGCGCTTTCGCGGCGGCGTACTGCTCAAACGTGTGGTGGCGGTCGAGATGGTCCGGCGTGACGTTCAACGCCACGCTGACCTTCGCCCGGAAGTGGCGGATCGTTTCCAGCTGGAAGCTCGAAAGCTCGAGCACGTTCCATTGCTCCGGCCGCGAAGAATCGATCATCGCCGTAACCGGCGTCCCGATATTGCCGCCCACCTGTACCGGAATTCCCGACTCGCGCAGGATATGGCCCGCTAGCGCGGTGGTAGTGGTTTTGCCGTTCGATCCGGTAATGCCGATGACTGGGCCCTCGAGGAAATAGCTGGCCAGTTCCACTTCGCCGATCACAGTGGCGCCACGCCGCCGCGCCGCTTCGAGCCCGTCCAGGTCGACCGGCACGCCCGGCGATAGAACGATGAGATGGGCGCCCTGGAATACTTCGCCCGACTGCGTCTCAAACGGCACGCCAAGCTTTTCGAGCGCCTGGATCACTCCAGGCGCCGGCTTCAGGTCGGTAGCGCGCACTTCCGCGCCATGCTTTCGGAGCAACTCGACCGAAGCCATGCCCGATTTCGCCATGCCGATCACCAGCGCTTTGGCGCCCTTGATTTTCACGCGTGCGTTAGCTTTCTTCCCTAACACCTAACACCTTGCACCTAGTGGCCTGCCGCAGCCCGGACGTTAGTACCGCTTCCTCCGGTCGCGGCTCAGCGAAGCCCGTCCCGTACCGAGCCGTGACCAAAGGGAGCGGTTGCGTCACGCTAACGAATTCTCCGCGACAGGGCCACTAGAACCTTGGATCTCACCTCAGCTTCAGCGTCGTCAGCGCAAACAGCGCCATCACCAGCCCGGCGATCCAAAAGCGGGCGATGATCTTCGATTCCTGCCAGCCCAGCGCCTCGAAATGGTGGTGCAGCGGCGCCATTTTGAAAATGCGCTTTCCCCGCAGTTTGAAACTTCCGACTTGCAGGCTCACCGATACTGCCTCGATCACGAACACGCCGCCAATGAACACCAGCAGGATCTCCTGCTTGATCAGCACCGCGATCACCGCCATGGCCCCGCCCAGCGCCAGCGAGCCGACATCACCCATGAAGATTTCGGCGGGATGGGCGTTATACCAGAGAAAGCCAAGGCTGGCGCCGGTCATCGAGCCGCAAAATACGGTTAGTTCCGAAGTATGAGCATTACGTTCCAATTGCAGATAATTCGCCAGCTCGGCATGCCCGCCCGCATATGTCAGGATCGTAAGTGCACCCGACGCAATAACCATCAGGCCGATGGCCAGTCCGTCCAATCCGTCGGTGAGATTCACGGCATTCGACGCGCCCACCACCACGAACGCCACAAATATGAAGAACGGCAGAAACGCCAGCGGATAGAGAAACTGGTGCATCAGGAACGCGTCGATCAGCAAATCCGGTTTCCACTGTTTGAAAAACGGCACGTTCATGCTGGTGGTATAGAGACCGCGCACCTTGAGCACCAGCAGCACGCTCGCCAGCATAAACGCCAACAGCACCTGCATCAGAAATTTCCGCCGTCCGGTGAGCCCGAGGTTGCGCTTTTTCATGACCTTGGCATAATCGTCAGCGAAGCCGATGGCCGCGTACGTCACCAGGCTGAACAGCGCGATCCAGACGTAGAACTGCCGGAGATCGGCCCAGAGCAGGGTCGGGATCACGATCGAGATCACGATCAGCACGCCGCCCATGGTGGGTGTACCGGCTTTTTTCTGATGTGACTTGGGGCCTTCTTCGCGGATGTACTGCCCGATCTGAAACTCGCGCAGCTTGCTGATCAGCCACGGGCCGAGCGCGATGCACAGAAACAGCGCCGTCAGGCTGGCAAACGCCGTACGAAACGTGGTGTACCGGAAGACCCGGAACGGGCTGACATAGGGAAACAGCTTCTCGTAAAGAAGGTAGTAGAGCATTCGTTATTGCCGGCTGGCCCCTAACACCTGGCACCTGACACCTGACACCTGTTTCCTATCCCAACACCCGCTCGAGCGCCTGTTCCACCTTCACACCGCGTGAGCCTTTGAACAGCACTGCGTCCCCTACACGAACCACTCCACGCACAAAATCGCCGGCCGTCCCGGCATCCTCGAAAAAGTACGCGGCGCTGTCCGACAATCCCGCCCGCACGGCCTCATCGACCATGAAGCGGGCAGCGCCGCGTATACCAATCAGCACATCAATCCCCTGCATCGCTACGTATTTTCCGATGTCGCGGTGCAGAGGCTCGGTCGATTGACCAAGCTCCAGCATCTCCCCCAGCACGGCCACGCGCCGTTGCGCGGGCGTGGCGCGCAGCACGTCCAGCATGGCGCGCACCGCCTCCGGGTTCGAGTTATAACTATCGTTCCAGATCACAATACCGTTGTGCTCCAGGCGTTCTCCACGCATTTTGCCCGGCACGAAACTACGTACGGCATCGCGCAGGCGCTCCGGCGGGATCTCGAAGATTTCCGCCACGGCCAGACCGGCCAGCAGATTCGAAAGCCCGTGCCGCCCGGCGATCGAGCTCTCGAACTTCACCCCGCCACAGCGGAAGCGCACTCCGGCCGCACCCAATTCGACATCCTCCGCCCGCACATCCGCCGTCTCCGAAAATCCAAAAGTCAGTACGTGCCCGCGGTGCACCTCGCGGAACGCCGCCACCAGCGGATCGTCGGCATTGAGCACCGCCACCCCATCCGCGGGCAGTTCCTCAATCAGTTCCCGCTTTGCCAGCGCGACGGCCTCAACCGATCCGAACGCCTCCACGTGCGCGTAGCCCACGTTGGTGACTACGCCAATGTCCGGCCGCGCCATTTGCGCCAGTTGGCGTATTTCGCCCGCGTGATTCATCCCCATCTCGAGCACCGCCACGCGCGCGTCATCCGGCAGCCGCAAAATCGAGAGCGGCACGCCCATATGGTTGTTCAAATTCCCCATGGTCTTTCCTACCGCCATTTCCGTGGCCAAAAGGTGCGCGATGACATCTTTTGTGGTCGTCTTGCCCGCGCTGCCCGTGACGCCCACTACTCTGCCGCCCCACCGGCAGCGCGCCCAGGCTGCCAGTTTTTGCATCGCCGCCAGCGTGTCCCCCACCACCAGCAGATTCGGCTCGCCGGTTGCGTGATCGACTACCGCGCCCGAGGCGCCTTTCTCGAGCGCCGACTGCACATACTCATGCCCATCGTGCTGCGGGCCGCGCAGCGCGAAAAACAGGTCGCCCGCCATGAGGGTCCGCGAATCAATACTCCAGCCTGCAATTTTCCGTCCAGGCGCGTGCACCGCCACTGCTGCGCCCATTACTCGCGCCACATCATCCCAGTCCAAAGTCATGGCGAAGCTTCCGGCCGCGGCCGGTAACCAAAACCTCGCAGCACTTCCCGGGCCACTTTCCGGTCGTCGAACGCGATCGTTCGGTCCTTCAACACCTGATAGGTCTCGTGTCCCTTTCCCGCCAGAATGAGAATGTCGCCGGGCCGCGCTTCCTCGATGGCTCGCCGGATGGCTGTTGCACGGTCGGGTTCCACCAGACACGGCGTGTCTTTCCGGCGCAATCCCACCAGCACATCGTTCATGATATCGAGCGGGTCTTCGGAGCGCGGATTGTCGCTGGTGAGCACCACGAAATCGCTCAACTCGGCGGCGGCCTCGCCCATAATCGGCCGCTTGGTGCGGTCGCGATCGCCGCCACAACCGAATAGCGTGACCACGCGTTTTGGTTCAAGACTGCGCGCCATCGCGATCACATTGCGCAGGGCGTCATCGGTGTGCGCGTAGTCCACAACTACGACGAACGGCTGGCCCTCATCCACGCGCTCGAACCGCCCCGGCACGGCGCGGCATTGCGCGATCCCGCGCGTGATGGTCTCCGGCGGCAAGCCGTAACTCAGGCCCGCGCAACATGCGGCCAGGATGTTGTAGACGTTGATCCGCCCGATCAGTGAAGACTGAATGGTGAACCGGTTGCCCGGCGTCTGCACCTCAAACCGCAGCCCGTCGAAGCTCGACGAGATATGCCGCGCCCGTACTGTCGCATCTTTCCCCAACCCATACCAGAAGACTTGAGTCTTTTCTCCAGTCTGGATGCGCGTCCCGTACTCGTCGTCGCGGTTGATTACGGCGAAGGGAGGCGCGGAAGCTCCGGCGCCCGTGAACAGCATTTGTTTGGCGGCGAAATACTCATCCATAGTGCGGTGGAAATCGAGATGATCGCGCGTGAGGTTGGTAAACATGGCGGTATGGAAATGCATGCCGTACACACGACCCAGAGCCAGCGCGTGCGATGAGACCTCCAGGGTCGCGAACGTGCCCCCCATCTGTTCCAGCTCCGCGAAGAGGCGGTAGAGGTCCAGCGACTCCGGCGTGGTATTCACCGCCTGAAGCACGCGGTCGCCGAGGTGGTACTCGATGGTGCCGATGAGAGCCGTCGTTTTCCCCGCCGCGCGCAAAATCGAATCCAGTAGATACGAAGTCGTGGTCTTCCCGTTGGTGCCGGTGATGCCGGTGAGCGAGATGCGTTCGTCGGGCCGCTGAAAAAAATTCCGCGCCGCCAGCGCCAGAGCGTGCCGTCCGTGCTCGACTTCGATCCAGTTTCCGCGGAAACCCTCCGGTGGCGGCAGTTCGCTCACCACGGCAAGCGCACCAGCCTTCACCGCCTGCGATGCAAAAGCGCGCCCATCCACGCGCGCTCCGGAGAAGGCGAAAAACAGTGCGCCGCTTTTTACGCGCCGGGAATCGTATTCGAGGCCTTCGACCGCCAGCCGGGCAGGCTCCGCCGCGAGCGGCTGCTTGAGCCGCACTCCCGCCAGGACCTCACCGAGGGTCATACGTGGCGCACTCCTGCCTGACTTGCCTCAGCTCAACGCGCGAACTGCACCCTGACCCTCTCACCGGCGTGCAAAACCGCTCCCGGCGGAGGAACTTGCGCTCGCGCGACCCCGCTTCCATCGACCAGCACCGGCAACCCGATAGCGGACGCCTCTTCCACCACCGCGCGCATCGTCTTGCCGCGGAAGTTCGGCACCTTGGGTCCACTCTCCGCGGGCGCGTCCGGCATGGCGTCTGGAGCGCTTTGCTGCGCTGCCAGCTCTTCCATCACGTTCGGTTCACCCGACCCCAGGTCGGCAATGGACAGGTCGTCGGCCTCCGGCGGGCTGGTATTTTCGGGTTCAGGGGTGGCGTCGGGCAGGTCCGGGGGGACGTCCAGGACGCGCAACGCCTCGGTTGCAACTTCTTTGAATACCGGCGCCGCGGCTGCCGCGCCCATACCTGCGTTGCCACTGGTTCCGTTGAGTGTGACGACCACGATGAAGGCTGGATTCGTTACTGGCGTGAACCCCATAAACGAGGCGTTGTATTGGTGCGTGTAACGGTGCGCCTTCACGTCGAAGATCTGTGCCGTTCCCGTCTTACCGCCGGAGGTGTAGCCCGCAATCCGGGCACGTCCTTTGGCGGTGCCGCGCAACACCACGCCCTCCATCATCTGGCGCATGGTGATGGCAGTCTCCGGCCGCAGAATGCGCCGCGGGGCGTCCACAGGTGTCGCCCGGTCGCCTTCCTTCAGGATGAGCTTGGGCTTCACCAGCAGCCCGCCGTTGGCTATCGTGGCGCAGGTGCGCGCCAGCTGGATCGAGGTTGTGCTGATCTCCTGGCCCATGGCGATCGACGCCAGCGAAGTCTTGCCCCACCGATTCAGACGGCGGAACAGCCCACCCGACTCCGCCGGCAGCCGCAGACCCGAGGCGGAGCCGAACCCAAAGCGCCGTACATACTCGTACATGTTCGCTGCGCCCACACGGAACCCGATCTGGATAGCGCCGATGTTGCTCGACTTTTCGAGCACCTGCTGCATCGGCATGACTCCATAGCCCCGGTGCGCGTCGTGAATCACACGGCCAGGAAGCCGCAGCACTCCGTGGTTGCAGTTGATGGGCGACTCGGGACGAAGATCCGTCGTTTCCAGAGCCGCGGCCAGCGTCACTACTTTGAAAACCGAGCCGGGTTCAAATGGCACCGACACCGCGAGATCGAAGCGCCGGAACGGGTCCTCGCCAGGTTTGGGCGGCTCGTTGGGATCGAAGGTCGGGTAGTTGGCCAGGGCGAGGATCTCGCCGTTATACGGATTCATCACCACGATGCTGCCGCTACGGGCGTGGCGCGCTTCCACGCCTTTCGCCAATGCGCTCTCGGCGGCGAACTGGATGCGGGAGTCGAGGGTGAGCGTGAGCGGCGTTCCCGGTTGAGCTTCGGTCGAGAGCTGCGAATCGATGCCGCGCCGCTTGACGTCGGTGAGCATCATTTCCGACCCGGCGTGGCCGCGCAGCACCCGGTCGAGGCTCATCTCGAGGCCGGCGTTGCCTTTTTCTTCATGATCCACCGACCCCAGCACGTGCGCCGCGAGTGCTCCGTTGGGGTAGTGCCGCTGGCTCTCGGCCTGAAGTTCAATCCACTCGAGGTGCAAGCTGCGCAATTGTTCCGCCTCGGCACTCGCAATCTTTCGTTTTACCCACAGGAAGCCTCGTTGATGGTCGTAGGCCCAGCGCATCCGGTTACGCAGTTCTCCCGCATCCAGATGCAGGATGCGCGCCAGAATCTCCGACGCCACGCCCATGTCCGGAATGCGCAGCGGGTTGACGAAAACGGATTCCATGGGAATGCTCATGGCCAGTGGCTGGCCGGTGCGGTCGAAAATCGGCCCGCGCGGTGCGGGGATCTCGACACGCAGTTCCTGCTGCGCGCGGGCCAGCCGTGCGTACTCTTTGTGATGAATAACCTGGAGCGAGATGAGCTTGGCGAAGATGATCCCGGCCCACAACAATGCTCCGGCGGCGAGCCATGTGAGGCGCCGGGAGTATGCCTGACTCGGAGACGGGCAGAACGGTTGCCTGTCCGCTACCGCTGACCGGTATATGAAGTCCTGGACAGGCATGAACGCCCGTCCTACTTGCTGAGATTCATGGCCAGCGACCCGTCGGCGTGCGGATCGAGATGAATCACTTGCCCCGGCGACGGCTCGAGCAGCTTTTGCGCCCGCGCCAGCCGCTCGAGACGCGCCGGACTGAGCAGCGCGGCCTCCTCAACGTCGAGTGTGCCGCGCTCATCAATGAGACGCTGCCGCTCCTGTTTGAGAGTTTGTAATTGATAACCCGCGAAAGTTCCCCAGACGCTCGGCGCGAGCGTGCCCGCCAGCAGAACCGCCAGCAAGGCGAAAGCGCCGATGGCCGACCAGCATTCTTTGGTGGCGCGCGGGTCTTTCTGTTTCAGAACGCGGGAGTTGTCGATCCGCTTGCAGAAGAAGTAGACGTCTTCATTGGGCAGGGCGCGCAAGCGATAGGGGTCCGCGGGCCGTGCGACTTGTCTCCGCGCAGCCGCCGGGGCCTCCTCGCTATAGATCACCGCACCGTCTTTCCTGAAGTATGTTGCCAGCGTTGCCATGGCTCTTCTATTCCTCGTTACCTCACCTCGACCGCCCGCAGCTTGGCGCTGCGCGACGGCGGGTTGTCATAGACTTCTTTTTCGGAAGGCGTTACCGGATGCTTCGTAAGCACCTCCGCGCGTTCTTCCCGCCCCAATTCCCGGAACTTCTCTTTGACTTTCCTGTCTTCGAGAGACATGAAAGAAATAATCACGATCCTGCCTCCGGGCGCGACCAGCCCGGGCGCCATTTCGAGCAGCCGGTCGAGCTCCCCTGGCTCGTCGTTGACCACCATGCGCAGCGCCATGAAGGTGCGCGTCGCCGGATGCAGGCGGCCCGTCCGGGGCACGGCCCGCTCCACTACACCGGCCAGGTGCAGTGTGCTCCGTATGGGCCGTGCCCGAACGATTGCTCTGGCTATCTTCCGCG
>JBGPKX010000092.1:0-17110 GCA_041486185.1 Bryobacteraceae bacterium | reverse complement strand
AGCGGGGGATTTCCGCGACGATCGAGGAGCTGCTGCTCTCGGCGGAGTACATCCTCGCGGGCGGCAACTACGACGTGATCCTGTGCGAGCGCGGTATCCGCACATTCGAAAACTACACGCGCAACACCATGGACATCTCGGCCATTCCGGTGGTGAAAAAGCTCTCGCATTTGCCTATCGTGGCCGACCCGTCGCATGGCACAGGGCGTCGCGACAAAGTAGCTCCCATGGCGCGCGCCGCGCTGGCCGCCGGCGCCGACGGCCTGCTGATGGAAGTGCACCCCGATCCCGACCATGCCCTGAGCGACGGCGCACAATCGCTGAGGCCCGAACAATTCGAGGAGTTGATGGGCCAGTTGCGCCGGATTGCGCCGGTGGTGGGACGCGTGATTTAGGGCGCCGATGCAGACGGTGGCGATCATCGGGGTTGGCCTGATCGGCGGCTCCTTCGGCCTGGCCTTGAAGAAGGCCGGATTCACGGGAACCATAGTGGGCGCGAGTTCGGATGCCACGCTGCGAGTGGCGATCGAGCGCGGGGCCATCGACGAAGCCGCGCCGCTCGCCGATGCCGCCCGCGGCGCGGATCTGATTTACCTCGCGCAACCCATCGGCCGCATTCTCGATACGCTGCGCCATCTGGATGGGTTTGTGACCAGCGGGGCGCTCATCACGGATGCGGGCAGCACCAAGAGCGCCATCGTTTCCACGGCGCGCAAGTATATCCGGCGAGGAGCGTTCCTGGGGGGCCACCCCATGGCCGGAAAAGAAAAGCGCGGGGTGGCGGAGGCCGACGCAGAGTTGTTCCGCGGCCGCACTTACGTGCTCACTCCGGATGAGCCGGCCGCGATGGAAACACCTGTCGCCGTGGAATTCATGGACTGGATCCGGCGCATCGGCGCCCATCCCGTGATTCTGAGCGCTGAAGAGCACGATCGTGTTGTCGCGTTCACCTCGCACCTCACGCAGCTGGCTTCGACGGCCCTGGCGGCAACCGTGGCGGAACAGGCGGGCGATCACCTTGCCGTCGCGGGGCCGGGCCTGGCGGATACGACGCGCCTGGCACTCAGCCCCTACGAACTCTGGCGCGATATTCTCGCGACGAACAGCCAGGCGATCGAACAAGCGCTCACGGCGTACATCACGAAGCTCGAGCACTTGCGCGACAATCTGCGCACACGCGAGATCGAGAGCGAATTCGAGATCGCGGCGGCGCTGGCGGCGACGTTGCGCAAAGGGTAGCGGCCGGCCCGCGACCTCGCCACCATTCGGTCTTGCAGCCGGATGCGACTTCGCGGTTCATTCCATGGCGCTGCTGAAGAGCAGGTCGTGGAAGCCGGGCGGCGGAAAACCCGCGTTGCGCACCGCCGTTGCGATCTGCGCCCAGTGCCGGATCTCGTGGAAGAGAATGTGGAACGCGAGCTTGCGCGCGGTGAAGGTCAGTTTCTGATCGCGGTACTGGAACTCGATCGTGCGCTCGAGGTCTGCATCGCCGGCCGCCTGCAGGAAACGCGTCAACTCCGCGCGCGCCGCGCGGCCATAAGCAAATAGCGCGCCCACATCCGGCCGCGCCACACCGGTCTGCTCCATCAAAGGAGATTCCTGCTTCAGCCGTTGCGTGTGGCGTTTTTCCACGAGAAAAATGTGGTCCATCAGGCGCCAGACGTCATTGAAATTGCCCTCGCGCTGGACGGGGGCTTCGAGAGCCGTGGGCGGATGTTCTCGGAACCACTTTTGCCATTTGTCGCGTTCACCTCTGGTGTATCCGATCAGCTCATCCATCGTCATGGACAGGGGCATCGTCATGGACCGGGGCATTCTTCCAATATCGCATCCACGCGAACGATGCGATTACCCACGGGAGTGGCAATGCGGCGGGCGGCACCGTTCTCGAGCAGAGCTGGGTAAGACAGAATTTAGCAGACCGACGCCATGCGGTTGCGCGGACGCGTTACACTGTTTGCGTGAATCGCAGAACCTTTCTCGCAGCCGGCGCCGCGGCAGCCGCCCTTCCAGCCAGGCCTGAATCGCCGCGCTTTACCAAGAGTATCTGCTCGGTGATGTTTCCGAACGCCATGCCGCTTCCCGAGAAGTTCCAGCGGGCCAAGAGCGCCGGGTTCGAGGGCATCGAACTCCGGTTCGGAGACGAGGTCTCGCCCTCGCTCAGCACCGACGACGTAAAGCGTCTTGGAGATGCCGCGCGCGAGGCGGGTATCCAGATCGCCAGCATGTGGGTCTCAGGGCCGTTCCGCTCCAACCCCTTGAACAGTCCCGATCCGGCGGTTCGCGCGCGCAGTCTGGAAGGTCTGAAGACGGCGATCGAGTTCGCCACGCACCTCCAATGCGGCGCGCTTCTGCTTTATCTCTGCCGGCTGGGCGACGGGCCGAAGCTGCTATTCGGCTACGAGGACACCTGGAACCGCGTGAGCGCCGAACTGCCCAAGGCGATTCCGTGGGCACAGGAAGCCAAAATCATTCTCACGCCGGAAAATGTGTGGAACAAGTTCATCGTCAGCCCGCTCGAGATGCGGACGTTTGTCGATCAGTTCCACAGCCCGTGGCTGCAGACGCATTTCGACGTCGGCAACGTGATGCAGTACGGATATCCGCAGGATTGGATTCTCACGCTCGGGCCGCGCATCAAACGCGTTCACTTCAAAGACTTCAAGCTCTCCAACCGCACCGAGCAGGGGCGCTTCGCCGATCTGCTGGAAGGCGACGTGGATTGGAAAGCGGTGATGGCGGCGCTGGTGAAGGTTGGCTACCGCGGTTTCATCTCGCCGGAAATCGGCCATGATCCCAACGATCCGGACAAGCCGCGAAAGGTTTCCGACGCGCTGGATAAGATTCTAGCGATGGCGTGAGTGTACCGCTCCGTTACGTCGCGGCTCTGAAGAAGATTGTCGCGCCGGCTGGCGGTTCCGATGTTTCCGAGCCGCGCGTGAGCACAGGTGACAGGTTCGTTGAAGACTTGCGTGTGGCGCGGGCCCTCGGCCTGCCGTGTCGGCACTTGTGCCGACATGTCTTTGGTGGGAGGGGTCGAGACGAGTCTCGACCCAGCAGCCTGAGAGGCTGCGCACAACACACTTCAACGAACGTCTGCTGGACCACGCTAGGGATGGCGTAGCCGCAGCACCCATATGCCTCCCGGAGCGAGCGTTTTACGGAATGGCGCGCCGGCGGATTCGCCCGAGACCAGATCCACGCCGGACCACTCGCCGCGCAGCGTGATCGCCGGTTCGATGGTGTGGTCCTCATGATTGAAGGCGAATAGCAGGCGCTCGTCGCCGGATTCAAGCCAGCGCACTTCGGCTTCACCACTTGTGACGGCAACCGGCCGCGAGACGCCCGCCCAATCCAGCAAGCCGGCGAAAAATTTCTGCGCGGTGGCATCGCGGTGGTGTTCGTAAGCGACGCCGGCATAGGTTCCCAGCGTCAGTGATTTGCCGCGTCCGAAAGTGGAAGCTATGGCGGCCGGATCGCCATTGGCAAAGCGCGCCACCACGCGCGCGCCCGGCGCAACCGGCTCCAGAGTTTCCTCGTAAAGCGTGCCGGGCAGGCGGTCGCCTTCGCGCAGTCCGGCGATGTCGTTGGCGATCCATCGCAATTCCGTGCGGCCATTGGGCGTCATGTGAACGGCGCTCTCGCGGCAGCCTGTTACCTCGTGCAGTCCGAGGCCGGGAATGATTTCGGACGCGCGCCCGCGCTCGTTATTCCATGCGAGACGCGCTTCGGAAACGAGCGTTCCGCCGTCTCGCACATATCCGGCCAGCTCGGTCGCGGCCTCGCGCGGAATCATCAGCGGATATGGGAGCAGCACCAGCTTGTATTGATGGATTGCGCCGTGGAGCCGTTCGATGTGAATGAAATCCACCGGCACGTTCGTGGGAAACAGCGCCCGGTACATGCCGAGCATGGAATCGCGCTCGATGCTGGCGACTTCGCCCTGGGCCAGCGCGACCGGCGCCGCTTCCTGCCGTCCGCCGACCATGTGGGACAGCGGATTGTATACGATGGCGACTTCCGCGCGCGGAGGCCGCGCTTTCAGGAACAGTTCCTGATTACGATTGACCGCGCGCGCAATCTCGCCCGCCGCGCGTGCACGCTCGGTGACCGTGCCATCGAGCTGGATCAGTCCATATCCGCCCGATTCGTAGCCCGTACTCATCGGAAACCACGCGTAGAAGTTGATTCCCTTGGCGCCACGCGCGAGCGCGCTCCACGTCCAGACGCGCAGGTCTTCGGGCGCGACCGTGGCGCTGACATTGAGACCCACCGTTCCGAACCCGCCCTGCAGCTCGCCCACCCACCATCCACGCCCATCGCCCGAATATCCGGCCGACCGTGTGAAGTCGAGCAATGCGCCGCGCCAAGCAGGATCTCGGCCCGACGGACTCGAATGCTTGGGATAGAACGACGTGCCCCAGTAATCCACCTGGCGCGACATCAGCCAGTCATCCGGAGTGCCGTCACCCGACCGCGGTGAAGTGAACAGATTCGGCGCGTCGGCGTGGCTGGTGGCAACGCGATCCGGCGCTACGCGCTTGACCGCCTCAAACTTCATGCGCAGATCTTCGGCAAGCTTCTCCGTGATGAAATTGCGCCAGTCGATGTAGTCGGTATACGAGAGAATCGTGCTCAGCCGGTTCGGCTGGATTTCATCCCACGACGCGAAGCGCCGGTACCAGGCTTGGTTGAGTGCCTCGATAGCGCCATATTTTTTCTCGAGCCATTTGCGATACCGTGCCACGGTGTTCGGGCAATAGCAGAACTCGGCATGACTCAGGTACGTGGCTTCCGCCCAGTTGATCACGTGGGGCTCGCTCCACAGATCCCACCCGAGAAAGGCAGGGCTCTTGCGCGCCCTCGCGGCGAGGCTTGCGAAGAACGCCAGTTCCGCGCGCCGCACACCGGGATGGTCGAAACAGTAACCGGGCGCGGACTCGGGCCGCATCACGGCGCCGCTGATGTCCACAAACTGCGCGTCCGGATACTTACGGCCCACCCAGTCCGGCGCGGCGTCCATGTAGGTCTGGATGAGCAGCTTCATGCCCTCGTCCTGCGCCAGTTCGAGCAGCACGTCGACCGTATCGAATTTGTAGACGCCTTCCGCGGGCTCGCCCGATGCCCAGTCCATCCAGCAGCGGACGGTATTGAATCCGAGGGCTTTGATCTGGCGCAAATCACGCCGCCAGATTTCCTTCTTCGCGCGCGGATCGGATTCGAGCATGGGTGCACGAGCTTTGCCGCCGCCGTACCAGACGGCCATGGGGAAGAAGTCGGATGGAGCGGCTAGCGGGCTGGCGGAGAGGAGGAACAAGACCGACGCGGCGACACGGCGACACGGGGACGCGGCGAAGTTGGGCATGGGGATTATGCTAGCTTACCGGCAGATTGGCGCGCGTTCGCGGATCAGCAGCATCAATCAAAGCTCCCACGGGTTGAATGCGGGCACGCCGGTTCCGGTGAAGTTCTTCGTGTTGCGTGTGACCAGCGTCAAGTTATGTTGGAGTGCGGTGGCGGCGAGCAAGCCGTCGACCACTGGTAGGGTGGTTCCCTGCACCGCCGCCTCCCCGGTGATTACGCCCCAGCGATCTGCGACCGCTTCGTCAATCGGGAGAACGCGACCGGAAAAGCGTGGCTTAAGATCCGTTTCGAGCCATGACTGGAGCGCGGTGCGGCGTCTTCCCTGCTGCATCGGAACGATGCCCCTGCGAATCTCGCCTATCGTCAGGACACTGAGGTACAACAAATCCTCGTCGGCGGACTCGACCCACTCCGTCAGTTTGGCGTCCGGCTTTGGCTTGATCAACTCCGAGATGATATTCGTGTCCAGCAGGAATCCGCTCACAGGTCGACTGGCCTGCCATAATCCGGCTTGCGTTCGAGATCGATGCCCGACCCGGCGAGCGGCGACTCAGCGAAGAACTGTACCAGGCTCTTGGGTTGTTTGCGGCGGCGCTTCAACTTCTCAAACTCTTCCGCGGGCAGCACCACCACCGCCTCCTTACCTTGCCGCGTAATCCATTGCGGGCCTTCGGACCGGGCCTTCCGGAAAACCTCGCTGAACCGGGCTTTCGCGGTTTGAAGCTGCCAGTGCTCAGCATCGATTACGGGTTCTGCCTCGCGGGCTCTCTTGACGGCTTGCATTCGCTCCTCCTCAAACAAACTAGTCTGACTAGTCTGATTCTAGGCCGCAAGACCAGCCCATGTCAAGGCTGGATTCTACTCCCCCTTCCTCACCGCCTGCAGATCGATGCCCAGCGCCTGGCACTTCTTATACAGGTGACTGCGTTCGAGGCCCAACGCTTTTGCCGTATCCGTCATGCGGTAGCTGTGACGTTTGAGCTCGGCCAGGAGCACTTCGCGTTCGAAGGCATCGACGCGCTCGGCCAGAGTGCCGCTCGTTGCTACACCGGAAGATGGGCTGGCGGAGACCTGTTGTGGCAGCGTCGCTTCGACCGTCGCGGCCTCTACCTGATCGCCCGAAAGCAGCAGAAGGCGCTCGACCACATTGCGCAGCTCACGCACATTACCCGGCCATGAATAGCGCGCCAGCGCGGCCTGCGCTTCCGGCGTGAACGTCTGTGGCTTCCAGCTATTCTGATCGGCAATCTGACGGGCGAAGTGATCTACCAGCACGGGAATATCTTCCAGGCGCTCGCGCAACGGGGGGAGCAGGATGGGGAAAACAAAGATGCGGTGATAGAGGTCCTGGCGGAACGTCCCGCGCTTCACCAAGTCCTCGAGATTACGATGCGTGGCCACAACGACGCGCACATTCACCGTTACCGGACGGTCGCCGCCCACGCGTTCGATCTCGCTTTCTTCGAGGACGCGCAGCAGCTTGGTCTGCATCACCGGCGGCATGTCGCCGATCTCGTCCAAAAAAAGGGTTCCGTGCTGCGCCTGCTCGAACTTGCCGGTGTGGCGCGTGGCGGCTCCCGTGAAGGCGCCCTTCTCGTGGCCGAACAAATCGGATTCGATCAGCTCCGCGGGCACGGCCGCGCAATTGAGCGTCACGAAGGGCCCCTTGGCGCGCGGGCTGCGCGCATGCACGGTGCGCGCAATCAACTCTTTGCCGGTGCCCGTCTCGCCGAAGATACAGACGCGCGTCTCGCTCGCCGCCACGCGCTCCACCTGCGCCATCACGCGCTGCATGGCTTCGCTTTTCCAGATGATTTCGTGCTTGCCGACGCGCTGGCGCAGGTGGCGGTTCTCTTCCTCCAGGCGTCTGAGCTTCAAAACGTTCTCGACGGTGAGCAGCAGCTTCTCGGTGGAAAGCGGTTTCTCGAGAAAATCGATCGCGCCCAGGCGCGTGGCGCGCACCGCCATATCGATGCTGGCCTGCCCGGAAATCATCACCACCGGAGTCGTGATTCCGAGCGTCCGGAAATCTTCCAGCAGCGTCAGGCCGTCTTTGCCGGGCATCACCACGTCCGAGAAAATCAAATCGAACGGCTGGGATTTCACCAGTTCCATGGCGCGCGCCGCGTTGTCGCACACCGTGGCTTCGTGGCCGGCAAGCCGGAAGGCGCGGGCGAGCGAAGCCAGCGTATTGGCGTCGTCATCCACGATCAGCAGGTGTGCCATGTCAGGCGCGGGCGGCGCCGGCCGCCTGGGTGATCGGAAGCTCGATGCGGAAGATCGAGCCGTGGCCCGGCTGGCTCTCGACTGAGATGGTGCCGTGATGATCGCTCACCACCGACTGCACGATGGCGAGGCCCAGGCCGGTGCCGTGATGTTTGGTGGTGTAGTAGGGCGTGAACAGGCGGTCGCACTCCTCTTTGGTCAGGCCCTGGCCCGTGTCGGAGACTTCGAGAATCACCGTGCTATTGTACTGCTCGGTCCGGATGCGCAAGACGCCGCCGCCGGGCATGGCGTCCATGGCGTTCAACACCAGGTTTTGCAGGGCGCGCTTGATCTGCTCGGGATCGGCCTGAATCGCGGGAAGCCGCGGATTGAGATCGGCTTGAGGATGAATGTTCCCCGAGGCGGCGAGCTGCGCCTCGAACAGCTTCAGCACGGAGACGACCAGATCGTTCAATTGGACCCGCTCGATTTGCGGTGCCGGCATCTTGGCGAAATCACTGAAGCGGCCGATGATGGTTTTGAGATTCGCCAGCTCGGCCAGCAACGTCGTGGTACTTTCGCGAAAGACTTCTTCGAACTGGTCGGGATGCTCGCGTTTGGCGCGCTCGAGATTTTCCACCGTGATCTGCAGCGGGAACAGCGGATTCTTGAGCTCGTGCGCCAGCCGGCGGGCCAGCTCGCGCCACGCCGCCACACGCTCGGATTGCACCAGGCGCTCGCGCTGCTCGGCTAGTTGGCGGGTCATCTGATTGAAGGCCCGGGCCAGGTCGCCGATCTCATCGCGCGAATCGATCTCCACACGCGCATCCCAGTTCCCGCGCGCTACTTCTCCCGCGCCCGCGGCAAGCAATTTCACCGGCCGCGTGACGCGCGCCGTAGCCCAGCCGGCGAGCGCCAGCGCCAGTAGAATTCCGGCTGCGCCAACCCCCAGCCCCACATTCCGGATGGAGTTCATCAGTGTGACCAACTGGCGGCGCGAGCTGCCGATCAGCAGCACGCCCAGTGGACGGTTGTCGCGGCCATCGAGCGGAATGGCGCGAAAGGCTTCAGCGCTGGCAGGATCGGAACTCCACCGGATTTCGCCGGCCGCTTCCCGGTTTTCGCGCCGCACTTGCTCGATGAGGGGGGCGAATTTGGGTGCATCCTGCGCCACAACACCCGCCAGCGCCGTGGCAGAAAATGCGGGCTCCAGGTTGCGATAGAGCAACGCGCGCATGCCGGGCGGAAGGACCAGCGAAGTGAGAAACGTCGAATCGAGCCGGTGGCCAGCCACTACGTAAACCCTGGCATCGCCCACAGCGCGGACGCGCACGGCTTCGAGCGCCAGGGCGGCCTCGTCAGGCAGGTCCTCGCGTTTCAGAAACGCCGGCTGCGACTTCCAGTCGACTGCGTCCATCAGCCAGCTTTCCTTATAAATGAAGCGCGCCGGCCACTGCGCCGAGGAGAGAATGGAGCCGTCACCGGCCACTAGTTCCAGAAAATCCAGGCCGTGTGAAGATGCCAGCGCGGGTGCATCGTTCACATGCAGCGAGTAATCGCGCTCCGGGCGGTTCATGTCGATGGCATTGCGCAGCGCGACTTCAGAGTCGGCGATCCGCTGCGCAGCGCGCGCAATCTCCTCGCCGCGCAGCTTGAACTCCTTCTGGAATTGCTGTACCAGGGCCGCCGTGCGTTCCGCATCGAGCTGCTCGAACACGCGCTCGGTTGCGGCCGACACAATCCACACGACCATGGCCACCGCGGCGACGATGGTCACCGCGAAGACCACGAGCAGACGCGTGCGAAACGTCACGGCCGCCTCGCTTCGATCCAGACGTCGTCCAGGCGCCAGTTGCTCCAGGGCCGCGGGTCCCAGTTGCGAACCTGCGAGCCGAGACCCACGATGTGCGGAACGTGAAAGAGCGGGACCACGCGGCTATCTTCAAGCAACTTTTGCTCCGCCTGAAGGCATGCTTCAGGGGTGGAACCGGGCCGGACCGCTGCCATCCCCAGAGTTGCCGCTAAATCCACCAGAGCTTGCTGAGGGTCGAGCGAGCTTAGCCGAATGCGGGCCAGCCGTATGTCCGATGCGCCTCCGGGGGTGACCTGTATGGCGATGCCCGCCTCGCGCGCATTCAGCGCGATACGCTCAGCGATGGGACGCGACAAGGGATCGGCGAGATCGTAGGCAAGGGTGATGCGCGGGCCGGATTTCGCAAGCGCGGCCATCATCTGGCGGGCACGGTCCAGTTCGCGGGTTGCGGGAAACAGGAACGCATAGCCCGTCAGCCATGCCGGCAAGAGTGCGCCCGTCAATTCGCCCTGCTTCAGGAGGAGCACATTGTGGATGGCGGCACGGTCGATCGAGAGAGCCACGGCCTGGCGCAATCGGGCATCTTCCACGGCCGCGTGCCCGCGTTCGAAGACCAGGGCCAGCAACTCGGCGGGCGCTGACACCCATGTGCGTGCACCGCGCTGGGCAGCACGGCGGGCGTCTTCCGGAGTCAGTTCGACCACATCAGCTTTCCCGAGTTCCAGGTCGATGGATTGATCTCGCGGCGGGCGGCCCATCTGCAGCTCGATGGCATCGAGATACGGCCGTCCGCCCCAGTAATCCTCATTGGCCGCCAGAAGCGCCCGCCGCCCCGGCTGCCATTCGGCGATGCGGAAAGGGCCGCTACCCGAGGTCACGCCATCAGTGCCGCGCCGCAGGATCACGTTGCCCGGCGAAGCCAGCCGCGCCGGCAGATCGGGCTCCGGAGTCTCTGTTAGCACCACCACGACATCTTCGCCCGACGCCGCAACATTACCCCAGCCTTTGAGACTCGCCACAATTGCCGCGGCGTTGACCGGCGAGCCGTCATGAAACTTCACACCGGGACGCAGCCGGAATTCCCATCGCTTGTTTTCCGCGTCGTGCTGCCAGGAAATGGCCAGCGCCGGACGGGGATCCCCGCGCTCGTCCACGCCGACCAGCCCGTCGTACACCAGCGGCACAAGTTGCGGCGGCCAGCCGGCTGGATCTGTGAACGTAATGGCGTCGTGAATTTCCACGGTGAGCCGGCCGCCGTAGCGCGGGCGAGTTTCCGCACGCGCGCCAGCCGCGAACGCGAGCAGGCTAATGAGTACAGGTAATGGCGAGGCGGAAAGCCGCATACCGGCCGCTCTTCAGATCGCGCGAGACCGCGAAAGCCACGCCGCGTTCGGCGGCCGGCCATAGCGCTGTGACCGGGCCGGCAAAGGCCACCGCTTCGCCCGTGGACCGGGGCGCGCCGTCAATGATGTCGTAAGCGCTTACCGAATCCGTAGCCGTGGCATCGCCAGCGGCAGAAGCGAGCACTTGTGAACGGGCGCTGCATTCGCTTTCGAGGCCGGCGATGCCGTTTCCCAGAGCAGCCAACGCGCCGCTATTCTTGACAGGCGTGTTGTAAAAATGCGTCTGGCCGTCCACTCCGGCTAGCGCCCATGCAGCACTCTCCCCGGCCTGAAAAGCAGCGGCGGAGAAAAATGGAGGCAGGCTGACCTGCGATCCATTGGGAGCGATGATTTTTCCATCAAAGTAGTTGCGCGCCGGCGTGAAGCGCGCAAATCCCAGCATGCTGGGCCCGGCGCCGATGGGCCACAGCGACTCGTCGCGGCACGTGATGCTCAGCCCGCCGCCGCTGCTGCCATGGCACGTGAGCCCGGGCAGATACGCTTGATACGCGTCGCCCTGCGTCACCATCCGCCCGCGGAGATCGCGCGGCCACGGCCTTGACGCCGGAATGCGCACGCTGAGTTTACGCTGCCATCCGCCGCCGGCGCTCTCGTAAAACGACACGGCATCGGAATCCAGTACGAGGAGCCCCCGTGCCACGGTTGCGAGATCGAGGATCTGCCGATCCTGTTCCAGCACGAGTTTTTTCTCGATGGTCATGGATATCGCGCCTGCGGCTGGAGCCGGCTTTGGCGTTTCTTCGATCACGACGGCGCGCGCCTCGGTGGTCTGGACCTCGGCCACCCAGACCAAGCCGCGCAGATTTTCCGAGAGCGTGACCTTCACCTCGGCGCTGCCCTGCCCTGGCTCGGCCGCGGCCACGCCGAGCGCATGCAGCTCGCGCTCCAAGCCGGCCTGCGCCAGGGCTGCGTCGGCCGGGCTCATCGAAGAAACGTTACGGAGCGAAAGTGCTACCGGCTGGCGCGGTTTCAACGCGGCGGCCACCTTCTGCGCCAAGCCATGAGCCAGACCGTCGAAACTCTGGCCCGAGGCCGTGGCGTCGATCAAAAACAGGATTGTAAGGAGCGGGAATCTGGGGCGTGAGCCCACCATCGGGTTCGAGCGTCATCATAGCACACGCGTTGCGGCGCTCTTCATTTGTGCGATGGAGCCTTCGCCGGGAACATGCGGACCAGGGCCGCCAGGCACAGCCGTCCCGCCAGAAACGCGATGGGGAATACGGCCACAACCACTGCGCCGAGAATGAGTGTGTTCATCAGGTCTTCCATAAGCCCTCCGTTATTGGCCGCCGCCCGCGATCATCGTGTCGCCGGAAGGTGCCGCGCCGCCGAAAATCTGCGCCAGCTCCGCATCGCGCTCGCCATGCAGTTCCACCACATCGCCTACTGAAACCCGCTCGAAGAGGTCCTCGACATCGCTGTTGCGCATGCGGATACACCCGTGAGAAGCGGTACGCCCGATGGAGCGCGGGTTGTTGGTGCCATGGATGCCGTAGCTCTTGCGGCTCAGGCCGAGCCAGCGCGTGCCCAGCGGGTTTTCTTTCCCCGGCCCCACCACTTTTCCGGGACCATACCAGGTGGGATGGGGAATGCGCTGCACGATGGTGAAGGTGCCGCTGGGAGTGGGGCTGGTGGCTCTGCCGACGGCCGTCGGGTAAGTCTTGACCACGCGCCCGCCTGCCATGAGTGCCAATTTCCGGTCGGGAATGCTGACCACGATGCGGCGCTGTGGCCGGGTGTCTTCCGTATCGGACGGCGCCGCGGCCTGTTTCTCCTGGCAGAGCGCTTCCGCCGTCGCGACCAGCGCCACAGCGATGAGTGAACGCAAATGCCGGACTGTCTCTCGATCGGGTCTCATTTTCTTGGTTCCTCCGTTTCTCACGCCGTATCAAAATGCAGGAGGACCACCAGCCCGTAAGTTTATGATTTTATTGATATAACTGTTCTCACGCACGTGTCTGGGAAGACACGACCGTGGAAGGCGGCACGCAAACACGGCCTAATCCGTCCAACCCGGACAGCCGATCAGTACGATACGCATGGTAAGTGACGCCACGGAATGGGCAACCGAATCTTCACGAGCTGAGAGGGCGCCTGACGACGGCGGGCAACTTGATTCCGTCTCTTTCCGGCTTCGACCCGATGGCCGCATTGCGAGCTGGAACGAACCAGCCGGGGAGATGCTGGGCTATTCGGCGGAAGAAGCGTTGGGACGCCATTTCGCGTGGTTCTTCCCGATGGACGAGGTCCAGCGCGGTGAATCGGAGCGCGTGCTACGTATCGCAGAGGAGAACGGCTTCCATCAATAGGAGGGCGGGTGGCTGCGAAAGGATCATTCGCGGTTTCAGGCGTGGGTGGGAATACTGGCGGAGCGCCGTCCCTCCGGAACGCTGGAACGCTATACGGTGATTACCAAGCTTCTGCGCTGGGAAGCCACGTAGTACGCCATGTATCAGGCTAAGCTTTTTGCCCAATTGTTCCTTCGCGCCACGCCTTCTACGTTGAATATAGGAAGCTGCTTATGCTGCGCGGAGTGATCATCTGTCCCGATAAAGACCTGAGCGCCGATCTGCAGGACACGCTTGCGGAAACGCATCGCATTGGGATCGTACGCGCGCTCGACCGGTACCCCAGCGAGGTGGACCTGGTCCGCTTTCTTCGGGCGACGGGGCCGGACGTGGTGTTCTTGAGTGTAGAGTCGGTCCGGACGGCTCTCGAACTCGCAACGCGCATCGAGAGTCAAGCGCCAGGAACACAGATTGTCGCGATCCACCGCGCCTGCGAGCCTGACACACTGCTGGTGACCATGCGCGCCGGCATCCGCGAATTTTTCGCTCGTCCCTTTGAGCTGGACGCCACGCAGCAGGCACTGCATAGACTCGAGGAGCTTCTGCAGCGGACCCCGCCAACCATCGCCTCCACCGAGACGGTACTGGCCTTCCTGCCGTCCAAAGCCGGCGTGGGCTGTTCCACGGTGGCGTTGAACACCGCCATGATGCTTGCCCAGGTTCCCGACACTAAGACACTGCTGGCGGACTTCGACCTGAACTGCGGGATGATCGCGTTTATGCTGCAGATGGACTCGCAGTATTCCGTTACGTCAGCGGTCGAAAACGCCCATCAAATGGATGAAAACCTCTGGGAGAAACTAGTGAAGAGCTTTGGCCAGCTAGACGTGCTCCCCGCCGGTACGCTCGCACCGGGCTTTCGCATCGATGCCCTCCAGATCCGTTATCTGCTGGAGTTCGCGCGCCGCAATTACAAAGTGATTTGCCTGGATCTATCCGGCATGATGGAAAAGTTCTCCATCGAGATTCTGCATGAAGCCAGCCAGATTTTCCTGGTTTGCACGCCCGAAGTGCCGAGCCTGCACATGGCACGCGAGCGGCTGCGTTTCCTGCGCACTCTGGATCTGGCGGACCGTGTGAACGTCCTGCTCAATCGCACCCAGCGCCACACATTGGTCCCCATTGCCGAAATCGAGAAACTTCTCGATGTTCCGGTGTACATGACTTTTCCAAACGATTATCTGGGCGTACATAAAGCTCTTACTTCGGGCAAGAATGTGAATCCGTCTTCCGATTTGGGCGCGGGCTTCCGCGCTCTGGCGGCAGCCATCCGCTCGGGCGGGAAACAGCCCGAGCCGGCCAAGTCCGGATTCATGGAGCTACTACGGTCGCGCAAGAAGCCCGCGGCCAAGCCCGGCATACTGGTATCGTAGCCCCGACAGCTTGGAACCTCTTTTATTCAGACTCGGGAGAGCGACTGAACTATCTCGCCGCCGCCCCATTTGAGCAAGCTGGTACAGGGCCGCGTGAGCGGATCATCGTAGTGATTCGGGCTGATGCGTAGCGCGTACCCCAGCCGGCCTGTCTGTTGCGGCACGATCTCTTTTGCAAAAACCGCCACAGAGCCGTTCTTTTCCACCGGCGGCAAGACCATCACCTCGGTGTCTTCCAGGCCGCCGCTGGCGCCCACTCTCCCCATGACCAGCTCGACGCGCACATCCTCAGGATCGAGGCCTGCCAGTTCAACCACGGCGCGCACCGGCACGGTTACGCCGCTGGTCACCGCCCCCGAGGGCGCCGGACCGGTTTCGACGAACCGCACGCGGTCCCATGCCTCCCGGATCTTCGCGCTCCAGCGTACGCGCCGACGGGCATTCTCGAACTTACTTCGCAACTGCGCCGAGTAGGCCAGATGGGCGGGATCGTATAGCTCGCTATCGTACTCGCGCACCATCCGGCGGCAGTCGAATCGCGGACTCAGATATTTGATGGATTGCTTTACACGATGCATCCACTCGCGCGTGCCGTGATCGCGGCGCTCGTAGAACATGGGCACAATCTCATTTTCCAGCAGGTAGTAGATGGCGCTGGCGTGCATGTTGTCCTGCTCTTCGGAGTACGGCTCGCGGTCGCCGATGGCCCAGCCGCCCGATTCTTCGTAGACCTCGTCGAACCACCCGTCCAGGATGCTGAGATTCAGCACGCCGTTCATAGCGGCCTTCATGCCGCTGGTCCCGCAGGCTTCTTCGCCCCGCCGCGGATTGTTGAGCCAGAGGTCCACGCCTTGGATCAACTCGCGCGCCACCTTCATGTCGTAATCTTCGATGAAGACAATGTGCTTCCACAGCTCGGGATCGCGCGAGTATTGCACCACGTCGCGGATCTGCGACTTGCCGGGATGGTCCTTGGGGTGCGCTTTGCCCGCGATCACGATCTGCACCGGCCGGTCTTTGTCGCAGAGGATGCGCTTCAACCGCTCGGCGTCGCGGAAGATGAGGTTGGCTCGCTTATAAGTGGCAAAGCGGCGCGCGAACCCGATCGTGAACACGCTCGGATCGAGCACTTCCGCGGAATGGCGCAGCTCGGAAGATGCCGCTTTGCGGCGGAACGCCGAAGCGGTCTGGCGATCGCGGATGAAGGCAATCAAGCGGCGCTTGCGCCGGCGATGGACTTCCAGCAGCTCCTCGTCTGGAATATCGCTCACCAGTTCCCAGGTTTTTGGATCGGCGGCGTGCTCGCGCCAGTCGGGCTCCAGATACTGATCGTAAAGATCGGCCAGATCGCGATTGAGCCAGCTCGGCAGGTGCACCCCGTTGGTAATGGAGGTCAGCGGAACTTCCCAAACGGGAAGGTCGGGCCACAGCTCCTGCCACATCTCCTGAGCCACGCGCCGGTGCAGCCGGCTGACGGCGTTCCGGTAACTGGAAGTCTTGACGGCCAGCACCGCCATGGAGAAGCGCTCGCCCGCGTCCGCCGGATTGCGGCGGCCCAGCGACATGAGTTGATGGAAATCGATTCCGGCGTCATTGCAATACTGACCGAAGTAGTAGTGCATCATGCCCGAATCGAACAGGTCGATGCCCGCCGGCACGGGCGTATGCGTGGTGAAGACGTTGTTGGCGCGCGACGCTTCGAGCGCTTCTTCGAAACTAAGCTTTTGCTCCTGCATCAGGAGACGCACACGCTCGACGGCCAGGAATGCCGAATGGCCCTCGTTCATCTGAAAGACCGTGGGCTCGAGGTTCATGGCGCGCAAGGCCCGCAACCCGCCGATGCCCAGCACGATCTCCTGGCGGATGCGCGTGTCCATATCGCCGCCGTAAAGCTGATCGGTGATGTCGCGATCCTGTGGCAAGGGGTTGTCGGCGATGTTGGTATCCAGCAGAAACAGCCGGGTGCGCCCCACATCCATGCGCCAGACCTGAACCGCCACCGGCCCGGTGGGAAGGATCACGGTGACCTTCAAGTCGTGGCCCAGCGAATCGCGGGCGGGCTGAATGGGGAGCGTGTAAAAGTCGTTGTCGTTATAGCGCTCCTGCTGCCAGCCGTCAGCGTTCAAAAACTGCCGGAAGTAGCCTTGCTGGTACAGGAGGCCGACACCGATGAGCGGAAGGTCCAGATCGCTGGCGGACTTCAGATGGTCTCCGGAAAGAATGCCGAGACCGCCGGAATAAATCGGCAGGCACTCGGTGAGCCCGTATTCGGCCGAAAAGTAGGCGATGAGTTTACCGTCGGAATGACCGCGACGGTCCTGCATGTGTGCGTCATAGCGCTGGCATGCCTGCGCGTAATGCCCGAGATAACGCGGATCGGCGGCGGCGTGCTCGAGTGTTTCCTGCGAGACGCGGCCGAGCATGAATACCGGGTTGTACCCCGATTCCTTCCACAAAGCCGGGTCCAGGCGGCGGAACAAAGCACGTACGGATGGCTCCCAGCTCCAGAGAATGTTGTACGCCAGCTCGCTCATGCGCGAGAGCGGCGGCGGAATCGCGGGCCGCACCAGAAATTCACGAACCGGCTGAATCTGAAAGGGCATT
>JBGPKX010000091.1:0-17141 GCA_041486185.1 Bryobacteraceae bacterium | reverse complement strand
CTTCAGCTCTTCCGCGGCGCGGTTGTTGCCCACGGCGTCAAACTTGAGGATCTGGCCCTCTTTCGTCCTGAGCGCAAACGCGGTGGTCGAATTCGAAACCGAACAAGCCTGGGCCTGCGGGTCCATACGGTTCCGATGATTCTTGTGGGGCTTGGCCGCCTTGCCGTCCGGGTTTTCGCTGTCGGCCGATTTGTTCCCCTTTGCTTCCGCGTTGCCGCTTTCCGCGGCTGGTGAACCGGCTCCGGTCCCGCCCGCGCAATTGGCGTCAATCAAAGTTCCTCGCCAGCTCTGCACGTTCGCCAGCGTGATCGTGCCACCGGCCGGCGCGGTGCTCGGGGACGCGCCGCTGCCCGAAGAAGGCGTGGTCGCGGGTTGCGTGGCTGGCTGGGCCGATTGCGGAGAATCCGCCTGCGCGAAAGCCAGACAGCAAGCTAGCGCGCACACTGCCATCCACAATGTAAATTTTTCCATGGAAGTACCTCCAGGCCAACATGCAGCAATTTTCGTACCCTCGTTGGCGAGCTATTTTTTGGTGAGAAAGCGCACACCCACGAAGGATGGCTGCTGTGTGGGCGCGCAATTTCTTTCAAGGGCGACGTGAACCCCGGCGCATCTGGGTCAAACAGATCGGCTGCTATCATGTAATTCCTGGAAGCGCCGCCCGGCATGGACTCCATCCTGTGAAATCCGCCCGCCCAAAATTTCCGCGCTGGCTTGTGCACCTCCTGACCTACGTGGTGTCCATCGCCAGCCTGGTCTGGGCACTGAGCGGGTACGATTTCTCGCAAGTTAAGCCCGCTATCCTCTCGGTAAAGTGGGAATGGGTGCTCGTGGCCGTGCTGCTCGAACTCGCGGTGTATCTGGTGCAAGGCTGGCGGTGGCGCACGATCCTCCGGCCGATCGACCGGGTGGACCTTTGGGAAACAGTTCACGCCATCCTCATCGGATTATTTGCCAGTAACGTTCTGCCGCTGCGGCCGGGAGAGATCATCCGCGGGTATCTATTGTCCCTTTGGCGCGAGATTCCCTTTTCGCTGACCCTGACTTCGATGGCCATCGAGCGCGTCCTCGACGGTATCTGGCTGGTGGCGGCCTTTTGGATCTCCGCCTCGCTGATGAACATGCCGCGGGCGCTGGTCGAATTTGCGCGAGTCCTGGCTTTGGGGGTGCTCGTTCTCTCCGCGCTGTTTCTCTATATCCTGTTCCGCAAACAGCACGCGCATTCGGTTCTATCGAGTCAACGTTGGGGCCAGAAGTTTCTTCACGTTCTCGATCAGATACATCAACTAGGCAACTGGCGCACGCTGGCGAACGCATTTGGCATCACATTTCTGTACTGGATCGCGCAGATTATCCCGGTGTGGGCGCTGTTTCGCGCCTACGACATGGATCTCTCGATTTGGGCGGCTTCGGTCGTGCTGGTAATTAAGGCGATCGGTACCGTGATCCCAAGCGCGCCCGGCAATCTGGGCGTGATGCAGTCGGTGGTCAAGCTGGCGCTTACGCTCTTCAGCGTGGAGTCCAATGTCGCTGTCGAGCTGTCGTGGCTGGTCTGGGCGGTCATGACACTGCCCCCTATGATCGTCGGATTCGTCGCCGTTCTGTTCACCGGCCGGAGTATCTTCGAAATCCACCACCATGCGAAGACGCACCACACGCGACGCCGCCTCGATCCGCGGCCGGCGCCAAAGGCCCAATAGGAAGCGAGGCTAAGGCTGCACGATGCGTCTTTGGTGGAAGCCGCCGGCGCGCCTGATTTGCGGTGTATCATTTGCTGAGACCGGGAGTTCGAAAATCCAGAAACGCGGATGAAAAACCGATGCATAGATTTCTGACCTTCCTGATCCTAGCGGCCGCTGCCACTGCGGCGCCGCCTGGTCTTTTTCGTTGGATAAGGCGCCGGGCGAACCACGTGTGGCCTGGCGGTACGAAAAAGGCACGGGCTACATCCCTTCGCCGATTCTGTACGGCGACTATGTTTACCTGTTGACCGGCGCGGGCCTTCTCACTTGCCTCGACGCGCAAACTGGAGAATCGAAATATGAAGCCAAGCGCTTCCCGGCGCCCGGACAGTTCGTGGCATCCCCGGTGGCCTTCAACGGCCGAGTGCTGATCACCAGCCAGGACGGAGACACCTACGTCGTCAAGGCCGGACCGGTGCACGAAATCATCGGGACCAACCCGCTGGGCGAGCAGGTGTTTGCATCGCTGGCGCTGGTCGGAGATTCGATCTACATTCGCGCCGAAAAGCACCTGTACCGCATTCGCACAGGCACGTAGGACCGGGGCCGCATCAGCGGCGGCCGTTGTGCGGTTAGCTCAACGCCGCTCCGATGGCGGTGGATACGACACGAGCGACATCCCCAGGGACAAAACCACCAGTATCACGAGACAATGTGCAACCCACATAAGTCCTCTCTTTCCCGGTTACCGGTGGAAGCCGGCGACCGCTTGGTTCAATATCTGGAGATCGCTACGCCGCGGGCCCTGGTGGTTCTCCATCCACTGGACCGGGTACCGCCGCCCGCAGGTACGGCACTCGTAGTGCCCGTGTATCGGCCACGTCAGCGAATCGTGCATGAAATCGCACCAAAGTTCAGCCAGCCTCGTCAGCATATGTCCCTCTTTTTAGGAACGCGCAGACGGCAGGGGCAGAAGGGTCAAGAAAAATAAAATATTGTTCCGCAATCACGTGGTCGAGATTGCAAGCGCCGTACCACAGCGCGAGGCGAAGATCTGGCTCGGCTGCTCGATCCCGCATCTTGTTGAATGGGATATGGATCGGGGCCTCTCAAGGATTCCTAGGAGTGAGACCATCCTCAATCCGTGCACCCTGAACCTATCCGAATGGTTGCACCTGCAATCTGAAAAGATAGGCCCCGGCGGAGTACATTGAGAATAGCGGCCCCGAAAAGATCGCCAAAGCCGCCATCCGCTGCCTGTTATAATTTCCCTTTCATGCTTAAAGTCACTGTGCTGTCTTTCCTTGTTGTGGCCGTACTGTCGGCCCAGGATTCCGACGGCAAGCTCCGTGTCATTGCATTCGGCGCCCATCCGGACGATTGCGATATCCGCGCCGCCGGCACCGCGGCAAAGTTCGCGGCTCTGGGGCATCACGTCAAGTTCGTAGCCGTCACCAACGGCGACGCGGGCCATCAAAGCGAAGGCGGCGGCATGCTGGCCAAGCGCCGGCGCGCGGAAGCCATGGAGTCGGCGCGGCGCCTGGGCATCACCTACGAAGTCCTGGACAATCACGATGGCGAGCTGCTCCCCACGCTGAGAGTGCGCGAGCAGATCATCCGCCAGATCCGCCAGTGGAAAGCCGACATCGTGCTCGCGCCGCGCCCCAATGACTATCATCCCGACCACCGCTACACCGGCGTGCTGGTGCAGGACGCGGCCTACATGGTCGTCGTGCCCAACATTTGCCCGGACACCCCGCCGCTCTACAACAACCCGGTCTTCTTCTACTTCGAGGATGGATTCCAGCGTCCCAACCCGTTCCGCCCCGACATCTCGATCGCTATCGACGACGTGTTCGACAAGAAAATCGACGCGCTCGACGCGCACGTTTCCCAGGTCTATGAATGGCTGCCCTGGGTGGATCACACGCTGGATCAGGTGCCCAAAGATTTAGTCGAGCGCAAGAAGTGGCTGGCCTCGCGCCGCGAGCCACGCATCGGCCCCGCGGTGCGCAAGACGCTCGAGAAGTGGTATGGCCCCGAGAAAGCCGCTCGTGTAAACGTGGCGGAATCGTTCGAACTCTGCGAATACGGCCGCCAGCCAAATGACGATGAGCTGCGCCGGCTGTTTCCGATGTTGGGGAAGTAGAACGCTGACCCGGCGATAGGCCGAGGGCAGGCGCGCCGGGCCCAGCAGGTTCCTAGCCATGTAAGGTACACTCCACTTTATGTATTCGCGAAGAGAATTTTCGAAGTTGGCGCTGGCCGCGATTCCGGCAGCCAAGGTTTTTGCGCGCATCGACTCCAAGGTTCACGGCGTGCAGCTTGGCGTGCAGTCTTACAGTTTTCGCGACCGCTCGCTGGATGACGCCATCAAAGCCATGGTCGAAGTGGGACTGGGCGAATGCGAGCTGTACGCCGGGCACGTGGAGCCAAAGCTGCATCGCGAGGAGCTGCGCAAGTGGCGCACTACGGTGTCCATGGATGAATTCCGCAGTGTGCGCAAGAAATTCGACGATGCCGGCATTCTGCTCTACGCCTATAACTACAGCTTCCGCGACGATTACACCGACGAAGAAATCGCGCGCGGGTTCGAAATGGCGAAGGCGCTCGGCGTTGGCATCCTCACGGCTTCATCCACTCTCTCGGTGGTCGACCGGGTAGACCGGGAAGCCAGCAAGAACAAGATCCGCGTGGGTTTTCATGGCCATTCCGACACCAAGCATCCCAACGAATTCTCCACACCCGAGACTTTCGAAAATGCTATGGCGGGCCACTCGCCTTACATCAACGTCAATCTGGACATCGGACACTTCTTCGCCGCCGGCTTCGATCCGATGGATTTCATCAACAAACATCACGAGCGCATTGTGACGCTGCACATCAAAGACCGCAAGAAGAACGACGGCGACAACATGCCTTTCGGCCAGGGCGACACGCCCATCAAGCCCGTACTTCAATTGCTGAAGAAAAAGAAGTACCCAATCCCCGCCAACATTGAGTACGAGTACAAGGGCGCCGATGCCGTGGCTGAAGTGAAAAAGTGCCTGGAGTACTGTAAAGCGGCTCTGGCGTAGCAACCTGGTGCGACCTGCGGTCCGCCGCGTCGCCCTCCCACCGCGAAATCAGTTGAAGAGAACATTTGGATAGGGTGGCGCAGCCTCTCAGGCTGCTGGGTCGAGACTCGTCTCGACCTTTTCGGGGGAAAACGTGCCGGCACGAGTGCCGACAAAGCAGGCCGAGGGCCTGCGCCACAAACCCTCGAACCTCTGAACTCCACGGCACTAGGGGCAGGTCGCCTACCCCAGCAGTCCCCCGTGGCCCAGGCAGGCCACTTCCCAGCTCGTCACCCGGTAACGCGCCAGGAGCGGCGGCAGGATCAGATCCACCACATTCGGCTTGGCCGAGCGGAAACAGCCGGGCGCCGAAATGATGGGGACGTCGTCCTTGTAAGCCAGCATCATGAGGTTGCCCGGCTCGACGGGCGCCAGAAAGCGTTCGAGTTGACCGCCGATGCGCATCATGGCGCGGCCTATAGCATCCTCGGGGCCGGCAGGCGCCGTGGTGGATGCGATCAGAATCAGCGATGGCTTCGAGCGCAGCATGTGCTGCAGCGAGCGGCTGGCGGATGCATCTTCTTCCACGCACGAAAGGACAAAATTCGGAGCGAGTCCAAAGCGCTCCAGTCGCTGCCTGGTGATGTTCTCAAAAAGCTGCCGCGCGCGTTCGCCACTCAACAGGTCCGCGTACAACACTCCAATCGAAGGATTGCGCACGGGGCGCGCCTGAATGATTGGCCCCCGCTCGCGCAGAATCGAGACGATCGCCTCCAGTTGATCTCTGGCCACCGCGAAGGGCGCGCTTTTGACGGTAGCGATGCGCTGCCCGGCCAGTGCGAAGCTGAAATTCATCGAGGTAGCGATCACCAGGCTGGATGTGCAGTTGATCTGGCGCAGCAGTTCATCATCCACCAGGACGCAGCAATTCTCGGTTGCGTGCAAGTTGGCGCGCCCGCCGGCCGCCAGGTGGATTTCATAACAACCGCATCCCATCTCTCCGGCGACTGTGGCCACGGCATCGTCTTCGCCGACTTCACCGTCTTCCAGTTCCGTGACCCACACTTTGTCCATTCCCTCGGACTCGAGGATGCGGATATCGTCGTCGCTGATTACGTGGCCCTTGGCCAGCAGTTTCTTCCCACTCGGACGGAAGACCGTGCAACACAGAATTCTGCCGGTCGATCCCTTAACGTCCACGGTCTGTGCCTTCATCGCTCGACCTTCCTTACCCAGGACGGAGCCCTTGGGTCGCACCGGGCAGACCAAACTCGGTCTAAATTATAAGGGAGTAGTCCGACGATAGAACCACAATTCTCAGGGTTTCGCGGCCTTTATTTGGGGTAGGATGTTTCCCGCCTGCGGCTATTCAACAGCTACCACTACAAGGAGTTGCGGTCTTGTTGCCGGATAATCGGGAGCAAGACAGTTTCGATACCCTCATTAGGGGTGATCGCATCCACCCATTGTTGGGTATATGATGCCCAGTGTGCGGGCTGAGTACCCGAACCATGGCGATTTCGTCACAACATTGAAACTTGGGGCAACGGAGACAATCTTTCCAGGCCTTGAGCGGTAGCGCTCCTCGTTCCACTCCCTCGAAGCCCATTTTGCGGAAAAAATCGGGAACGTAAGTAAAAGCGAAGACGGCGTCGAGTGCATATTCGGCGGCTTCTGTGAGCAGTGCTTCGACCATGTGGCGACCACGCCGTGCGTTTTTACGCTCTGCTCGACCGCAAGCGAGCGAATTTCACCCGCTATGGGGGAGTAAAAATGCAATGCGCCGCAGCCCACCAGACGGCCGTGCGCATAGGCCACGGAAAAATCGCGGATGCTCTCGGAGATTTCGAATTCGGTGCGAGGCAACATGATGCCGCGCGACGCGTAGCCATTGATCAATTCGAGAAGCGGTGCGATGTCGGACATGCGCGCTTTGCGGATATCGACCGGAATGACCACACGCTCGGACTCTGCGACCGCGTCGGCGGTAAGTCCGCTAATCATGCGAGCTCACCCGCTCCTGCGCGCGCGCAATGCGCGTTCCCACCGGCTCGCCACTAAAGAGGCGTGACAGCACACCAGGCAAAGCTCCAGGTACGATTTCGATTTCGGCGACGCCTTGATCGAGCGCGGCGGTAGCTGCATTCAGTTTGGCTTGCATACCTCCCGTGGCCACGCCGTCCGAGATCAGCCGGCTGCATTCTTCGGCCGTCAAAACGGGCTGCACTTTTCCGGCGCCATCGAGCACGCCGGCGATGTCGGTAAGAAAAATCAAGCGATCCGCGCGCCATCCTGCCGCGCAGGCCGCCGCCATCTGATCGGCATTCACGTTGTACATGCGGCCGCCGCGGTCGCCCGCGATGCACGCTACCACTGGAAGAAAGCCGCGCGCTACCAGCAACTCGAGCAACTCCGGGTTGCAGCGCTGCACGCGGCCCACCAGGCCCAGCTCGGCAGCCATTGGCTCGGCCTCCACCAGGCCCGCGTCCACGCCCGAAAGCCCCACCGCGCGCACGCCGGCAGCGATCAGCGCGGCCACCAGTTCCTGGTTGACGCTGCCCGCCAGCACTTTCAGCACGGCATCCATGGTCTCCGGAGTGGTGACGCGCAGCCCATTGACGAAACGGCTCTCCACTCCGCGCTCGGCGAGAAACCGCGTCATCTGCTTACCGCCGCCATGCACCACCGTGATCTCGACGCCGCGCCGCGACTGCTCTGCGATCTGCGCGGCCAGGCTCGCGCGCAGCTCCGGCGCATCGAGCAGCGTGCCACCCAGCTTGATCAGCGCCTTCACAGCAGGCCTTCGGTCTCCGGTAAGCCAAGCATCAGATTCATGTTCTGTACGGCCTGGCCGGCGGCGCCCTTGGTGAGATTATCGATGGCGCTTACCACCACGGCGCGTCCCGTGGCCGCGTCGAGCGTCACGCCGATATCGCAGAAATTGGTGCACGCAACGGCACGCAAGTCGGGCACGCGTCCGGGTTGATAGAGGCGAATGAACGGCTCGCCGGCATAGCGTTTTTCATAGATGGAGAGGATGCTCTCCGCGCTCGCGCCATTCGCCGCGCGGAAGTAGATGGTCTCGAGAATGCCGCGATGGATCGGCAACAGTTGCGCGGTGAAGCTGAACTCGCGCTCTTCGATGCCCGAAACCATCAGCACTTCCGGAACATGCCGGTGATGCAAAATGGAGTACGTCGAAAAGTTTTCCGTGACCTCGCAAAAACTGGTCTTGAGCGACGGTTTGCGGCCCGCGCCGCTGACGCCCGACTTCGCATCGCAAACGATGCCGGCCGCGCGATCGATGACACCCGCCTCAACCAGCGGCCGGATGGCGAGATTGGCGGCCGTCGGATAACAGCCCGGATTCGCGACGAGGCGCGCGTTCGGAATCCGCTCGCGGCAGAATTCCGGCAGCCCGTAAACCGCTTCCGCCAGCAGTGCCGGCTGCGTGTGCGGCTCTTTATACCAGCGCGCGTAGTCTTCTACGGTTCGCAGCCGGAACGCTCCACTCAGATCGATGACGCGCGCGCCCGCCTCGAGCATCACCGGCGCGAGCTCCATGGAAACTTCCGCCGGCGTGGCGAGGAACACGATGGCCATCCGCTCGGCGCGCACGGCATCCGTGATCGCCGCGACCTGCCGCGGACCTTGCGGCCGCCGCAGCGCGCTTTCGTGCGATCCGTCGCTCCGATGCTCCATCAGGATGGGCTCGACGTGCGCGTGCTTCGACAGCAAGGAAACGAGTTCCGCCCCGCTATAACCGCGATAACCGACAATGCCGATGCGATGAGGCATGATGATTAAATATTCACTTCAATGAATAAATATACCACGGCCTACACAAGCTTCGTGTCCTGAGGTTTTGACACCACCCTACATAAAGCCGCGTCGCCTAAATTCCTCAACCTCTGCCTCAGTGTAGGCGATGCACGGGCCTGTCCTCGACTAGTGTTCCGCTGCCGAGCGCATCGTGCCCTTTCTGTTTCCAGCTTTCCTGTCTTGTGGCAAATGATCTCAACACCCAATAGACGAGTGAGCCGAACAAGACGAAGTTGGAGACGATCCAGACCGGGACAAACCATTCACCGTGGTCAGAATGGACGCCCTGCGGAAGGAACAATGCCACCGCAAAGAAGCCGGGAACTGGGGATGGGCTGAGCAACAGCCCGCATCCGGCTGAGACAATCCCTTTGTGGCGCGTAATCCAGCGCATTTCACGCAACGCTCTAGTGCTCAGCCGCTGACCGTTCCGCCAGCTCGCCGATGATGGGTAGCGAGTACCTCTCTTCGTGGCTGGTCTTGATGATCATGAACACCCAGACGCCCAGAATGAGGACGTGGAGCATCTTGTCGATGCGGAAGATCGGGTAGTGGAACTCGCGGAAAATCGGGCTCAGCACCCACTCGACAATGAGCCAGGCGACGAACAGGTACAGGCCCTGGAACGCATGGAAGCGGACGGTTTTGTCGTTGCGGAACTTGTCCGCGGCGAGCACGATCACCGAGGCGATCCACCCAATCCCCGGAATGTAACAGAGGATGGAGGCGGTGCGCGGCGTGATTCCGGCCAGCGGGTCGATGGGCTGCGCGGTGGCTCCCGGCTGGCGGGCACCGCACTTGGCGCAGTACTGGTCCGCCTGGTTGACCGTGTTCCCGCAACTGCTGCAAAAAGGCATCTGTTATTCAATACGTTACGCCAGCCGTGGATGTTCCGGCAAGGCGGGACGGCTATTTGATTCTATGGGGTGGCAGCTCCAATACCTTGGCTTCCAGGGGATAGCGGCCATTCAAATTGTGATAGCGCGCGTTTTGCTGGCTCAAGCGACAGTTGGAGACGCTGACCCGCAGGGTCGCGCGTTGCGCCGTATGGAACGCGACTTTTTCGACCCGTTCCTCCAGCGGTTTCAGACGGTTGTCTCCGAGTTTCCTGGCCTTGTGCCACCATTCCCACTGCTGGCCGATGCGCAGGGACTGGGTTTCCACGACCTTGCCGGCTGACACCAGTTCGGCGTCAACGCGGATGAAGCGCTCGGGATCGCCCGTGGGCAGCATGTGGCCGGCGCGGGCGTTCTTCAGCTTCAGAGTGACCACCGTCTTTCCGGCGGAGCGACCGGCCGACACGATCTCGACGGATAATCCGGGCCTATAGAGAGCGTACGCATCTCGCTCCGGCTGGCTCAAGTGCAGTTCCTTGGGGATTTTGCCGCCGAAGAAAAAATGCCGCCGTGACGATCGCTGTGGGCCGCCTGGCGCCACGGGGCGCTCCACAGCGGGCATGTGGCAGGATGAGCAGGCCTGGCCGCGCGCGGCGTACGGTCCACTTTTCCACTCGGCGCCGGTATCGAACGTGCATACCAATGTATCCGTATACGCGGCGGTGGCTTGATGGCACATGGTGCACACATCGGCTGTGAGCAGCCGGCGATCCTGGCGTACCGGATGCGGCGCCTTGGAATCGCCATAGGGTCCGAGGATCACGCCGTTGCGCACGTGACAGACCGCGCAGGTGACGGCGTCCTCATGCAGCTCGCGGTCGAAGCGCACATTCGTGCGAAACACCGGCTGGTGCGTAGAGCCGTTGCGCACAGAGATGGCGATGCGCTCGATCTGGTTCTCGAGCGGCGTGTGGCAATTCAGGCAGAGCCACCCGACCTCGGGCGATTTCTTCATCTCGGCCTGGAACTGCAGATCGCTCAACGCATGCGCGTGCGCCGAAGCCTGCCACTCGCGATAGATTTCTTGATGGCAGACGCCGCAATGCCGCGCGCTGAGCGACTCGAGGCCCTGCGGGACCGCCTGGTAGGGCAGGGGATTTTCCCACCAGTAGCCGAAGATTTTCACTTGTGCGGGGGCTTTGGCGCCGGCAAGCAAGAGCACAAGCAGAGCGACGATTTTCACGCGAGCGATGACCCTATGATACGATTTCGGCGATGCGCATTCGTTCGTTGTTGCCGTTCTTCCTGTTGTCGGCCGTGCAGGTGTTGCCCGCGGCCAAGAACCTCGAGATTTATTTCGTCGATGTGGAGGGAGGACAGGCCACGCTGGTGGTTTCGCCTTCCAAACAATCTTTGCTGGTGGATACCGGCTGGCCGGGACTCAACATGCGTGATGCCGGGCGCATCGCGGCGGCTGCGAAACGCGCCGGTGTGAAGCAGATCGATTACCTGGTGGTCACGCACTATCACGACGATCACGTGGGCGGCGTCCCGCAGCTCGTAGCCAAGCTGCCGGTGCGCACTTTCGTCGATCACGGCGAATCGGTGGAGCATGGCGCCAACGAAGACCGCTTGTACAACAGATACGTGAAGGCGCGCGAAACCGGCCAGCATCTGCAAGTGAAGCCCGGCGACAAGATTCCGATCAAAGGTCTGGACGTTACGGTGCTGACTGCCGGTGGACAGGTGATTGCAAGCCCTTTGTCCGGCGCCGGCCAGCCCAATCCGGCTTGCGCCTCCATCAAGCCCATGGAAAACGATCCCGGCGAAAATGCGCAGTCGGTCGGTATTCTGATCCAGTTCGGCAACTTCCGTATGATCGATCTGGGCGATCTGACGTGGAACAAGGAGAACGAGCTGGTCTGCCCCAATAACAAGATCGGCACGGTGGACCTGTATCTGACGACGCATCACGGCATGAACATTTCGAATTCGCCGGCCATCGTGCAAGCGCTTCATCCGCGCGTGGCCGTAATGAACAACGGCGCGCGCAAAGGCGGGACGCCGGAAGCCTGGCAGGTGGTGCACACTTCGCCGGGCCTTCAGGATATCTGGCAGGTGCACTACGCCATGGACGGCGGCAAAGACCACAACTCGCCCGAAGCTATGATCGCCAACATCTACGAAAAGGATGACGAGGCCAACTGGCTAAAGGTGTCCGCCGATGCCAATGGCGAGATCACGCTCTACAACAGCCGCAACAAGTTCGAGAAGACGTACACCAAGTAGACTTGGAGGCGCGCATGGAAAGGAAGCCGCCGGTCTTCATCGTAGGCTCGCCGCGCAGCGGGACAAACCTGCTGCGGAACATGTTCAACCGGCACCCCTTACTGGCGATCTGTCACGAGACCCGATTCTATGGCTATGTCTACAAGCGCCGCCGCGCCTTTGGCGACCTGCGCGATCCGAAAAACAGGCGGCGGCTGGTAGAGCAGTATCTTTCCACCGAGCGAATCGGGCGGATGGGTCTGGACCTGGCGAGGCTGGGCGACAAGCTCCTGCGAGAGGGGGACAGCTACCGGGCGGTATTCACGTGCATCCTGGAATGGTACGCCGAATCCATGGGAAAGCCACGCTACGGCGAAAAGACGCCGCATCACGCGCTTTTCACCGAAACGCTCTTCGAGTGGTATCCCGGGGCAAAGATCATTCATCTGTTACGCGACCCGCGCGACGTAGCGGCGTCTCTCAAGCGCATGCCCTGGGCTCCCAATGCCATTCTGGAGAACGCGGGTATCTGGCGGCTGTTCAACCGGGCGGCCCGGCGATCGCGCCACCGCCCTGGTTATCTGCCTGTTTATTACGAGACGCTGGTTAGCCAGCCCGAGCAGGAATTGACGCGCATCTGCGCTCACCTGGGAGAAGCCTACGCTCCGGAGATGCTGCTGCCGGGCCAGCCGGTTTCCGGAGCCTACTCCTGGCCGAAAAGCACTCATGGCGCCGTAACCACCGAGCGGCTGGGCAAGTGGCGGGAGGAACTCACCACCGAGGAGGTCGCGCTGACCGAATGGGCGGCGGGTGAGCTTATGCAAACTCTGGGATACGAGCGCGCCGCGGGCTCGCCATCGGTTCTGGCCATCGCGCGCGGTGTGGGTCTTTCCGCCTATGACGCTGTCCGCCGGCAGGTCGAGCAGTTTCCGTGCATGTGGTATCACTGGGTGCAGCCCACCAAGATTGCGCAAGAAGAGTATTGGAGGAACTGGCGCTCGTGGCAAAAGGCGCCAACGACCTCGGGCATGCGACATTGGAACACGTACCTCAAATGACATTCCTGGAAAGCGCTCCGCTGAGAATCGGCAAGGCAGCGTTTCGAACAACGGGCGCCGTCTCCCAGAGCCTTCGCAAGCCGCACGGCGGTCAAGGCCGGCATGGAAGGTAAGCCGCCGGTATTTATCGTGGGCTCCCCGCGCAGCGGTACGACCTTGCTGCGGAACATACTCAACCGGCACCCGTCGTTGGCGATCTGCGGCGAGACGCAATTCAATCATTACGTGTACAAGCGCCGGCGGGCGTTCGGTGACCTCGAGAATCTGAAGAACCGGCGGCGGCTGGTGGATGAGTATCTGTTGGTCCGACGTGTCCAGCGGCTGGGTATGGACCTTTCAGGCTTGAAGGAAAAGCTTCTTGCCGAAGCCACCAGCTATCCGGCGATGTTCGCATGCCTGTTGAGGTATTACGCCGAGTCTGCGGGAAAGCCGCGCTGGGGCGAGAAGACGCCGCAGCATGCGCTCATCTCCGAACTTCTGTGTGAATGGTACCCAGGCGCGGCCATCCTTCATGTGTTACGCGACCCGCGGGACGCAGTCGCCTCATTACAGCGCATGCCCTGGGCCGCCAACAGCGTAGTGACCAACGCACAGACCTGGCTGGCCTGCAACTTGGCGGCACGGAGATCGGCTCACAGGCCCGGATACTTGCTCGTTCGGTACGAGACACTGGTGGCGCAACCGGAGAGGGAACTGGGGCGCATTTGCGCACACCTGGGCGAAGACTACGTCCCTGACATGCTGGTGCCGGGTCATCCGGCTCCTGGGTATGTGCCCTGGGGACGCCTGTCCCGCGGGCCGGTGACGATGGAACGGCTCGGCAAGTGGCGCGAGGAGCTCACGGCGCGGGATGTCGCGCTGATCGAGTGGACGGTTGGACCCCATATGCAATCTTTCGGCTACGCGCGCGCCGCCAGTGCGCCCTCCATCCTGGCCGTGGCCCGGGGCCGGGCCTTTGCCGCGATCGACACTATCCATAGAAGGCTGAAACACATTCCGGGCGTCTGGTATTACCTGATGCAGCCCACGAAGATCTCTAAAGAAGAATTTTGGGTGCATAGGCATCGGTGGGATCAGGACGCAAAGTCCCTTGGAACGCGCTGAATTTCTCTGAACGCGGGAACGCTGAACCTGCCGTAGTCTTGCGATCC
This sequence comes from Bryobacteraceae bacterium, assembly GCA_041486185.1. GTDB lineage: Bacteria > Acidobacteriota > Terriglobia > Bryobacterales > Bryobacteraceae > QHXW01. Next base: position 3,268 of record JBGPKX010000091.1, on the reverse strand, counting down.
ATGTACGCTAATGGACTGTGATTGCCGAGTTTGCGGCCTGGTGCGCGATTGTAGTCTGGCTTTATCTGCTTCTCGGCCGGGGTGCGTTCTGGAGGTTCCGCGAGTCTGAGGCCGCGCGGCCCCAGCGGCTCTCGAAACGCGTGGCCATCGTGATCCCGGCGCGCAACGAAGCCGCAGGGATCGGCCAGGCCATTCGGTCGCTGCTCGGCCAGGATTATCCCAGCCCGTACCATATTTTCCTGGTGGACGATGACAGCGAGGATGGCACGCTGGACCAGGGTTTATCGGCGGCTCGCGAGGCCGGCAAGCCGGAGTTGCTAACCGCGGTGCGCGCTCGGTCGCTCCCGGTGGATTGGACCGGAAAAATGTGGGCTCTGGCGGAAGGCGTCGACCACGCGCGGGTGTTCCGGCCGGACTACGTTTTGTTCAGCGACGCCGATATCCTGCATGCTGCGGACAATCTCTCGCTTCTGGTGGCGCGCGCCGAAGCCGGCGGCTACGACCTGGTGTCCTGCATGGTGAAGTTGCGCTGCCAGACATTCGCCGAGAGAGCGCTGATTCCCGCGTTCGTGTTCTTCTTTTTCATGCTGTACCCGCCTGCGTGGACCGAAAGCCGCCGGCATTCGACCGCCGGCGCCGCCGGAGGCTGCATCCTGATTCGCTGGCCGGCGCTTATGCGCACTGGCGGGATCGCGGCCATCCGCGGCGAACTGATCGACGACTGCGCTCTGGCCAAGGCCGTCAAAAATACAGGTGGCAAGCTCTGGCTTGGGCTGACGTCGCGAACCACTAGCGTTCGCAGCTACCACACGTTCGGTGAGATCGGACGCATGATTTCGCGCACGGCGTTCTGGCAACTGAGGCATTCAGCGTGGCTGCTCGCGGGTACGATCGCCGGGATGTTCGTCACGTACATGCTCCCGCCGCTCTTGTTATTGACGGGCCGGCCGGCTCCAGCGAGTCTTGGCGCCGCAGCCTGGGCTGTGATGATGGTTGCGTACGCGCCGTCGCTTCGATTCTACGGCCTGTCGCTGTTTTGGGCGCCCGCGCTTCCTCTGGTCGCGCTTTTCTACACTGGAGCCACGGTGCATTCGGCTTGGCGTTACTGGAGCGGCCGGGGCGGGACATGGAAAGGCAGGGTGCAGGATCGGAAGCGGCCTTCTTGACCGGCTATTGGCGCGTGCGCGACCGGAACTCGATGTATGCGAGCGCAGCGAAACCAGCCGCGATCACGAGCCGCAGGACGACCGGCCACATATCCCGGCGGATGAAAGCCTGGTTGATCGCCAGCAACGCGAATCCCAGCGCGATGGTGAGGTACCACCAGGCGAAGAAACGGGACCTGCGTGTTGGTAAAGGCACCGGAGGTAGCGCACGCATTCAGGCGGCTTGGCGGGGGTGGACATCTTTGGCGATTTGCCCGGCTGACACCATGCGCGCGAGTTCCAGGATGCTGGGGCGGCAATGAACGATCTCACGGATTCGCGTGACCGGTACTCGAAGATCACTCGCCAGGCGGTTGATACTCAGTCCAAGGGGCTTCATGAGATCTTCGCGCAAGATCTCGCCGGGATGCACGGGCGGCAGCGATTTTCGATTCTTAGGCACCATTCCTCCTAGTGGTAGTCTACGATTTCGACTTGATGAGCATCACCATTTTTCCAGACGAGTGTATAACGTGCCGCATGATACGTCTAGAGGTATACTCTTTTGCCTCAATGGAAATCATGCGACACATCCGCCGCCACGCGCGCCGACAGCGCCTCAATCCTCCCGGCTTTCACCGAGACCACGTTGTCCACGTTCTGCAGTACGCCGTCGATCAGTAAGAACGGGGAGCCGAGCAGCACGAAGCGGTAGCGCTCGAACATGGCGGGCGTGACGATCACGTTCATTACGCCGGTCTCATCCTCCATGCTCAGAAAGACGAAGCCCTTGGCCGTGCCGGGTCTTTGGCGCACGATGACGCATCCGGCGATGCGCACTGTGCGGCCATGGCGCATGCGCAGCAGGTTGCGGGCGGGCGTGACGCCCAGGGCGTTCATCTCTTCGCGCCGGTAAGCCATGGGGTGGCGGCCGATGGTGAATCCCGTGCCGCCGAAATCGGCATTCAACCGCTCTTCAGCGGTCATTTGCGCGAGCGGCGAGGCGCGCTCCGGTTCGGGTAACGTCTCGAGCAAAGGGCCGGCGGGTTGCGTGGCATGTCCAGCCTGCCACAACGCGTCGCGGCGGTGCGCGGCTTCGAGCGAATTCAACGCGCCCACCTCCGCCAGCTTGCTCATTTCGTCTTTTCTCAATTCGGGCACGCGCCGCGCCAGATCGTTGATATCGCGAAATGGCGCGCGTGCGCGCTCGCGAACGATGGCTTTGCCGGCGTCCGCTCGAAGGCCCTTGACATACATCAAGCCCAGCCGCAGCGCCCTGGCACCTGGCACCTGGCACCTGACACCTTCTTCCACCGTGCACTCCCAATCCGACTTCGTCACATCAATCGGCAGCACGCGCAATCCGTGACGGCGCGCGTCGTTGAGCAAAATCGCCGGCGCGTAAAATCCCATGGGCTGATTGTTCAGCATGGCCGCGGTGAACGCCGCCAGGTAATGGCACTTGAGATACGCACTGGCATAGGCCAGCAGCGCAAAGCTGGCAGCGTGCGATTCGGGAAATCCGTAGAGCGCGAACGATGTGATGGACTGGATGATGCGCTGCTGCGCCTCCTCCGCGATGCCGTTGCGTGTCATGCCGGCGCGCAGCTTCACTTCGATCTCGCCCATGCGTTTCTCGGAGCGTTTGAAACCCATGGCGCGGCGCAGTTCCTCCGCCTCGCCGCCCGTGAATCCGGCCACGATCATGGCCATGCGCAGCAATTGCTCCTGAAACAGCGGAATGCCGAGCGTGCGTTTCAGAACCGGCTCGAGCGACTGGTGCAGATAGTCCACACGCTCGCGCCCCTGCCGCCGTTTCAGATATGGATTCACCATCTCACCCACAATGGGTCCGGGGCGGATGATCGCCACTTCCACCACGATGTCGTAAAAGTTCTTCGGACACAGGCGCGGCAGGCACGACATCTGCGCGCGGCTTTCCACCTGGAACATGCCGACGGTGTCAGCGTGCTGCAAGGCGCGATACACGTCCGGGTCATTGGGCGGCAGATGCGCGAGATCCACTTCTTCGCCATAATGCTCGCGGATCAGGTTGAGGGAATCTTTGACCACCGCCATCATGCCCAGGCCCAGCAGGTCGACTTTGATGATGCCCATGTCGG
>JBGPKX010000090.1:0-17192 GCA_041486185.1 Bryobacteraceae bacterium | reverse complement strand
CAGCGGCAAGCCGCCGCACTAGCGCAGCCAGTTCCTCCGCAGCCGCCGGAGGAAGCCGCCGAAAAGCGTCTACGAGAACTTCTTCGCTTGCGCTGAGTTGCATCCGTCCTCGAAACCAGTATACGACCGTTGGAATGGAACAGGAGACTTCAGCGGCGTGTACATTTGTGCATATAATAGAACGTGGAGTCCGAATGGGACCCGGCAAAAGCGCGGGCCAACTGCGTCAGGTTTGCTGATGCGGTGACCGCGCTGGAGGATGATTTGGCGCTAACGATTCGCGATCTGTCATTAGAGGGCGAGGAGCGATGGGTCACCATGGGGCTGGATGCGTCAGGGCGGCTCCTGATCGTAGTCTACACGTGGCGCGGTGAGCGGGTGCGGCTGATTTCGGCAAGGCAGGCCACGCCGCACGAACGGCGGCAGTGCGAGGAAAGCACATGAAGAAGCAATACGATTTCTCGAAAGCCAAGCGGGGAGCGGTGATGAAGGTCCCGCGCGGCAAATCGCGCATCACGATCCGGTTGGATGCCGATGTTTTGGACTGGTTCCGCAAGCAGGTCGACGACGCGGGAGGCGGAAGCTACCAGAACCTGATCAACCGGGCGTTGCGGGCGTACGTCGAAGGGTCGCAGGAGCCGCTCGAAGCCATTGTGCGACGGGTGGTGCGGGAAGAGCTGCGCCGGGCAAGCTGAAGGAGCAACGTCATACACGCGTTCTCGTATCCCGCGACGTTTCGGCGTGACTCGCGAGGCCGTGTCCTCGTCGGCTTTCCCGATCTTCCGGAGGCTCATACGGACGGGCGCGACATGCAGGAAGCTGTCGAAGAAGCCATCGACTGTCTCGGGAGCGCCATCGCGTTCCGGATTGCCGAAAGGTCTGACATTCCGGCGCCATCGCGGCCGAAGCGCGGTCAGCGGATGGTTCCCGTGTCATTGTGGATCGCGGGCAAGCTGGCGCTGTATCTGGCCATGATCGAGCGAGGCGCGAACAATAGCGAGCTGGCGCGGCGTCTTGGGGTGCGCGAGACCGTGATCCGGCGGATGCTTGATCCGGACCATGACACTAAATCCGAGAAGATTCAGGCGGCGCTGGAAGTACTGGGGAAGCGGATCGTAGTTGCCGTCGACGATGCAGCATGAAGGCAATACGATTTCTCGAAACGCAGGCAGCGGCCTAAGCCGCCCCAACCTCGACCTCGATCGTACGCAGCTTCGGTGCGCGGGTCGCTTGCGGCGGTTCAAAATGAAGCTCGAGGGCGTCTCGGAGATTTTCGAGCGCCTCGTCTTCCGTGGCGCCCTGACTGGCAATATCGATTTCCAGGCACTGTGAGACGTACCAATTACCCTCACGCCAGACGGTCGCGGCGAACGGTCGCTTCATGTCATTATTGTTCCACACCCTGAAGAATCGCAGGTAAGGGCTTCGCTCGCGAAGACCACCGCGGGCCTTCCGGCATCACTACAACCAATTCGCCCGGCTCCAGCCCGGATCTTCCCGCTAGGCAGCCCAACCGAGGGTACAGAGGCGGAGCGCTGAGTTCCGTAAGGACCTGAACGGACCGGCGTGATTGCCCTCGGTTGCGGCCGGACGTACAATGAAATAGAAGTCTAGGCATGGGCACACTGATCAAAGCTTTATTTAGCAGGTCGGAGAAGCCGCGTGCCACCATCCGCGAAATCGCAGTCACTACGGCAGATGGCCGCACGGTTGTGCGGACTGATGCACTGGTGAAGCGAAAAACATTCGAAAATAAGGCAGACGAACTGAAGGCGTTCGCTGAACGCGTCGTCAAATCGTCCACCTCCGAGACCCAACCCCAGCCCTTAACCAGATAGCAGATGCCTTGGAACCTGGCGCTGCTGCCACTCCTGGCCGGGTTCCTCTTCCTCCGCGAGTGCTATTACTACAAAATCCGCGCGCAAAGATTTGAGGGCTATCGGCTGTTGCTCGAGTCCGCCGGATGGGCAGTAGTGCTGGCATTCCTTGGGCGCGTGGTCACTTTCGGTGTTCACTTGTTTACCGCCGGTTCTGCCTTCGAACACCGCTTCGCCGAGTTTGTGCCATTCCCGTTTGGTGGCACCGCTTTCATTACGCTCGCCCTCGGTCCGTTGCTTGCGTGGCTCGTCAACCTGAGTATCGACGAGGTGCGTGCGAAGGATCTCGCCATTGATCAGGCCGAGGACGCTCTGCTGGCGCTCTTCGTTAATGGAGTGGATGACGACAGCGCGCTTCTGCTCACGCTGGATAATCGCAAGGTCTACGTTGGCTTCGTCACCGAATCGCCTAATCTCGAGAAGGAGAATCGCTACCTAGTGCTGTTGCCCGTCGTCAGCGGGTACAGAAATAACGATGACCTGACGGTAACGTTCACCACCGATTACATCTCCTTGTGGAGAGGCGGCAACGTCCCGCCGGAATCTTTTCTCACCGTAATACCGGTTAAGGCCATCAAAATGGCGAGCGTGTTTGATCTTGCGATTTACGATCGGCACTTCGCTCGGCGGCACCTGGCCCTAGCCGAGGATCGGTAGACTCCGCATGTAGAATCTGGATTCAGCAGGATTACGGCTTCTCGATCTGCGTCTGGCGGTAGACATCGCGCTTGGAAATCCCCCGCTTGCGGGCGACTTGCTTGATGGCATCCATGCGGCTCATGCCGGCGCGCATGTGCGCCTCAACGGCATCCTCTATGCTGGTGGCGTCCGGCGCGGTCTCGGCGGCTTTGCCGATCAGCAGCGTGATCTCGCCCTTCACCGACGGCCGCGCGGCCAGGGCTTTATGGACCTCGCCGGCGGCGCCGCGCAGGAACTCTTCATGCATCTTCGTCAGCTCTCGCGCCACCACCACGGGACGCGGGCCAAGAATATTCTCCACATCCGCGAGAGCATCCAGAATCCGGTGCGGCGCTTCGTAGAAGACGAGCGTCGCCGTTTGCTCGCGCAGGGCCGCGAGAGCGCGCGCCCTTTGGCCTGATTTGGCCGGCAGAAAGCCGCCGAAATAAAACGCATCCGTGGGCAGGCCCGCAGCCGCCAGTGCGGCGATCAGTGCCGAGGGCCCCGGAATGGGCACGACGCGAATGCCCGCGCGGATCGCCGCCGCCGCCACGCGATATCCGGGATCGGACACCAGCGGCATGCCGGCGTCTGAGACCAGCGCCACGCTGGTTCCCGCAAGCAGCTTCGCAACCAGCTCCTCCGAGCGCTCAGCCTCGTTGTGTTCGTGATAGCTGATGAGCGGCTTGGCAATTTCGTAATGGTCGAGCAAAGTGCGCGTGTGCCGGGTGTCCTCGCAGGCGATCAGGTCCACTTCGCGCAGCGTGCGCACGGCGCGATAGGTGATGTCTTCCAGGTTGCCGATGGGCGTGGCCACCAGATAGAGAACACCGCTCATGCTGGCCGTTCACACCTCCACGGAGATTTTGAGCTTACTGGCGATGTCCTGAATGCGCGCGAGCGACCTCTGGTAATCGCGCACAATCGTCTTGCTCATGCCGAGGTCGAGGCCAAGGTAGCCCGCATAGTTCATGGTCTTGAGCACGCGAAAGAATTCCAGCCAGTCGATCGATCCGTCGCCGATGGGGAGGTGATTGGTGTCTCTGGGGTCGTTGTCCGAAATGTGAATGTTGGCGAACTTGCCCGCGAGTTTCGCCAGCGCCAGCACCACGTTTTCGCGCTGCGCGGAGAAATGGCCGGTATCGAAATTGGCCTGGAAATTGGGCCGGCCGACATGCTCGATGAGGCGCTTGAGCGAATCCACCGAGCAGATCACTTCGCCCACGCGCGGCTCCATGATGACGGTCTTGCCGTGTTGCGCGGCGATATCGGCGCACGCGCGGCACGAGGCCACGAGCGCGTCCCACACGCGCTGCCATGCAAAGCCGGGCGGAATGCGCACGCGCGTCTGGTTGGCGAAGGCATACTTTTTCTTGCCGCCTAACTGATACGGTTTGGCGCTGAGATAGCGCACGGGCGGCGCGTAGCTCGCCAGGTGGAGCGTTTCCGAGCCGAAGAATTCGCCCAGTTCCGCGCCCATGCGGAACCCATCCAGAGCCTTGTTGCGCTTGGCTGGATCGAGCGAAACCAGCGCCGGATCGACCACGCAGAAATTGTGCACGTGCAGCCCGTTGTCCGCGAGCGCCGCCGCGACCGCTTTGCGATACGCGTACATGGCGCGCATATGCGCGGCGCCCAAGCCTTCCATTTCGAGGAAGCGGAATCCCAGCTTGCGAATCTTGGGCAGGGCGGCGAGCACGTCGCGCACGCTGTGCGGATAACCGTACTCAAAGATGACGTAGAGATAAGTGATGCTGATGCGCATAGGGCTGCCAGGCGAAGCCTCATTGTGCATGAACATGTGGGGCCGCGGCAAGAAAGCGCAGCGGGCTACGCGGGTTTCGCGAAGGTGATGCGCAGGCGCCAGTTCTTGATCTTTACCGAACTTCCGAAAAGGGCCCGCAGGGGTGCATGCGTGTGCGGCTGCGCGGCCTGGTTGGCGGCGGGCGCCTGCGGAATATCGGCCATGAGCTCGGGCGACAAGTCGGGTTGGGCTTCGATAGTCGAAGCCAGGCCGGGCACGTTGAGCTCGGCCGGCGAGGCTGGCGAGCGGGCCGAAGAAAGTTGCAGAGCCGGCGGCATCATCTCAGCCGCGCAAGCGGGCATCAGTGCAGGGCGGTCTATAGGAGCCGAACTCATCACCAGCGCCGGAGCGATTTCGGCCGGCGCCGTCGAGTCCGCGGAAGGCATCTGGTCTTGCGCGCCCTCACGCGCCTCGTCACTCGCCATGATTTCGCAGGACGGCGCGAATACGGGAACGTCGAACTCATGCGCCAGCATCATGGCGGGCGCCGCAATCGGCGCGCTTACGAGCTGGCGGCAGAGCAACGTGAGCTCGGCGAATTCGGCGGCCGGGAGCAATGCCGCGCCATCGTCTTGCGGGCAGAAGTCGAACACGGTAAGCGCAGGGGGCTCGGGAGCGAGCGGATCCGTGTAGTTCCAGAGAGACGCGTATCCGAAAGCCGCGTGGAGCTCGACAGGCTCGGCCAGTCCCGCAGCCTCGGGCAGGAGCCCGCCGGGAGCGGTTTCGGCAACAACCGAGCCTTCCAGCGAAAGTTCGAGTGCTACCGGCATGGCCGCCAGCGCGGCGACCGCCGTCATCTGTGACGGCTCGAGTAGTTCCGCGGGCCTCTCCTCGATGGCAACAGCCGCGGCCCACAGCATCTCCGTTTTGGGGAGTTCGATCGCGCAGGAAGCGAAAAGCGCCTCCGGCCCGGAGGTGCGGGCGGATAGCGCGCCAGCCATAGCTGAGAGGGCAGGATGCAGGAAGTCCGCCACCGGCAGATCGATCCCCTCGATCTCCTCGGAAACGTCAGCGGCGTCTGGCTCCTCGGCCGTGATCTTAGCCAGCAGCAACGGCTGCTCGATAGCCTCAGTGGGAATGTCGGTAAGAGCGGCGGCCGGCAGCGATTCCTCGGTTGCGGGCAGTGCCTCCGAAAATAGCGGCTCAACGGTTTCGACTTGAGTTTCTTGTTCGGCCCGAATTTCTTGTTCGGCCTGAATTTCCTGCAGGACGGGTGAGAAAACGGGCTCTTCGATTCTCTCGATGAAGTCTTGCGGGACTCTCTCGGTGGAATCTTGCGTGACGGATTGCGTGGCTGTCGTTACCGTCGGGAATTCCGGGATATCGAGAACCGGAAGGCGATTTACCGCTTTCCGGAACGACGAGAAATACTTCTCCCGGTGATCGCGGCAGCAGAAGTCTTCGTCAAACAGGCCCCGGAAAGGTTTTAATTCAGCATCGCAATAAAGACACTGCACAGGTTCTCGCTGTCCTCTGGCGCTAGTTCATTATATCGTTTATTTTCATGGGAATCCCGGGAATTCAATGCTAATTTTAGTTTGATTTCAAAGGGAAGCAAGCAGGGGTTAACGGAGGGCAGTGATTCTCGCACACGGCCAAGGTGTACCCTCCTTCGTGGTATTGGGCAGCGGACGGTTTGAGCATCCGCCGGTGCCGAGATATGGATGACGTCCGCTGTCCGCTAGTCACGTAAATTCAGTGGTTTTCGCCCGATTTTCCGCCCAAATATGTTGGATAGTACACCTCCGTATGGCCGATAAGATTTTGTATGGCGATCCAGTTCCCAGCGGGATACGGGGTGGAAGCGTCTCCTCCGGCGGCGGCTGGAGGCAACTCGGCGCACAGCCAGATGCCTGCGCCCAGGGTTGCATCCGCACCGGCCTCCATTTCGGAAGCCGTGGTGGACAGCCTGGTGCTGCATGGAGCGGCAGTAGCGGCGCTCGAATTGGGCATTCTGAGCCACTGGGACGATGGGGCCTCCCAAGCCGCTGGCGCCGCCGAATTTCAAATGGCACGTGCAGCGGCGCAGTCGGGAGATCAGGCCGCCACCCTGCAGCACCTGGAGCGGGCCATACTGGCTGACCCTGCGCATGCCGATGCGGCGCGGCAGGACCCTGCTTTCAGTGCGATGCGCGGCCCGGTGCAGGAGCTCGTGGGCCGGCTGAGCGTACTGGCGCACATCCAGGCAGAGGCCTCGATAGACGCGGCAATGACTGCCTTTGAATCCGCCCGGGCGCTGGGCTCGGGCAGTCTGGCATTGTCCAGGGCTCACATCGACATTGCACAAGCCCACTTTGAGCTGGGCTCCTACGCCGGATTCGTGGAAGCGGCCCAGGCAGCCACGCGGGCGCAACAACTTGCCGAGAGTTCCCGGATTGGGCCGCGCGCCAAACTCTCCGCCACCGGCCCCGGCCGTGCGCTTCAATCCGGGCGCAGCCCGGTACGGCGCGCCGTCCGCGGCCTCTGGGACAAACTGCCGTTGCTCGCAATCCTGCTGGGTTGGCTGGTCGCCGGCATCATCGGGGGCGTGGCCAGCCTGCCGTTCCAGGAGGGGCCTGTCTCCGAGACCCGTCAGACGCTGTTTTCGATCTGGGCGATGGGTCTGCTCTCCATGGTTCTGCTAGGTTTTGTGCGCAGTATCCTACGGCTGCGGCGGGATCGTCTGCTCTGAACGCCTGGCGCTCCCTTTCCGCTTGCTGACGCGTGCGGCTCGGAATTCGCGTTATCGGAGCCGCGACCGTAGGAAGTGGTCATTTTCACGTTGTCCTCAACGAGCCAATTGGGCCGAGGCACGCGCCGGCGTCCAACCGGGCTTGAGGCGGCCGGTGATGGCGAGCCACCAGCCGTAGCGCTTGTCGAGCCTGGTGTTCTCGCCTTTGATCACCGCCTCTGAGCAAATTGGCACGGCCACATCGAAGCTGCGGCCCACCTCAACGCCGAAGAAACCGGGAGGCGTGACGCCGATCACTTCGAAGGGGTGGCCGTCGAGCGTCAGCTTCGTGCCCAACGCCGAGGCAAGCCCCGCGAATTCGCGCTGCCAAAACGGATAACTGATCACGACTCCCGGCGATCCGCAACCGCGGTGGTCGTCGGCAGCGGTAAAAACGCGGCCCAGAACGGGAGGCACGCCCAGCACATTGAAAAAGTCGCCACTCACCCAGAGACCCTGCGCGAACCGGGCCTGGCCGCCGTGGGCAAGATTGAAGGTGTCGCCGCTCCAGGCAAAGATGCCGGAAAACGCTTCCTGTTGCTTGCGGATTAGTTCCCATTGAGGGTTGGTGATCTCCGGGTGCTGGCTGGTGAAAGCTCCCGAGGCCCAGTTGCGGTCGGCGATCTTCACTTCAACGAGTTCCTGCGGGTTCTTCACCGGGAGCGTGCGCAAGCGCACTGCATCCAGCAACTGGAAAATGGCGGTGTTGGCGCCGATGCCCAGGGCAAGAGACAGCGCCGCCACCAAGGTGAAGGCGGGGTTGAGACGAAGCGCCCGGGCGCCATAGCGCAAGTCCTGCCAGATCGTCCCCGCGAAACGAGTGCCGTTCATGCGATAGAGTCCTCCCGGATTAACTTTGGGTCACCTTGTCGGATGGACTTCTCTCTTTCGACGCCACAGAAGGGTTCCGGTTAGCGAGTCCGAGGCTCCTCCCAGGCTACAGGTGAACACCTAGGAGTTTTGTTGAAAAAAGTGCCTCGGACACCGCTTGCTCACGCGCGCCGGTCAGCAACTGCTCTGAATTCAACAAGCGCATTGTGCGCCGCGACCGTAAGGAAGCGGTCGCTTCGCGTTTTCAACAGGCTCCTGGACCAGTTCCACCTGGGTGGTGTGGCCAGTGGTGGTGTAATCAGTGGAAGATACCAGGCATGATCCTGCACCGGCATAAGTGCCGTGCCGCGACCCAAGCCTGAGAACTCTTTCCGGGTTAACTCCTGACTCATTCCAGCCCCTGGTGGCTGTATCATGAATAGAACCGCACTCGCATGGCCGCCCGAAAGAGAATCAAAGACCGCTATGACACCCTGGACGTCATTGGCAAGGGTGGTATGGGCCTTGTGTACAAGGCGTTCGACGCCGTCGTGCAGCGCGAAGTAGCGCTGAAGACGCTGCGCGATAGTCCTAACAAGCTGGCTCTCGACCTGTTCCGCAAGGAGTGCGGCATCCTCGCCTCCATGAGCCATCCCAATATCGTCGAGATCTTCGATATTGGCGAATTCGAGGAGGATGGCGCGACCAAGCCGTACTTCGTGATGCCCCTGCTGCCGGGCGTGACGCTGGACCATTTGATCCGCACCTCCAGCCAGCGGCTTACCGTCGAGCGCACGATCGAGATCATTTTGCAGACCTGCCGCGGGCTGCATGCGGCGCACGAACGGGGTCTGGTGCACCGCGACCTCAAGCCCAGCAACATTTTCGTGATGCCCGACGACGCGGTCAAGATCATCGATTTCGGCGTGGCGCACATGGCCGACACCACCAACACCATGACGGTCGCGGGCGGCACGCTGCCCTACATGGCTCCGGAGCAGCTCGAGATGAAGCCGGCCTCGCCGCTCTCGGACATCTTTTCACTGGGTGTGGTTTTCTACGAGTCCCTGACGCGTCGCCGGCCCTTCGACTTCCCCACCGAGCAGGAGACCGCCAACGCCATCATGCACGTGGTGCCACCCGCGGTTTCCGATCTGAACCCGGCGGTGAGCCAGATGGTGAGCCGCGTGATTCACAAGGCCATGGCCAAGCAGCCGTGGAATCGTTTTTCCACCGCCAAGGAATTCGCCGACACCTTGATCAAGGCGCAGCGCAACGAGACCATTGAGATTTTCGATACCGCCCGCCTGCAGCCGCGCATTCAGAAGGCTACCAAGGCGTATGAACAGGGCAACTTTCAGTTCGCCGCCGAGATTTTGAACGAGCTGGAGGCCGAAGGCCACGTCGAAACCACCATGACTCTGCTTCGCCGCCAGCTGGATCAGGCGGTGCGGCAGAAAACCATCGGGCAACTGCTGGAAAGCGCGCGCAACTGCATGCAGGAGGAGGAGTACCTGCTGGCGCTGCAGAAGATTCAGGAGATTCTGCAGCTCGATCCTACCAATGGCGCGGCCCTCACGCTCAAATCGAGCATCGAGACGCGCCGCAGCGAAGCCAAGGTGGATGAATGGCTGAAGCTGGCGCGCCAGCACCTGGAAAATAACGCGTTCGGCCACGCGCGCGACGCCCTGCAGAACCTGCTGCAATTGCGCCCCAAGGACACCGGCGCGCTGCAAATGGTTTCCGAAGTAGACCGCCGCGAGGAGCAGTACGTCAAAGCGCGCAAGGAAAAAGAGGAGTTGTACCAGCAGGCGCTCGAAGCCTGGCAGAGCGGGGAGATGAGCTCGGCGCTCACGAAACTCGAACGCCTGGTGGATCTCGATCGCCGCGTGCCCGACACGGCAGCCCCGGACCGCGGCATTTCGTATCAGACGTTCTACAACCAGGTCCGCTCCGAACACGACTCGCTGCGCAACTCCTATCAGGAAGCGCGCAAGAACCTGGTGGACGGAAATTTCTCGGCGGCGCTTACCATCTGCCAGCAATATTTGGCCAAGTATCCCGGCCATGCGCTATTTCAGGCGCTGAAGTTCGATGTGGAAGAGCGGCAACGCCAGGATCTCTCGGCGCGCGTAGCCGAAATCGACCGTCGCGTGGAGGGCGAGCCCGATCTCGAGCGCCGCGTCAACATCCTGAAAGAAGCGCTCGAAACCTACCCTGGCGAACCGCATTTCGAACGCGCCTTGCGCCTGATTCGCGACAAGCGCGATCTGGTGAACTCCATCGTGGCCAAGGCCCGCGCCTATGAGGAACGCGGGCAATACAACGAAGCGCTGGGCCAGTGGGAGATTCTCCAGACCATCCACAAACAGTATCCGGGTCTGGACTTCGAAATCGAGCGCGTGATGAAGCGCCGCGATCAGCAATCGCGCGCCGATGCTAAAGCGCGCTGGGTGGAGCAGATCGACCGTCACCTGGAAACGGGCGATTACGAGCGTGCCATCGAACTTTTGCACAACGCCCGAGCCGAGTTTCCCGACGATCCGGAAATGACCGCGCTCGAAGAATTGGCCAAACAGAGCCAGGCGCGCGCCGCGGAGGCGCAGCAGTTTTTCAAGCAGGGGCAGGAGTTGTGCTCGGAGCGGCGGTTCGAGGAAGCCATCGAGGTGTTGCGCCGCGCCTTCGCCATGGACGAGCGCAACAACGTGATCCGCACATTCCTGCTGGAAACGCTGCTGGAGCAGGCCCGGGCGGTGATGGATGCCGACTGGCGGGCCGCCGAGGCGCTCAGCCGGCAGGCGCTCGAGTTCGATCCGAATCACTCGCTGGCCAAGGGCGTGCTCGGCATGACGCTCGACCACAAGCGTGAGGCGGAAGTCAGCCAGTGGGTGGCCGAGGCGCGCCGCATGCAAGCCGCCGGTAACGTGCAGGGTGCGCTGGCGCAGATCGAGGATGGTCTGGTGGCTTATCCGCGAGAACCACGCCTCGCGCAACTGATGTCCACGCTCACCAAGTCGGCCCCCGATTATCAGAGCCGCGCCGAGTTGCAGGCGAGGGCCACGGAGGTTGTGGCCGCGCAGCAGGAAACGGTGGCCGTCCCCACCGCGGGGCACGATGCTACTCCCGCCGGCTGGGAGGACTTCGAGCGAAAACTGCGGGAGCAACCGGCACCACCGGCCACGCAACCGCCGTCCGCCGAGAGTCCGCAAGCCGCGGCCGAGCATCCAGCCGGGTTCGAAAGTGCACCGGCCGGCACAGGGGCAGAAAGTTCGAGCCCGCCGGCGCCTCCAGGAGGCGTTAGCGGGCGTTTCGCCACGATCGTGCTGCAAAGTCCGATGACCGGTGGAGCGGCAGCCCCGCCGGCAGGGCCTCCAGCCATACCCCCAGCCGTGCCTTCCGGGCCATCCAGGCCGTCGGAACACCCGCAGCCCGATGCCTCCAAGCCGAAGAAGCCGGGTGCCAACAAGATGGTGATCTGGGGATCGGCGGCGGCCGCCGTGGTACTTCTCGTTGCCGGGTTCATCGTTGCCGCCCTGCGTCCCGTGGCGGTGGAGATTCGCACGAACCCGCCAGGCGCGACCATCCGGGTCAACAGTGAAGCCCGTGGCTCGAGCAATCTCTCGTTGAGTCTGCCCGTGGGCACGTACCAGATTGCGGCTGAAAAAGACGGCTTCCTGACCGCCAGCACATCGCTGGTGGTGCGGCGCGGCTCGCCGGCGGCAGTGGATTTGACGCTAAGCCCGGTGCCGCCGCCTGCCCCGGTGGTCGAGATGCCGCAGAGCCTGCGCATCGCGAGCGATCTCGCTTTCGGCAAAGTGAAGCTGGACGACCAGCAAGCGTGGGAATTGCAGGAGGGCCAGTTTACGAACGAAGCCGTCGCCTGGGGCAAGCACACGCTCGAGATCGCTTCCGGCGGCGTCAAGACGGGCATCACATTCGAAGCCGCTCCCGGGCGCGCTCCGGTGCTGAGCGAGCCTCCTACGGCTAAGGAAGCGAAGGCTGTGGTGGTATCCAGCTTCGGCACTCAAGCGCACATCCAGGCCACGTATTCACCCGTGAAGGTGACGGTGGACAATCAGGACTTGGGCGATGTGGGCCCCAATGGCCTCGACGTGCCCAACCTCACCCCCGGCAGTCACGACGTGGTCCTCACCGAGGGCAAAGACCGGCACACCATGAGCCTGACCACCGGGGCCGCGCCCGTTCTGCAGATCCAACTCTACTCGGATCGAAATGTAGGATCGGTGCTCATCGTGACGGGCGAGGATGATGTGCGGGTGGAAATCGATGGCAAGCCGCAAACCAAGAAGAAGAGCAAAGGCGGCCAGGTGCGCATCACCAATCTCGCCGTCAAGCCGCACGCCGTGCGCGTGTTCAAGGACGGCTTTCAGGATGTAGCCGCGCAAAACGTGGAGATCAAGAAGGGTGAGGAGGCCAAGCTGCAGTTTACTCTGCGTCCGGTTCCGACCATGGGCGCGCTGGCTCTTCACGGCGCCGCCGCGGGGCTCCAGGTTCTGCTGGATCAAAAGCCCATCGGCGCGGTGGGAGCGGATGGCAGCTTTTCATTCCCGAACATCGCGCCAGGCAGTCATGCGATCGATCTGACCGATGGTCACCGGCACAAACAGATTGCTCATGTGTTCAAGGCTGGAGAAACGTCGCAGTTCGGGCCTCCCGACGTGGTGCTCCCGGCCGCCAAGGTGCCGGTAAAGATCAGCGTCGCCCCGGCCAGCGCCGTCGTCACTTACAGGACTCCGGACAACAAATCGCACGAAGTGCACGGTCCGTCGTTGGAGCTTGAAGAAGGCCAGTATGTTTTTAGCGCCAGCGCGCCGGGACATAACGACGCCAGCCAGACGGTCACGATTGCGGCTGGACGGCCGGCCAACGTCGTTCTGAACCTCACGGCCAGATCGGGCCCGGCCAAGGTCGTCGGACCGGTCAAAATGGAGGAGTGGGCGGCAACCTCCGGCTGGAAGGCGGAAAACGATTGGTTCGTGCACCGCGGTGGCGGGCTGGTTTTGTATCCGGCTGTTCCCAGCACGGGCACGATTGTTTTTACGGCACGACGCGACGCCGGAATCCTGGGAAAAGGAAAGATTCAGTGGGTGGTGGGCTGCGTGGACAATAAGAGCGACTATGTATTGTTCGGCGTCGATAAGAAAAGTATCCATCGCCAGCAGATGGCCGGCGGCAAGAAGGTGAAGGATTCCGACAAGACGGAATCGTTGAAAGCCGCGGCGGTGAAGGAGCTGCAGTTCACCATCAAGATCGACATATCCGCGGAAAGCGTGGTCACCAGCGTGCAGCAAGGAAGCGGTTGGGCCGTGCTGGATACGTGGCCCGCTTCGGAACTCAATCCGGCCAACGGCAAGTTCGGCTTCTACCTGCCCGGCACCGACGAAGTCTACATTTCCAATTTCAGCTTCTCGCCGAAGTAAGATTTGAAGTTACTCCCGTCCGCCTTGGACGCGAATTTTCTCGGCAATGCTTTTGTATCCGCCTGCCAGAGCAGCGTGCAGCGGGCTGGCTCCATCTTTGCTGCAAATATTCGGATCTGCCCCCTTCTCCAATAGCAGAGCGGCCACATCTTCGCGCCCGAGAGACGCTGCCGCATAGAGAGCCGTGGTGCCCGATTCCGTTTCCCGGGCGTTGATGCCGGCTCCCCGCGCCAGCAGAATCTTAACGGTCGAGGCCTTTCCGTTGAGCGCGGCGTCATGCAGCGGCGTGGCCCCCGATTGGTTGCGCCCGTTTACATTCGCACCCTTCGCCAGCAGCAGTTTGACGACCTCATCGTGTCCCTTGAGTGCGGCATCGTGGAGCGGAGTCGACCCGGAAGCGAAGCGCGCATTCCCATCCACGCCGCGGCTGAGAAGCATCTCAACGGTGTCCGCATATCCTCTAAGAACCGCTTCTTCCAGCAGACCGGCATAGGAGCCGTTTGTCGCCCTCGCATGCTCGTCGCGTGCCATCAGATTACGCGCCACTTCGGTGTGATGGAAACGGACCGCATTCTCGACCGGCGATAGACCGGAGTTGTCCTTGGCCGCGACGTCCGCTTTCCGCGCGAGCAGTAGCTCGACGACCGCGCTCTCGCCTTTCATTGCGGCCTCATGCAAAGGAGTTGTGCCCGTCTTAGGATTCGCGCTGTCGATCTCCGCTCCCGATTCCACCAGCAACGCCGCCGTGTCGCCGAAGCCCTTCAATATGGCTTCATCGAGCGGCGCCGAGCCGGCGTTGTCACGCCCATTCAGGTCGGCGCCCTTCTGAATCAGCAAGCGCGCGATTTCGGTCCGGCCGCGCGCGGCGGCGGAAGCGAGCGCCGTCATTCCCGATTTATCCGCCACGCGTATGTCGGCGCCGCGGTCGATCAGCAGTTTCGCGAGCGGCAGAAAACCTCGTATCACCGCGAAATCGAGCGGTGTCCAGCCGCCATCCAGATGGCGCGCGTTGATGTCGGCTTTATGGTCCAGCAGCAGCTCCACCAGGTCCATGCGGTTGTTCATCACAGCGTCGTGCAGCGGCGTGGCGGAGTAAGTAGTGGCGTTGACTTCGGCGTTGTAGTCCAGCAGAAGCACGGTCATATCGGCGTGGTTCTTCGATACCGCCCAATACAGCGGCGTGGCGCGGAAAGGGTCGCGTTTATTCGGGTCCGCGCCCACCGCAAGCATGGCCCGGGTCGCTTCCAGATCGCCTTGTCGGACGAACCAGCTCATCGCCCCCGCCTGGGCCAGCAGCATCAGAATCAGGACAGCCATAGCAGTTCAAGCACGCTACTGCTAGGGTAACGCGCCGCGCGTGTTCAGTCGTAGCGCAACGTGGTGGTCGGATCGATGCGTGCCGCCCGGCGCGAGGGGAAATAGGCCGCGGCCGCCGAAGCCGCGATCACCAGCAGCACCCCGCCGCCATAAGCCAGGCCGTCGAACATGTTGATGCCCACCAGGTGCGCCGCAAAAAGTCGCGACACGCCCAGCGCCATCACGCTGCCTATCGCGATCCCAAAGCCCGCGAGCCGCATCGACTGCCGCAACACCAGAAATGTCACGCTGCCCGTGGACGCCCCCAGCGCCACCCGTATGCCGATTTCCTTGGTGCGCTGCGTGACCAGGTACGAGAGCACGCCGTAAATTCCGGACAGCGTGAGCAGCAGTGCGAGCGCTCCTACGCAGGCGCAGATCCACGATGCCGCCTGGAATGGATAGACGCCGGCAGCACGCATCTGGTCCATGCGGTGAATCTGGTCAATGGCGCCGGGGTTGATTTGGGCGATCTCCGCGTCCAGCTTCCGGCGCGCCACTTCGGCGTCGCCATGGACGCGCACCAGCAGTGCGTCGCCATTCTCCGCGGGTGTCGTGGGAAGGTAAATGCACGTCTTGTCGACCCCCAGAATTGCGCAACAGCTCACAATATCGCGCGCAATGCCGATGACGCGGACGGATTCATGGCGCTGCACGCGGCTTTGCGTGTGGTCCTGCGGGTCTCGCACCATGTGAATCGATTGCCCCACCGCTTCCCGGCTTGGCCAAAACAGGTGCGCCGTTGCCAGGCTGATGACGGCCACGGGCGCTCCGGCCGCGGCTTCGTCGCGCGTGAAATTCCGGCCGCGCAGAATCGGGATTTCGAGCGCCGGGAAATATTCCGGTGACACGAAGTTGTACCAGGCGCCCACCGCGCTCGCGCTATCGCCGGCCACCACCGGCACGGTTGGGAGCGCTCCATCGAGCGGCGGCGATTGCGCCGCGACCACCGTCTGTACCACCGGCTCGGCCGCCAGCCGCGCCAGAATCCGCGCGCGGAATTTGTCCTGAATTTCCATCTCCACCATGCCCGCGGTCTTCAGCCCGACTTCGAAGTTGGCCAGCCGCCTCGCGCCGCGCAGCAGTACGCCCGCGCAAATCAGCAGCAGCGCGCACATGGTGATTTGCCCGGCGACGAGGGCGTTGCGCAGCCGCGCCGGCCGGAAGTCGCTTGAGAAATCGCCGCGCGCCGCCTGCATCACATTAGGGCGCGTCGCCTGGATCGCCGGAGCGAGCCCGAACAGCACCGCCGAACCCAGCGCCGCCGCCAGCATGAATCCAAAGACGCGCACGTCCGGCGGCAGCGCGATCACGGTAATGAATTCGACCAGTTCCGCCGGCATCGTCGCGAACATCAGGCGTTGGCCATATTGAATGGTCGCTTGCGAAAGCGCAAAACCGGCCGCCGCCGCGGGGAGCGCCAGCAGCACGCACTCCGTGAGCAACTGACGGATCAGCCGTGAGCGCGCCGCGCCCAGCGAGAGCCGGATGCCAATCTCCCGCTGGCGAGCCATGGCGCGGGCGAGCATCATGCTGGCCACGTTGGCGCAGGCGATCAGCAGCACCAGGCCAAACGCCGCCAGGATCGGCGAGAAAAACAGAACCGCCTCGGTGTCGAACGGAAGCGCCGTGGCCTGCGACCGGAGATTTGCGCCGATCGCTCTTTCGGCTTCCGGGCGGTCCGCCGTCATCTGCCGCGCCCAGGTCGTCAGGGCCGCCGTGGCTTGCCGCACGCTCAATTCCCGCTTCAGCCTGCCGGTGACGTCGATCCGCCGGGGCTGCTCCGGCCCAAACAAGTTCGGCCCATCTCCGATCTGCCCGGCCATGCTCATCGGCGCCCAGAAATCACGCGGCGTGTCCCCCAGGCCCGAAAATCCCTCCCTCGCGATGCCGACCACCCGCAGCGGGTAACCGTGAAAGATAAGTTTCTTGCCGATTATTTCCGGGTCGCGGCCGAATTTTCTCTGCCACGCCGCGTGACTCAGCACGATGACCGGTTCGCTTCCAGGCGCCGCATCATCCCCAGGCAGCAGCGTTCTGCCAAAAGCCGCGCCGGCCCCGAGCATGCGGAAGTAGTTGCCCGTAACGAGTTCACCCATGAGCGGGTGCCCTTCCACGCGCGCGAACAACCATTGAGCTCCCATCACCTCGGAAAACGTCGGGTTCTGTTTGCGGAAGTCCTCGAACTCGCGCCAGGTGAACCGCAGTCCCTCGCCGCTCTTAATTGTCCAGTGGAATATGTACAGACTATAAGGGTCGCGCACCGCCACCGGCCGCAGCACGTAGGCATTGAAAATAGTAAACAGCGTGGTGTTAAGCCCCAGCCCCAGCGCGATGGTCGCGACTACCGTGAGCGCGAAGCCCGGCGTGCGGCGGAAACCGCGAAGTGCATAGCGAACGTCCTGCAGCAGCGTTTCGATCCACCCGATTCCGCGAGCGTCGCGGCAGTCTTCTTTGGCTAGCTCGACGCCGCCAAACTGCACGCGAGCCCGTCGCGCGGCTTCACGTGCATTCAT
>JBGPKX010000089.1:0-17228 GCA_041486185.1 Bryobacteraceae bacterium | reverse complement strand
CGCGTAGTCCGTGCCCTTGCAGTGCACCAGCGGCGCGAAGCCCTGGTCCGCGAGTTCCTTCTCGCGGCGGTCGCTGATCTGAACCTCGGTCGGGCACTTCAGCGCGATGTCGCCTTCATCGGTACGGAAGTTGTGCGTCGGCAAGCCTTCCACCAGCCCGCCGCCCTCCACGCCGCGGATAGAAGCGCACCAGCTATATTGCGCGAACGATTGCGTCAGCCGCGAGCCCAGCGCCCAGGCAGCGTTCCCCCAGAGATACTTTGTGTGGTCGGTGCCGTCCACATTCTCTTCGTAATTGAAGCCGTCCACCTGCACGTTGTCCTTGCCATACGGCAGGCGCATCAGGATGTGCGGCAGCGTCAGCGCGACGTAACGGGAATCCTCCGACTGGCGGAAGGACTTCCACTTGGCATACTCCGTGGTGTCGAAAATCTTGGCGATGTCGCGCGGCGCATCCAGGTTAGTGAAGCTCTCCATGTTGAACAGCTCAGGCGCCGCCGCCGACAAGAATGGCGCGTGCGCGGCCGAAGCCACATTGGAGATCTTCTCGAGCAGTTCCAGGTCCTCCGGACCTTTACTGAATTCGTAGTCGCCCATCAACGCCCCGAAGGGAGCGCCGCCGAACACGCCGAATTCCTCTTCATAGACCTTCTTGAATAGCGCGCTCTGGTCGAATTCCGGCGCTCGCTGCAGATCCCGCAGCAGTTCTCTCTTGCTGCAATTCAGGATCTTGATCTTCAGCATGTCGCTGGTTTCGCTCTGGTCGAGCATGTACTTCAGGCCGCGCCAGCTCCCCTCCAGCTTTTGGAAATCGGCGTGATGTAGAATTTCATTCAGCTGAATGGAGAGCAGATGGTCGATCTGCGCGATGCGGGCGTTGATCATGGACTCGGTGTCGCGCGACACCGTCATCTCGCCCTGCAACACCTGGCTCACGAATTCCTTCACCAGGCTCTTGCCGCGCTCGCGTGCCGCGGGGTCCTTACCGAGTTTCCCTTGTTCGACGATCTGATCCAGAAGGCCGCGCTCCTGCTGCTCGGTGACTTGAGCGGCAGTAGCTGACTTTTGTTTCTCAGGCATTGGGTTCTCCCTCCGGCTTCACTTCCTCCCTGAGCTTGCTCAACTTCTCGGTATTGTTAATGACGTCCTGGAGCAACTCCTCCAGCTTGTCGTTCCCCTGCAGACTGCCCCGAAGGTCCGAGAGGCGCGTCCTCAACTCGAGCAGTTCGCGCAAAGGCTTCACCTGCCTGGCCACCTGTTCCGGCTCGAAGTCCTGCAAGCTCTTGAAGTTCAGATCCACCTTCAACTGGCCGGCGTCGGCCTCGTCGGTGAGCTTGTTTTCAACGGAAAATGCGAGGTGCGGCTTCATTCAAGCCAGCACGCTATCGAAGTTGTCGGGGTTCACTTCCACAAATTTCCGGTCCTTCAGCTTGGCCATGGCTTCCACCGGCTGGCCCGTGAAATCGCCCAGTACTCCCATAACAAACGGAAGTTCCTTCAATTCGATCGCGCCGCCGACTTCCACGTCATAAGTAATGTGCACTCGTGGCGATCTCACCCGATCGAGCTTATGTTGTGTGCTTTGTCTTGCCATTCTTGAAAATCCTCCTTGCCCACTAATCCCGGCGCCGGCAACCCGTGTCAGCGCGTAAGCGTTCAAAGTGCATCAAAGAAACAGCGTAAAGAAATTCGATGACGATAGGGACCGGGCTGCACTACCGCCCCTGGGAGATGAGATTTCGGTTGGGGAGCGTTGGCCGGGTCTCGATACGCGCACGGATGCACTCGTGAACACCAAACGTCCTGCCGTGTTGCAGCCGACCGCGAAACGGAAATTTTTCATGTCGCAGTCGAAACTAAGACTAGCACCACCCGCGCCGAAAATACAAGCCCCGAATGGTCTTATAGGGATATCCCCTACGACGCAAGTCTACGTTTGCGCTTGGTATACGCGGACCTCGTCAGGTTGCGCTCCGCAATGGAGCACGGCAAGATATGGCCGCCTTAAGTCGCGTACAAATAATGCCGACCGCGCAGCGGAATTCTGGGTTAATTGGGGTGTAATATTCAACGATCCTGCCCCTGAAACACGCCCATGATTCCCGCGCCCATTCAGTGGAAAATCGCCGATCTTCTTTCCCGTGACGACATCCACGATGCCTGCGCCGTACCCGGCATAAATCTGGTTGGCCCGCGAGTCGTAGCGAACATTGCCTGGCGCTGCCAACGCAGCTAGAAGAGGAACAGAGGACGATTCATCCGTACCAACCCATTAGCTTTGCAAGGTGACCCCGCCGCAACTGGACCCGCTGCCCGCCGTGCATCCGTAACAGTGCTGGCCCACGGTGATGCGCCGGCCATCGAGCAGCGCGGTGTTGAAATCGCGGATATGCGCCGGCACGCCGAACCCCAGCGGCAGGTCGAGCATCTGGTTGAAGTCGCAATCGTAGAGCGTCCCGTCCCAACCAACCGAAAGCGTATAGCGGCACATGACCCCGCCGGCCGCCACCGGGTTGTAAGCGTTCACGAGCTTGTCCATATAGCGTTCATAGTTGCCGCTGCGCAGCAGAAAATCGAGGAAGCGGCTGATCGGCATGTTGGTGATGGTGTAAAGCGAGTTGAATACAATGCCGTGCCGCCGCGCAAGCTCGCGTTTGAAATCCGCCTCAACGGAACGCTGTGCCGGCGGCAGGAAAGCCCCCACCGGGTTGTAGACCAGATCCAGCCGCAAACCCGATCCCTCGCGCCCATACCCCATCGCATTCAGCTTTCGAAGGGCCTCCATGGACTTGGCGAAAACGCCTTCGCCCCGCTGCGCATCGGTCTGCGGCTCGAGATAGTACGGCAGGCTGGCCACGATTTCGACCTCGTGGGCCGCAAGAAATTCCGCCAGATCGGTCTGCGAGGGCAGCAATAGTACCGTGAGATTGCAGCGGTCCATCACTTGCCGGCCCAGAGCGCGGCTTTGCTCCACCAGCCAGCGGAAATTTGGATTGAGCTCGGCCGCGCCGCCCGTGATGTCTACGGTTGGGATCTCACTCGCGCGCAACGCTTCGATACACAACTCGGCAGTCCCGCGCGTCATGATCTCGCGACGGTCTGGACCGGCGTCCACGTGGCAATGCCCGCAAGTCTGGTTGCACAGCTTGCCCACGTTGATTTGAAAAACCGAGATCCCGGTGGCGGTTAGGGGCGCGAGCCCCGATTCCGCCAGCGCCTCGGTAAACGGCTTTCGCGCGTGCGTCGCGCCGTTCAGCACACGCAACTGGGCCGTGGAAGAAGCCAGCGGATGTGCCGCGCTCGCCAGACTCACATGCTTACCTTCGCGGCTGCGTTGCGCATTTGCATGCCATGCACTAAAGACGCTCCTCCGCGGATGGCGGATGCCACATGGACGGCTTCGCTCATCTGTTCGAGATTCGAGCCCTTCTCGAGACACGCCTGCGTATAGGCGTCGATGCAATACGGGCACTGCACGGCGTGCGCCACCCCCAGCGCGATCAGGCACTTTTCACGCTCGGTCAGCGCGCCTTCCGCGAAAACCGCGCCGTACCATTCGGAAAATTTCTTCCACAGATCGGGCGCGTTCTTGCCAACCTCGGGAAAGCGCGGCAAGTCCTCATCGTGATAGTAGCCGGCCATTTATTACCTCGTTTCTTTCGAGTTTCCCACGATCGCACACCGCTTGGGGCTGTAGGGTATAGAATCGCAACGGCCTGCGAGAGGTGTCCGACAACGCGGCCGCGGCCGTCACACAACTGACTCCGGAGGGCACGAATGAAAGTCATCGCTGATTTATGCGTGGTTCCTATGGGAATCGGCGTCTCTGTTTCACGCGAGGTCGCGGTGTGCGAGCGCATCCTGTCCGAAGCCGGCCTCAAAACCAGGCTTCACGCATATGGCACGAACATCGAAGGCGAATGGGACGACGTCTTCGGCGCGATCAAGCGATGCCACGAGGCGATTCACGCCATGGGTGTGCCTCGCATTTCGACCAATATCCGCGTGGGGACCCGCATCGACCGCGAGCAGACCATGGACGACAAAGTACGCAGCGTAGAAGAAAAGCTGCGAACTTCTCCATGAGATATCGCGTTCCCAATAGTGAACGCCTTCTATGGGGTCACGCCCGGTGATACAGTGACGCTATGCTTCGCAGCCGGCTCGCTCTCTGGCTCAGCATTTTCCTCTTCCCTCCCCTCGGCCTGGCGCTGCTGTGGATGCGCCGCGACCTGGGCGTGCTGCGGCGGCTCGCCGGCACGCTGGGAATCTGCATCGTCGCCATTGTCGAGCTTTTTTATGTCTACGGCATGCACATCCTGTGGGACGGCAACGTGAAGCCTTATGGCGTCTCCTTCGCGAGCCGCGCCCGGCATGATGCTTTTGTGGAGGCCACTCGTGCCCGGCAGCACGCGGAAGCTCCCCCGCCGGTCACGGCTGAGCCCGTGGCGAGTGCCGCGCCGGTGAAGAGTGTTACGCCAGCGGAAAGCACACCTGCTGCTTCTGCGCCCAAGGCGCCCGCGAAAATCCTGCCCGTCGCTTACTGGACCGACTTCCGCGGTCCCAACCGCGCGGGCATCTACGCGCAGACGGAGATCGAGACCGCGTGGCCCGCGTCGGGATTGCCGCGCCTGTGGAAGCAGCCCATCGGCGCCGGCTACGCATCGTTCACCGTGGGCGAGGACCGAGCGTACACCATCGAGCAGCGCCGTGATCGCGAGGCCGTCACGGCGTACGACGTCGCCACCGGCCGCGAGTTGTGGGCCTTCACCTACCCGGCTCTGTTCGACGAAGTGCTCGGTGGGCCCGGGCCCCGCGCCACACCCGTGTACCACGACGGCCTGGTCTATTCGCTCGGCGCGAATGGCGATTTCTACTGCCTCTCGGCGGCAACCGGCAAGCCCAAATGGTCGAAGAACATTCTCATCGACAACGCAGCGAAAAACACGCACTGGGCCATGGCCGGTTCGCCGCTGATTGCCGACGAAAAAGTGATCGTCACCCCAGGCGGCGCCGGCGGCAAGAGCATTGTGGCTTACAACCGGCTGACCGGCGAGCCTGTCTGGCAATCGCTCAGCGACCGCGCCGGCTACACGTCGCCCATCCTGGCCACTCTCGCCGGGCGCCGGCAAATCGTTTGGATCAGCGGAGAGCGCGCCGTGGGAATCGCGGTCGAGGACGGCAAGCTGCTCTGGGAATTTCCTTTCCCCGCGCAAATGGACATGAACTGTTCGCAACCCGTGGTCGTCGACGATGCGCGCGTGCTGCTTTCGTCAGCCCAAGGCGCGGGCGCGGCGCTCCTCGAAATCGCGAAAACCGGCGACGCCTATGCCGCGCATCCCGTCTGGCAAAACAACCACATGAAGAACAAGTTCAACTCATCGGTGATGTACCAGGGTTACATCTATGGCCTCGATGAATCCATTCTCGCTTGTGTGGGCGCCAAGACCGGCGAGTTGAAATGGAAGGGCGGCCGCTACGGTTTCGGGCAACTGCTGCTGGCCTCGGGCCACCTGGTGGTCGTGACCGAGCAGGGCGACGTCGTGCTGGTGCGCGCAACCCCCGAGAGCCACCAGGAACTAGCGCGATTTTCGGCGATCGAAGGCCGCACCTGGAACATCCCGGCGATCGACAACGGTCTGCTGCTGGTGCGCAACTCGACCGAGATGGCCTGCTTCCGGCTCGGAAAGAATGTGCCGTGAAATCGTGACCCGCCGAAGCGCGGGTTTACGGAAGCTCGCTCGGCTTGAATCGGACGTCTCGGTCGAGTACCATCTCGAACGACGTGCCCTTGGGCAAAACCAGATCGGGCCCGCGGGATAGCATTACCGCCGCTAGTCCGGCCGCGGCGCCAGCCGCCGCTCCAACGCCCGCGCCCATGCCTGCATGGCCCGCCGCGCTTCCTGCGATGGCGCCGACGGAAGCTCCACCGGCGGTCGTCGCGCCCACTGTCTTGGCATCGCCGCCCTTGTTGCCTTCGCCTTTGATCTTGCCTTCCGCGCGATCGAACTGGCCCGCGTCCGCGTCGGTGCCACCCAATCGGGAGCGAAAATCGCGTGTAGTGCCGTTCGCCAGAGTCAGCGAATCGAAACGGAGAAAAATTTCGCCTTTGCCCTTCACCTTCCCCGGGCGTTTCGCTTCGGTCACGGTACCCGTCACATAGCTGCCGCGCGGGATGACAATACGGCCGTCGATAACGATCGGGAACGAGGTTTGCAGATAGGCCCGGTCTCCCTCCGCCGAATGCTTGGTGCTGAGGCTGTTAATCAGTGTGAGCGGAATTTTGGTTCCAGCCGGGACCACGATCTCGGCGGAAGCCTGCTGCACCGCGCCGGCCGGCGGATTGGCCCCGGCGTTGGGCGTCGGGGATTGACCGGAAGGCTTATCTGAGCCGGTCGCGCTCGCATGCTGGTTCCGGTAAACCAGAACGGCTTCCGTGCCGGGTTCGCCGGCGCCCCGCTGGATCTGACGCCTGATGGTCAGCACAGTGTGATCTCGCGACAATTTCCAGCGATCCATCACCACGTAATTCTGAGTCCCACTTACAATCGTGCTAATCAGGAAAGCCGCTCCCTCCCACTTAGTCTGACTGCTCATGCGGGCAGTTCCGACTTGATACTTACTCACCGTGCCGTCCGTGTGATAACTCCGGACGGTCAACGATTTTCCATCTTTATCCGAGTCGGCGCAACGGATGGCGGCGCCTTCCTGGGTTACGGTGAGCATCGCTCCGGGCGGCGATGGAAGCCCGCCCAAGTCGCTCTTTTGTTCATCCCAATACCACGCGCCCGAGAAATCCCGATCTGGATCCGCGGCCCCGGCAAACGATGCGAACAGGAAGAGCGCTAAGACACCGGTCATCGCCCGAGTGACTGGTAGCAACATTTGGTGCATGATTCCCCGAACGTGGCTCGATTATACGCGCATGTTAGTCCGAAAGCCATCCTGCGTCCGAATGAAGGTAACTTGCGCGCTTATAGGAACGGTTGCCACTCAGTTCCATGCTTTGGAGCGGCCAATTCCAGGAGAGGACGATCGTTCTTCTCAATCACCGTCACGTAAGGGTACAGATGTATCGAATGGATGGCACTCTGAAATTGCGTGGGGATGCAGGCCATCCTCGTTTCCGGATGGTTCATGTTGGGGATATTGGAATTGAGGCCGGTGGCCATGCCCTGAATATACGAGTGAAACCGGTGTTGCTCTCCGTGCACATCCTCGCAGAGATAGACGCCTCCCGGCCGGAGATGAGGAAGCATTTCCTCTAGCGTAACGATTTGCTGTTCAGCTTCGTGACCACCGTCATCGATGAGAACGTCAATGCAGGGATTCTTTTCCTTGAAGAGCTTCCAGAATCCGCGATCCGCCTGGTCACCCACGGAAATCGTCGTCCAATCGTTTTCATACCCCTTGCAAGCTTCCTCAATGTCCACGCCGTGGACGTGGCACTTTGACCCGAAGTACTCTCTCCACATCTCGAGGCTTCCCCCGCTGTACACCCCGATTTCGAGCACATGCACTTCGCGCCCCACGAACTTGCTGAAGTGACGATTGTAGATCTCGAAATAGTGGTTCCATTTCCAGACGCCTCGTCCCTCCGTGTGCGCATCGAAATACGACTTCAGTGGATTGCATGAACCGGCTGGTTTCTCATCCTCGAAGGGAGCGGGCGCGGCCCCTTCGCCGGCGGCCCCCCAATTCCGGCGGTATGCGACGCCGCGTGCGATGTACGGCAAGGAGGTCATGAGTGGGTCACTCGCTGCCGTGGGGTCACTCGGCGCCGGCGTGGGCTCACTCGGCGCCGGCGGGCCACTCGAGCCGTGATAGCCCCGAAACCGATCAATCGACTTGAATACCGCAGTTATCTTGTTCTTCAGTATCGCGAGTATACACCCGACATTGGTTGTCGAAAACTTTGCCTGACACGCGGCAACGTTATGCCCTGGAACTCGG
The DNA here is from genome assembly GCA_041486185.1 of Bryobacteraceae bacterium. Lineage (GTDB taxonomy): Bacteria > Acidobacteriota > Terriglobia > Bryobacterales > Bryobacteraceae > QHXW01. The sequence goes on along the minus strand of JBGPKX010000089.1, from coordinate 9,275 downwards.
AATGGTCAATTTGCTGCGGTCTTTGCCGGGACACTCTCCATTCCAAAGAAAAGTGTAAACGCTTTGCTCCGGATATTTCGCGAAAATGGGCCGGTCCGTCAACTTCCTTGCCTGAACCATCACATACGTTGGCTTTGCGCCACCCATGGACTCCACGTACTGCCGTGCTGCAAGCGGGTCGAGCGCCTCAAACCACTCCGAACCGGCCTGAACCTCGCAAAGGATCACTCTCTCGACGTTAAATCCGTTCTCACTCGAAAAAATGCGGAAGAACAGATCCGGACTGAACTGGTAGAACCCGTGCCCGCAAAAGTTGTTGGCTGGACCGATGCCAAGATAATGGCCCCCTGGAACCAGCATCTCCATGCAGTTTTGAATCGCAACTGGAAAATTGAATACATGCTCCAAGCTGCCGCCTTCGATCACGACATCGAAACGGCCCTTCAGGTCGGCCGGGATCGGCAGGTTCATATCGTGCAGAATCGATGCCCCTTCATATGGGCTCGCGTCCAGCGACGCGATGTCTTCCGCGCCGAGGAACTTCAGAAAGGGTTCCGCATAATTGTGGCTGGCCTTCAGAACCTCGGTGTCGGGTTCCAATCCGAACTCCGCAAGCATAGACTGTAGCTCGCCGGCGCCCAGAGCGCAGAATTGCCTGCCCACCATCAGGGTTCTCCGGAAACAGACATCCCGCTTCCGGGCGGACAGAAGAAAGCGTGCGTGATTTGAATCGATTCCCACTGCGTCGATGTTAGCTGGAAACCTGTTTCCGAATCCAGCGGCGCCGTCCAAGGTGCGATCCGCACCCCAGCTCGGCTTTCATCAGCGCCTGTATTGCTGTGTTGCCCTCCGATAGGCGCGGGCTTCGCTCAGGGTTGCCCGCTCGTCTACCAGACTCTGCAGACTTTGTCTTTCACCATCGGCTGCCCTATCTTGCACCCAAACGCCTGTCCGAATTCCGGCATATTCACCACCACGCCATTGATGCGGTACTCGTCCGGCGAATGCGGGTTGGTCACGGCGTTCACGCGCTTGTTTTCGTCGCGCTCGCTGCCGCAGGCCCACTGCGCCATGCCGATGAAGAACCGCTGGTCGGGCGTGAACCCTTCGGCCGCCTGCAACGGCTCGCCGCGGGTGGCATTTTTCCAGGCAATGTACCCCAGCACCGTGCCGCCCAGGTCGGCTACGTCCTCGCCCAGCGTTAGCTTCGAATTGATTTTGATGTCGTCGATGATGGTGTAGTGCGCGTACTGATCGGAAACGCAATCGGCGCGCTTCTGAAACTCCTCGGCGTCCTTTTTCGTCCACCAGTCCTTCAGGTTTCCCTTGGCGTCGAACTGCCGGCCTTCATCGTCGAACCCATGCGTCAGCTCATGCCCGATGGTGGCGCCAGTGTTGCCGTAATTTGGCGCATCATCCATCTTGAAATCGAATAGCGGCGGCTGCAGCACTCCCGCCGGGAAGTTGATGTCGTTCATCTGCTCGTCGTAGTAAGCGTTCACCGTGGGCGGAGTCATTTGCCATTCGCCACGGTCCACCGGCTTGCCGATCTTTGCCAGCACCCGGTGCGCCTCGAACGTGGCCGCGCGGTTCACGTTCCCCAGAAAATCGCCGCGCGCGATCCGCACCGAGCTGTAATCGCGCCACTTCTCCGGGTAACCGATCTTGTTCACCATGGTATGCAGCTTCAATAGCGCCTGCTGCTTGGTCTCATCGCCCATCCACGGCAGGTTTCGGATCTCGTTTTCCATGGCCTTCTCGACGTGCTTCGTCATTTCGACGGCCTTGGACTTCACCGCCGGACCGAAGGTCTTCTCGACGAACACCTGCCCCAACGCCTCCCCCAGGTCCCGGTCCACATACTGCACGCAGCGTTTCCAGCGTGGCTGGAGCTCGTCGATGCCGCGCAGCGTCTTGCCATAGAATGCAAAATTCTCGTTTACGAATCGGGAAGAGAGGTACGGCGCCTTGGAATGCGCCAGGTGCCAGCGCAGATAGGTCTTCCAGTTCGCGAGACTCTGCGACGCCAACTGCCGCTCGACCTCCTTATAAAACTCGGGCTCGGTGACGTTGAACGTCGTAATGCCCGCTGCGCCGCTTGTGGCCAGAAACCGGTCCCAGTCGAATGAGGGCGTCAGCGCCTTCAGTTGCGCCAGGGTCATTTTGTGGAACAGCTTGTAAGGATCGCGCTGCTCCACGCGCGTGAGCGACGCTTTCGCCAGCGCCGTCTCGATATTCATCACGGTCTGCGCCTCCGCCGCCGCCGTCTTCCCGTCGTCGCCCACGAGCGCCAATGTGCGGCCCACGTGCGCCAAATATTTTTCCCGGATCTCCCGCATCTTCATATCGTCTTTCACGTAATAATCGCGATCCGGCAGACCCAGCCCGCCGGCCGTGGCAAACGCGATCACACGCGTCGAATCCTCGAAGTCCTGGTTCGATCCGAACCCGAACAGAGCTCCCGTCCGGTTCAGTTGTTCGAGCGCCACCAGTTCCGCGAGATCGTGAATCGAGCTCAAACGCGCGATGGCGTCCAGTTCCGGCGCGAGCCGAGAAGCATCGCCCTGCTCTACCCCGCCCTCGTCCATGCAGGCCTGGAAATAATCGCCGATCTTTTGCCGGGCCGCGCTCCGGTTCTCCGCCGGCTTGGCGGCTTCCTCGAGGATGCCCCAGAGAAACATCTCGTTCTCATATTCCAGCTTGCTGTAGACGTCCCACTGCGCCTGGTCGGGCGGGATCGGGTTCTTCTTGATCCATCCGCCACATGCATAGTGGTAGAAATCCACACACGGGTTGACGGAGCGGTCCATGGCGGTCACATCCAGGCTGGGTGAATAGGAAAGCTCCGTTATTGGCGCCGCCTTGCGAACCGCCGGAGCGTCAGATTTCTTCGCCGCGGACGCGCCGTTGTTGTCGGGCGCCTGCGCCAGAAGCACGGACGCGAAACTAAGAGCGATGAAAACTCTGCGAGCCGTGGAGGTCATGATGCTTAGTATGATACCCACTGCGCCTCTCGCTGGACCAGTTTCATTCCCGCACCGCTATCTTGACGTCTACCTTCCTTATCTCCTGCCCCGCCGTCGCCGGAAGTAGCTCGCGCATGGTGCGCCGCGTCACCGGGTCGCGCAAATCGGGGGCCAACTCCACCATGGGCGCGAGCACGAAACGGCGCTCGGCGAGGCGCGGGTGCGGAACGGTCAGGTCCCGCGTTTCCACGGTAAAGCCGCCGAAAAAAAGAATGTCGATGTCGATGGTGCGCGGGCCGTTGGCAAGCATGCGCCGCCGCCCCAGTTGCCGCTCGATTTTGGCGATGCGGCCCAGCAGTTGCCGCGGAAACAGATCGGTCTCCGCTTCCGCCACCAGGTTCAGGAACCAGCGCTGGTTGCGCCTCCCCTGCGGCTCGGTTTCGTAGACCGATGAGACGCGCTTGATGCGCAGCTCGGGCGAGTGCAGCCGGTCGATGGCCGCCTGCAGCATCTCTTCACGTTCGCCGACATTGGAACCTAACCCGAGGTAAACGGTCTTCACGAAGCACTAAAAAAGAGCCGGCTGCTCGCCCTGGCGCAACCGGCGCGGCACTTTGAAGTAGTCGAACGCGCTGTCGGTGGCCACGCGCCCGCGAGGCGTTCGGTGCAGAAACCCAAGCTGGATCAGGTACGGCTCGTAGACCTCCTCGATGGTGTCCGGCTCCTCGCCGATGGACGCTCCAATCGTGTTCACGCCCACCGGCCCGCCGCTGTAATTCCTGAGGACCGTGAGCATGATCTTCTGGTCGATCTCGTCCAATCCAAAGCGGTCCACTTCCAGCAGATCGAGCGCCGTCTCCGCCACCGCGCGCGTGATGCGTCCATCGGCCCGCACCTGGGCATAGTCCCGCACGCGCCGCAGCAGCCGGTTGGCAATGCGCGGCGTGCCCCGGCTGCGGCGTGAGATTTCGTCGGCGCCTTCCTCGTCGATTTCGACATTCAGCAGCCTGGCCGACCGGTGCACGATCTGCTTCAGCTCGGCGACATCGTAGTGATTCAGCCGCAGCACCAGGCCAAAGCGACCGCGCAACGGACCGCTCACCAGTCCCTGACGTGTCGTCGCACCAATGGCCGTGAACCTAGGAATGTTGATCGAGTGCGTACGCGCGCCCGGCCCGGCCCCGATCAGGATGTCCACGCGAAAATCCTCAATGGCCGCGTAGAGAATTTCTTCGACGTCCGGTAGCAGCCGGTGAATCTCATCGATGAAGAAAACCTGGCGCTGCTTGATGTTGGTCAAAATGCCGGTGAGATCGAGCTTTTTTTGCAGGATCGGCCCGGAAGTCTGCTGAAACTCGACTTCGAGTTCCTCGGCGATGATGGCCGCAAGCGTCGTCTTACCCAGGCCCGGCGGTCCATAGAGCAGCACGTGGTCCATGGCTTCGCCGCGCTGGCGGGCCGCCGCGATGGCGATGGCCAGATTCTCTTTGAGCTTGCTTTGCCCGGTAAAATCGGCGAGACGCCGCGGTCGCAGCCCCGCCTCGAACTGCGCCTCTTCTTCCAGCGGAGCGGCCGATACAATCCGGTTGTCAGCCATGTGCTCTCAGCTTACAATGACCGCGCGCGCAGTAGCACCCGAATCGCCAGGGAGCTCCTGACTCCTGTCCTCCGGCTCCTGAATTTTCTCTTACGCCCGGATATTCACCCAAGTATGCACGTGCGGCGCCCCGCGGAAGTACCAGATCATCGTCGGGCTCTCGAGCTGCCACACATCCCAGACGCCGTCATTGCCGATGTCCAGATTCTTGTAGAACGACATGGTCAGCTTTTCAACGCCATTTTGGCGAATGTACTTCATGGCCACGTCGGCGTCCTTTTTGCGGAACGGCAGCAGCAGGTCGGCCAGCACTTTGTCGACCAGCTCCCGCTGATCGCGCGTCATATCCGCCACCGGCAAGCCCGGAATCGGCTCACCCGGTTTCTTGAGCGCGACGGTGGCCGTGGCCTTCTCTTCGCGCGGATCGCCCAAAAGCGCCATCGTGCGCTGCTTGCCGTCAAGCGCCTGAAACACCTGATTAGCGCGCTTGGCCTGGTACCAATAGACGTTCTTAGGATGATCCGGCGCTTCGTTGAAGCTCTGCGACGCGTGGCCGTAGAAAATCGGGCCGCCGAACGCCGCGCCTTCCACCGAATCGCCGTCGCAGCGCACCGTACAATGCCGCCCGGCAAGCACGAATTCGAACTTGCCCGTGCCCGGCGTGCCGAACAGCGCGACCGAGTACTCGCCCAGCCCGCCCGCGTCCTCCTGCATGTGGTACATCACCTTGTCGATAAACTCCGGATTATGCAGCCCGCGAAAGATCTCGTCGATCATGGCCTGCTGATCGGCCGTGAAGAACTGGGCGATCTTGAACGGCGTGATCATCCAGTTGTTGTCCACCTTCGAGCGCAGCGGATCGTCGAACGGGAAGGTGATTTTCTGTTTCTGTTCCGCGGTCAGGCTCTTGTAGAGCGTGGTGACCAGCGTCTCTGAAGAACCGGTAAACCGGCTCGCCGCGCCCAAGGCACTCGCGGTCACGAGGCCCGCGCCTCCCAGGGTTGCGGTCTTCAGGAATTCTCGACGGGCAACGCCATCGCAATCCGGACAAGACATGGTACTCTCCTCTCGCAGGTAGGACGGGCATTCCTGCCTGTCCATTTCTCAGTTCATGCACAAGGGACAGGCAAAAGTGTTTGCCCTTCCGTCTGCGCCAAGTTATCTCACTTTCCCCTTGACGAAGCAAGCGCCGATTGGTTTGTGAGGTTGAAGCGCGAGCCTTACCGTAAACCTGTCGGATTCGCAAGGGCCCGATGCTATGATCTCGCCATGACGGCAGAAGAAGTCGCTTCCGAACTCGACCGGACTCTCGACGCTTCGCGGGCCCGCTTACTCGCCATCAGCGAGCAGGCGGCTGGCCAGAGTCTTGGCCCCGGCAAATGGTCAAAGAAGGAAATACTCGGGCATCTGATCGATTCGGCGGCCAACAATCATCAGCGTTTCGTGCGGTTACAGCACGAAGACGGCCTCGTGCTCCCGTCATACCGCCAGACCGAATGGGTGCGGACCCAGAACTACACGGGCCGAAACTGGCGCGACCTAGTGGATCTCTGGCTGGCCTACAACCGGCATCTGGCGCACGTCGTGCGGCACGCCGATGCGCGCGCGGCCAAGCACGTTTGGAAATCCCCGGGCGGCGACGTCGATTTGCAATTCCTTATTGAGGACTACCTGCAGCACCTGCGCCATCACTTGCAGCAACTTTTGCCGCCTTCGGCGTAGCCGGACGCACGTCGCGCAGCCGCACGCCGATCTGGACTTTATGCGGCAGTTTCAGTTCGAGGATTCCACCGGAGTCCGTGCTCCCCTCGGTCATTTCCTCATCATCCACCTCGATCTGATACGTGCGCCGCGGTTTCAGGCCCAGGACGAACACTTCTTCCTCCTCGTTGAGAATGGTCTGGAACTTTTGGGCGTTCTTGCCGAAAAGGACCACCGCCGTGTCCAGCGACATCGGTTCCGAGGCTAGCGCCGCATTCAACACCGTCACGCTGCCGTTTTCGAATAGTTGCAGCTCGCCATCGAAATATCCCAGCCAGCGCGCCGATTCATCCCAGCTGGAGCGAATGAACAGGCGCCCGAACGTCTCGTCGTGAAACACCAGCGGCGCCAGATAATAGCTCAAGCCGGGGTGGTACGGATTGGCCCACAGGAACTCGTACGGCGTGCCCAGCGTGCTGCGCAGCAGAAAATTATCGTGCGTGAGCCAGCCCTGCAGGATCTGGCTTTCGGGCGCGTTGGTATCGTACGGGACCATGGCCAGCTCGGCCGCCCGCGACATCGTGGCGCGGCGCACGTCGGGCTCGCCCGCGCCCTTCGACGCCGGAATGCGGTACTCGCCTTCGGGCGCAGGATAGGTCGCCGGATAATAGCTCACCAGATCGTAAATAGGAAGCGTTTTGAAGAACACCGGCGCCGATTCGCGCAGATCGATATTGAGATTGTCGCGCACGGCGTGCAGCAGTTCGAACAGCGCGTAGTAATCGTCGTGCGGGACCACATCGTGACCGGCTTGCAGCGCCGGCGCAATTTCGCCGCGCCACCAGTTCTGGATCACGCGCTCCAGCTCGCGCTGGGAAACTTCCTGAAGATGATCGGCCAGCGCGATCGCCGCCAGTATTCGCGAGCGTGCCGCGGGGATGGACCGCTGACCACTCGATTGCCCGAGGCCTTTGGCCAGCTTGGACGCAAGCGCGCGCGATTGCGACGGCGAAAGCAGGTCCTGGCACCAGTCGAATACCAGCGCGAGCTGGCGCAGGTCCGTTCCCGGCCCTAGAGCCCAGGTCACCGCGGCGCGGCCGCTAGCCTGATCTCCGGCAACTCTGTAATACAACGCGCCCGCGAAACCCGGCTCGGGCATGGGCGCGTGACCCGCCATCAAAAGCTCGAATTGCTGCCAGCGCAGCGATCGCCGCTCCTTCTCTTTCTGCAATAGTTGCAAGTGGTGCGAGCCCAGAAACAGGCGGGGATGCTCGGTGTAGATGCGCAGGCTTTCTTCCTGGCTCTGTGCCCCGACCGGCAAAACCATCATCATGAGAACAAAAAGGGAACCCACCCAAGGCCATCGGGACATGAACCCCGATTGTGTCATAGCGCCACAGCCCCGCACCACGCCGCCCCAAAGACTGACCACCCGTCGACACCCTCGCCCTGAAGAATCAATGCATTACAGCTAGTGTTGCTTGGCCTCACGCTTGCTCTTTCCTTCCCGAATTGGCGAAGTAACTTTGTAACCTGCCCTCTGCTGCAACAGGCAGGCGAGACGGAAGCGGGCAAGAAAAACAGCGTGCTTGCGGGAGCCCGATGTTTTGTATTTGTTTAGTGCTCGCGATTTGGATCGTTTGCTGGTTGCAACAGAGGGGTTTTTTTATGCGGACTTCAACTTCTCACCAGGGATCTTGGTTGCGGTAGTTATCTGGCGTTTTTGGTGCGGGGAAATCGGACGCGGACCTTGACCAGAAATGGAAGCGGGTACCAAGTAGCCCGCCGCCGGATCCCAGCTCGAAAAGGGCGGGCCGCATCGGAGTATGGCTCAGGAAAGTCTGGAGCTCTCCGGTGCGGTTTTTCTTTTTAGAAGCCACCGGCTTTCCTCACGGCGCGGTTTTCTAAGCAGGCGCAAGCCCGCGCCACCGCCCGCTACCAAGACAGCGTTCCCGTTCGCGGCTGCTCCTCGAGGCTCGGCAGGTAGAGCGTCTTGCAGTGCTCGCAGCGATAGATCTCGACTTCTGGTCCGAATTTTCGCTTCACTTCGTCCCCGAAAAAATACCAGCGCTTCAGATGGCCCGCGCAGAGCTTGCCTTTGGCATCCTTCTCGTTGCAGGCGCGCATGCGCGGAACTCTGCGTTTGACTTTGGTGCCGTCGCTTAATGTGTCCACCAGTTCCGACACCGGGACTGGCTTGTCGGATACCTTGTATTTCGGGTTCGCCATTCGACAGAAGTATATCAGGCGCCGCGATCGGCCTGGGTCACTCGGCTGGGTCACTCGGCTGGGTTAATCTGCTGGGACGAAAGACGAGAGACAGACGCCGGCGCGGCTCAGTCCTCCAGCGTGCCGCCGCCCCGGAGCATCAGTCCGTACCACGGCTCGTCGAGCACCTGACGCACTTTTTGAGTCAGCGCGTCCAGCGTAAATGGTTTGGGTAAAAATTGCGCACCCATGGCGACTACTTCCTGCACCACCACATCGTCCATGTATCCCGAAGTAAACAGCACGCGCATTTTCGGATGCCGGCGCGACAGGCGCTCGGCGAGCGCTCCGCCGTTCATCCAGGGCATCACGACGTCGGTGAGCAGCAGGTCCACCGGCTGCCCAACATGGTCCATCAAACCAAGGGCTTCTGGTCCATTGGAGGCTTCCAAAACGGTGTACCCGGTGAGCTGCAGCATCTGGCTCACAAGACGGCGCACCGACCGCTCGTCCTCCACCAGGAGAATCGTCTCCGCGCCGCCACCAGTGCTCGGGAGTGAGTTTTGCTCCATTGGAAGCGCCCTTGTCCGGTACGTAGCATCTCAGTTTCCGTCCCCGGAACGCTGCCTGAAGTGAGTGTGCGTTACTATCCATCGGGAGCGCGCGACCATGGGCAGTTGGTAGTGCGCTAATTTTAGCTGACTACCGGGCAGTTTGCATTCACCCCCATCTGCTTGTTAAAATTACGATTTACGACTTCAGAAGGAGATTTCAGTCCTCATGGCGAGAGTATGTGAAGTGTG
>JBGPKX010000088.1:0-17320 GCA_041486185.1 Bryobacteraceae bacterium | reverse complement strand
TGAGCGCCTGTTTCTTGCTCACCAAGCGAAAAGTGCCGTCTGGCCGTTGTTCTTCAATTGTAATTCTCAAAGCAAAGCATCCCAGGTCGGGAGCCATCCACAGCGTCATCCTCCGTTGATCGCCCAAGGGGAGTTGGACGGCCGCAGTCGGATAGTTAAGTATCGTCTCACGACCAACTACCGCTCCAGCCACACAGCCTGTACCAGTGCCAGCGGCAGCTCTCAGAAAAAAGTAGTGTGCGAGCAGTAAGCACGTCTTATCCACACAGCCGGTAATAACTCCAATGGTGTGAGGTGCGTGCCGCCTAACCCTTTCCAATTCCTCAGCAGAAACGGTAAAGGGCAGCGTAAGCCGGTACCAAAGGGGGAGGGTTGCGTCCAGGGTTCGCCCGATCGCGGTTCCGAACGGATGGCCCGGGAGAGACCTCGACAAAATAATCTCGCGTCCGTCGAGGTTGTACGACGTACTATACATTTCAATCGAAGATGAGCCGTCGTCCGCATACCGGACGAATTCGGAATCCACGGTGTAGGGAATCTTGACCGGGGGTGAACCCAATCCGAACATCTGCGGGAACGCCTGGGTGACTATTAACAAAAATGCCCCCACGCCAAGGATGGCGGCTGCAAGCAGCCTCTTTCTCGCACTCGGCACGAACGCCGCAATCCAATGCCGCACGCCGGGGGATGTTTTTCGCTCCAGGCCCACGGCAAATCCGGCCCGCACGTTCTCGCGCAATGAAGCCGGCGCCGGCGGCGCACTCCACTTATCGAGTAACTCGTCGAGTTCCGTATCGTTCATGGTTTTCGCTCCAGGCCCGGCGCATATGCGGCGAGCGTCTCTTTCAAACTGGCGCGCGCGCGTTGCAGGCGCGACTTTACCGCGCCCACTTCGAGGGCCATTGCGCGGGCGATCTCCGCCAGCGGCATCTGCTCATAATGGGCGAGGATCAGCACTTCCCTCTGCGTTTCTGGCAACTGCATCACGGCGCCGGCCACCACGCCTTCTAACTCTGTGAGCAAGACCTGGCTTTCAGGTGATCGGTCGTGCCTGGCGTCCATACTGTCTCCGCCGCGGTCTTCGCCCGCCACATCTTGTTTCCGCCGCCGCTTCAGGGATTGGTTCCGAACCACGCCGAAGAGGTAAGTTCGTACGCATGTACGCCCCGGATCATACGAGCATGCCGGACGCAGCAGCTCTAAGAAGCACTCCTGCACGATATCTTCGGCATCCGCCACCGATCCGGTGAGCCTGTAGGCGAAGCGAAACAGGGGCAAGTGATGCTCATCGAACAGTTGCAGGAAAGCGGCTTCCCGGCCTTTTCGGGCTGCCTTGACCAGATCCATGCTTGTCTAGACAGTATTACCGCGAGGATCGAAAAGGAATCGTCCTTCTGGCAAGATTTAAGGGTCGAAGGTACTTGGCTGAGGCGAGCGAGGTGCGCTCAGAAACGCAGGAACTGTGGCTAATCGCGCAATTCCCGCCCAAGGGCACCACGCATTAATGGCACGCGCCGTGCCGGGCACGCTGATGCAAGCCCGCGATATCTCACCGAATGTGCGGCGGTTGAGCGGGCTTCTCCCATCGAATGAGGAAGAAAGCCAGGACACCGACGACAGCCACCAACACGCCACCGAGCCACACCAATTCGATCGGCATAAATACCTCCCGTCCGGATTCCGACATTCCAAGTGCAATTGAAGTGCCGTGCAGATTGGTGGCGCGGACGCAGGGAGGGATTAGGCGAACACAGCGCATCCGCAGAACGTCCGACGCAGCTCACTGGAATCATGTAAAATCGTCGATGGAGCGTTTCTGCAAAGCAGGTGTGGTCTCCTATTTTTGATCCAACAGTCAAAAATTAGGGGGTCCGACTCGATTCAACTGCGCTGGTGAGCAAGCTCCGGCAGGGGCAACCCTGAACGGAGAAGCCTAAAGGCGCTCGGGGGACGCCCGCCCCGTTCAAAAGATAGGGTCAATCACGGGGGTCGCACGGCCCAGCGGTACGCTCCAAACTCAACCCGCCGGCCGGTTCAGGCTGGCACCCCTAGTCTCCGATTTCGAACTATCTCTGGCCGGCGTGCGCACGCCAGCCGATGCCATACAGCAGCGATGGGTACCGAGTTGGTGATGCTTCGCGACGATCCACAGACTCGCGGCGTGGAGTTGTTCGTGCGATTTCTCGCGGGCCAGGTGATCGCGGCGGGCGAGGCGACACACGCGTCGCCCCGCCATGCCGGAGACAATGCTAAAGCGAACGCAGGAAGTTCAATATGTCCTGCTTCTGCGAGGTACTCAGCGCGAACCGGAACGCGCCGATCACCCCACTGGCCTCCGATCCTGAGCTATCGTGAGCCATGATGGCTTGCAACATGTCGCTCGTTCGGCCATCATGCAGGAAAAACGCCCGTTGACCGACGCCCCAAAGCGGAGCCGTACGGAATTCATCCCCTCCGGCCTTACCTTGCGTGACATGGTCGGCAAGCTTGCTCCCTATATGATGAACGGCAAGATCGGAAAATAGATTCACCTGCTGTTTATTCAGCGCGGCGATCGGCGACAGCCCCGTGGTCAAGGATGGCGTGTGGCAGGCCGCACATCCAATCATGTTGAACAGCTTTCTGCCATTGTTGACGGACGCCGAGCATGCGGGCAGCGGTGGCGCACCACACGCGGGCGTCGGCTGATCCAGGAAACGCATGAAACCCATGAACGACACCATTCCGGCCGGGCTGTTGCCGTTGTCGAATCCGGTTTCATCGTCCGACAGATTGTTGGTCGCGCAATTCGGGTTCTCTTCCCTCTCGTTCGGGAAGTTTTCATTGGTGACTCCCATCTCGACGTTGTAGGCCTCGCCGGCGAAAACAAGAAGCGACTTGTTCTGCGCTTTCCAGCCAAAGCGAGTGACGGTTCCGTCGTTCCCGTTGGTGTTCACGTGTCCCCTGATCCCGAGCAGGCGTTTGAATCCGGTGGGGTCCGACGCCAGATTGTTCTTGATGGTTGTGTCCGTGATGCTCTCAATCAAGCCGGCGCCGAACACGGGTGTCGGTATGCGAAAGATCATGTTGTTTGTGTTGGAGAAGTCGGGCTGGCTGATGGCGCAGCCAGGCGGGTTGTCCGCCCGCCCAACGATGGTAAAGATATCGTGAACGCCTCCATCGGCTGACCCATCCGGATTGTTGATGAATCGCACCTCCCGAATCGGTCCGTTGATGTTGAGGAAGGATGGTACGCTGCTGCCGGGCGCCATAGTAGAGGCACGCACCACTTGGGGGTTATTCGTCGGCGGGCTCGATCCTCCAAGTGCCGGAAATGTGTGGCAACCACCGCAGGAATCGAGATTAAACCTCGGTCCCAGACCATCCGCTACGGATTCCACGTCCGTGAACTCGGGAACGCCGAGGTTGTTGAAGAAGGCCAGATCGCCGGCGCTCAGCCCGGTGGCGAAAGGCTGGCCGGCGCCCGGTGGGCCGCTTCGTATTCCCGGGTCCACCTGTGCGTAACTGCTGGCCGCTAACAGCGACAACAGCGTGTACGCCAGCCCTCGGAATAAGATCCGATGGCCGTTCGATTCTCGCATTGCACCCTGTGAAAAGAGAAACATTTGACTCCTTTTCGTCCCCGGCATTTTGCGGGACGCAGCTAGGGCTTTGCGTTACGGAGTACAAAGCCCACGGACACGGTTATCGTGGGCCCAATGTGGAACTCGGGAGCCGGATTTGATAGGATGCGAGGCGTGCCACGAGCACAGCTCGGACTCCGGCTAAGCGGTCTCCGAGTAATCGGCTCTCGCCCACAACGGGAGCCGATTTACTTTCAAAACTTCCGCAGGCGGACGGATGCGATCTACGACATCAATGCCCCCCTTCGTAAATGTTTTGCTGATTAAGTGGCTAAGGCGCGGGAACCGGGGCCAGATCGCGAAAAGCAGCCTCGGCTTTTTTCCTGATTATACGTGGCCATTAAGAAATGTCAACTTGAGTTTTGCCGGATTAGCTGATGATATCACGGATATCAACGTTAATGTCAACGGAATTTCCAGTTTCATTTGAACAGCTTTTTATTTTCTTGGAAGCCGTGCCGAGCCGGGCAAATCGGCCCACGCTGTTATAGTTGCTGCAAAGGCGATGTTCTGCGGCAACCCTGAATGGAGTAGCCTAAAGAGCTTGTTAAGAAACTCGAAGCCACCGCTCCCTAACGGTCGCGGCTCAGAATGCGATCGTTGAATTCAGAGCGGTTGGTGAGCCGCGCGCGTTAAGCAGGCGGTGTCCCAGCACTCTTTTTCAACAAACGCCTGAGACGCTCGGGGGTATCGCTCCAAACAACCCGCCGGCCGGTTCGGGCTGGCACTCTTCACAAATTGGATTTCGAGCTATCCGTGTCCGAAGTGCATCAGCCAGCCGATGCCGAACAGTGCGGCGATGAAACAGCCGAATACGTACAGGCCGTAACTCAGGCGCTCGCGATCCGTGCGCTTGCTCACCACACCCAGAACCACGGAGGTGAACAATGCGAACAGGAAGGATGCTTCGAAATGGGAGAGATTCATCTTCATCAACTCTTCCTCCCGCCCGCGATCTCGTAGGCATCCACCATGGCCAGAACGTTGAGCAGACCGGCCGTCACCAGGAACTTGGTGCCGTAATCGTGGACTTGCCCGGCCACATCCGGCTGCGCGTAACCCAGCCACGTGGTGAGCAGGTACAAGATCCCGGCTGCGATGTCGCCGAAAAATCCACCCCAGTTGATCAGGATGGTCAGGATATCGCCGGACTGCGGCTTGAACATGGCGCCGCGCATCAGCAGGCCAAGCGCGAACATGCAGGTGATGGAGGCGGCCAGCAGGGCAGCGCGTCCCGTGCGCTTCAGAAGGAAATGCCCGCCACCGGGAACCAGCCAGCCGAGCGCCACTGGCGGGAGCCACACGTTGAGCGGAGGCATCGGCTCTTTAGCCGTTTTCTCTTTTTCAGCCATATTGTTTTTTCATTGTAGCGCGGGAAAGGCAGAGCGCCTCCGGGGGCGATTGCGGTTGGGGTGTAAAATGGCCTTTAATAGACAGTTTTCCCATGAACCGCCGCAGCTTCCTTCTCGCAGTGGGCGCCGGCCCAGCCGCCATGCGCGCCGCGGAAACCAAGGTGCTTCTCCCGAGCGATCAGCCGGACGAGCATGGTTTCCGGCTCATGTGGTACAACCCCATTCCGCCCATCGACCAGAAAACCTGGCGGCTGAGGATCGGAGGGCTGGTGGAGCGGCCAATGGCGCTATCGCTCGCCGATTTGCGGAAGTTCCCGCAGGAGGCGCAGAGCTCGAGGATGAAGTGCGTGCAATGCTGGTCGGCGCGCACCACGTGGGGTGGGTTCCGCTTCCAAGCACTGCTCGACGTGGTGAAAGCCAAGGCGGCAGCTAGAGCCATCCGCATCGATTGCGCGGACAAATGGTACGAGTACTTCACGATGCGCGACCTGCTTTCGCCGCGGGTACTGCTGTCGCTCGACATGGCGGGCGCGCCGCTGGCCGATAAGCACGGGGCGCCGCTGCGGCTGATGGATCCCTCGCGTTATGGGTACAAATCCGCCAAACTGATCACGTCCATTCAGTTCGTTGCCGAGGGCAAGGGCAGTATGGCGTGCGACATCGGCCCATATTATTCGCCCACGGGCGAGATTCAGGCGGGCTACGATCATCCGCTGGACCTCGGCGGCAAGGTGCGCAAGAAGATCGCGGGCGGCGAGATCACGGATTACTGATGTTCGCGCTTACCAAGCGCCGGTTTCTTCAGGTCGCCGGCCTATCCATCGCCAACCGTATCCTTCCCAACCGGCTGCGGGCCGCCGCCGCGCGCCAATCCGGCGCAGGCCGCAAAGTCATCCTGGTGACTTTCGGCGGCGGCGTGCGCTATTCCGAAACGTTCGCGCCCGAAGGGCTGCGTAATATTCCGCGCCTGGTGGAGATGAAACCGCGAGGCCTGTTTTTCCGGACCTGCGCCAACGCCGGCGTGCTCTCGCACTACAACTCGACCGCCAGCATTCTGACCGGCAACTGGCAGCGCGTGGATGATTTCGGATTCCAGCCGCCGGCCAGTCCAACGATTTTTGAGTACTATCGCAAGGCGACCGGCGCCTCGCCGACAGACGCCTGGGCCATCGCCACCAACAAGAGCTTTTCGCTGATCGGCTCGGGCTCGGATCGCAATCTCGGCCAGCCGTATGGTCCGAATCTGGTGTTGCCGAAACAGTTATTGCTGGAAGCCGTGCAGGGCGTGGTCAGTAAGAATGCCGACGCCGGAGTGGCCAATCGAGAAAATGTCCTGCGGCACCTCGAGACCATCTTGAGCGAAGGCTACGAGGGCGTGGGCTGGACGATTTTCAAGGCGGGCCGTCAACTGGATCGCACCGTCCGCGAAACGCTGACGCACGCGCTGGTGGAATACATCAACGGGCCCGAAGCGCCTTCGTCGGGCGATGAGCTGACGTTCTTCATCGCGCGCGAAGTGATGCGGGAAGTCGCGCCGCGCCTGATGCTGGTGAATTTTTGGGACATGGATGTGGCGCACTGGGGATCGTACTCGCTGTATCTCCAGGCGATCACGAAAACCGACCGGCTCACCGGAATGCTCTGGGAAGAGATCCAGTCGAATCCCAATTACAAAGACAAAACCACGCTATTGCTTCTCCCCGAGCTCGGTCGCGACGGCGACATCAACGCCGCCAACGGTTTTCTCAACCATCGCAGCGGCGATGCGTCGTGCCGGAACATGTGGATGCTGGCCATGGGCGCGGGCGTTGCCGCGGGTGAAGTAGAGCGGCCGGTATTTCACGTCGATCTGGCGGCCACCGCGGGCGAACTGCTGGGTGTCAAGGCGGGCGAGATGACGGGGCGGCCGCTGCGAGAGATTTTGAGCTGATGGCCGGCGGTTCCAAATTGTCTGCGACGTTGCAGGCCCTGATCGACAAAGGCCTGTTTGACAGGCTCCCCGCAACTTTTTCCACCTTCTTCTTCGAGCAGATTCAGGATTGGGAGTTGCTCTTCCCAGCCGAGCGCGATTATCACGAGCGGTTGTTCACGCTACTGGACCGATCCGATTCCGCGTTGGTCGAACGCCTTTTCGAGCCGCTGCGCCACATCGAGCAAACCATGGGCGTGAACGAGAACAACTGGCCGCGGCGGCATTTCACGCTCGATCAGGTGGACTTTCTGAACCGATCGCCGCGTTATCCGGAGTGGCGCAAAGCCGTGGCCGATATTTTCGCGCGGCTGGATCCACTGCTCGATGAAGAGATTGCGAGCGCTGGCCACCCTCGGCTGGTGGTAGTGATCGCGCCAGGCGAACTGCCGGTGGGACCCGATCGCATGTGGCTGCGAATCCGGCAGCATGGGAAGCGTGTCCCGCTGGAGGCGCCGCAGGATGTGGCCGATTATCTGCCGCTGTTGCTGACGGGCGCCGGGCACAAGGATGCGGCGAACTCGATTGCCGCGACATACGCACATGCCAAGGCGGGAGAGCCGTACGGAGCGTGGGCGGTTGAAGCCGGAGGCTCGCTGACCGGGAACACGGAACGGCTCGTGGCACTCAGCTATGAGCGCCTGCGCGACTACCGCGCGCGCCTTATGAGCGAGGTGCGCCACATTGTCGAGACACAGGAAGTCCGCGGACCGCGCCAATTGAGCGCCAAGCTGAAGGGGCTGAAAATCCGGACTTCGGAGGGCGATGTGAGCCGCGATCCGATTCTAGCCGAATTCGCGCGCGCGATCCTGCTGAGCGGGAACGGGACGCTGCTGGTCAACAATACGTTTGTCGAATGGAGCACCGTGCAAGCCGTGCGGCGCGCGCGGCCGTCGGTGGCGGTTGTCTCGTTCGGCATACGGAACAAGATCAAGCCGTTCAGCAGCCTGCTCATCTACGCCGACCAGGACACGGCCAACCCCATTCCCACGCAGATGGACACCCTAGGAACCTATGTCGATCTCGAAATCTTCTATCAATACATTTGGCAGGAGTTTGAAAAGTACGCCGAATACCGCCGCAACACGGCTTACCTCTTCGTGGCCGAAGGCATGGACGAGTTGTTCGCCATTGCGCCGCCGGATTTTCGGCTGCTCGCGGAGACGAAGCCGGTGAAGCTGGCGGAGGTCTTCGGTTCCATGAAAGACTGGATGAATCTGTGACATCGCTCTTGTTTTTGGCACTGCTCGCAAGCGGGGAGGTGGAACGTCTGACGAAGCTGGTGGCCCTGTCTGGCCGGGTGGTCGAGATCGCGACGCCCGCTTCCGAACGGCTGGCCCCGCCACCGAAAATCGCTCCCGGTGCGCCGCCCCTGGTCAGTTTCCGGCTATTCGACGGCAGGATGCGCCACCGCTTCAGCAATCTCGATCTGGTCCTGGACGATGCCGGACACTAAGGCTACCTGTTTTCTGTTTTTCGCTACCGCGCTCTTGGCGCAGGATCCCGTTGCCCGCGGCATTGAAGAATTCCATCAAGGCCACTACGAATCCGCGAAAACCACGCTCGAGCAGGCGCTGAAACAAAAGCCCGGCGACGCGCACGCCCGCACCTTCCTGGCGCTCGCGCGCGCGGCTACAGGCGGTTGCGATGCAGCCACGAACGAGCTTTCAGACGTATTCGCGCAGAGCAAAGACACCGATTTGCGCCGCCTGGCCGGCCTGGCGCTCGCCCAGTGCCATCTGGCGCGCAATCGCTGCGATGCGGCATTGCCCGTCGTTTTGGAGCTTCAGAAACAATTTCCCGCCGATGCCGATGTCCTTTACGAAGCCGCCAGGCTGCACATGAAAGCCTGGAACGACGTAGTATTCCAGATGTTCCGGAAAACGCCGGCATCGTACCGCGTCAACCAGGTTTCGGCCGAGATATTCGAGGTGCAAGGGCGGTACCCGGAAGCAGTTGCGGAATACCGCAAGGCCATCGAGAAAAATTCGGCGGCATTGAACCTCCACTTCCGCCTGGGGCGCGCGCTGCTGATGCAATCCCACTCACCGGAGACGCTCACGGAGGCACGCAAAGAATTTGAGGTCGAGCTGGAGCTGAACCCCGGTGATGCCGTGGCCGAATACGAAATCGGCCAGATTCTGCTGGCGGATAACAGGCCGCAGGACGCCGCGCCGCGCTTCGAACACGCCCTGGCCACATCGCCGGATTTCGGGGAAGCGCTGCTGGCCGTCGCCAAGATGCGCGCCGACGCCAAACGTTACGACGAAGCCATTCGGTTGCTCGAGCGCGCC
Organism: Bryobacteraceae bacterium; assembly: GCA_041486185.1. Lineage (GTDB taxonomy): Bacteria > Acidobacteriota > Terriglobia > Bryobacterales > Bryobacteraceae > QHXW01. The sequence goes on along the minus strand of JBGPKX010000088.1, from coordinate 8,082 downwards.
GTGCGGTTGCAGCCGGAGAACGAAGCAGTGCATTACAACCTGATGCTGGCGTACCGCAACGCCGGCCGTGGCGCGGACGCGCTTCGCGAGAAGGCCGAAATCGATAAGCTCCAGCGCCCGCCCGCCGGTGAGTTCACCGAATTTCTGAAAAAGCTGGGCGAAAAAGCGCCCAACCAGTGAAGAAAGCCGCTGCCCTGCTGGCCGTGGCGGCGTTCGCCGCGGATGCCCCCGAGTTGCCGGATTTTCGCAACATCGCCGCACAGGCCGGGCTGGTGCATTCATTTCCCAACGGCGGAACCGATTCGAAAAAGTACATTGTCGAGACCACGGGCAGCGGAGCCGCATTCATCGACTACAACAATGACGGTTTGCTCGATATCTTCCTGCTCTCAGGCCCCGGCGGCACAAACCGCCTGTATCGCAACGAAGGCAACGGCCATTTCACCGACGTCACCAAGGATTCGGGACTGACCAGCGATGGCTGGAGCCAGGGCGTCTGCGCGGGCGATTTCGACAACGACGGCTTCACCGACTTGCTGGTAACCTCCTGGGGCGGCCTGGCGCTCTATCGCAACATCGGTGGCCGGCGGTTTGAAAATGTGACGAATAAGGCGCGCCTCGATCAGAATCGCGCGCGCTACAACACCGGCTGCGCATTTCTCGATTACGACAACGACGGCCGGTTGGATATCTTCGTCGCAAATTACGTGAAGTTCGATTTCGACACTACGCCCAAACCCGGCGAGAACCCGTACTGCTGGTATCGCGATCTGGCGGTAAATTGCGGCCCACGCGGATTGCCTTTCGACCGCAATATTCTCTATCACAACAATGGCGATGGCACATTTACGGATGTGTCGAACGCATCCGGTGTGTCCCTGCCGGATCAGAGCTACTGCCTCAGTGTCCTGACGGGGGACTTCAACCAGGATGGCCGGACCGACATTTTCGTAGCCTGCGACCAGACGCCCTCGCTGCTCTATATCAATCGCGGGGACGGCACGTTCAGCGAGGAAGCGCTGCTGCGCGGCGCGGCCTTCGATGAAAACGGCAAGGCCATGTCCGGCATGGGCGCCACATCGGCCGATTACAACGGCGACGGGAAGCCCGACATCTTTCGCACCAACTTTTCCGACGAGCGCGAGACCCTCTATCGCAATCGCGGCGCCGCCGAATTCGACGACGTCACGCTATCCGCCGGGTTGGCGCACAACACGCGCTACGTCGGCTGGGGCTGCGGCTTCTTCGATTTCGATAACGACGGCTGGAAAGACCTGCTGCTGGTCAACGGCCACGCTTTCCCGGAGGTGGACCGGCTCAAGATCGACATCCATTACAAGGACCGTGCGATCCTCTACCGTAACAACGGCAACGGTACATTCGCCGACATTTCACAAAGCGCGGGCCCCGGGATTCTCGAGCGCCATGCCTCGCGCGGCGCGGCCTTCGGGGATTACGATAACGACGGTGCGGTCGAGGTGCTGATCAATAATCAGAATGAGCCGCCATCGCTGCTCAAGTCCACCCGGAAGCCCGCAGGCAATTGGGTCATTCTCAAACTGGAGGGTGTCCGGTCAAACCGCAGCGCAATCGGCGCGCGTGTGCGTCTGACGGCTGGTGGCCGCACACAGATCGACGAAGTGCGCAGCGGCGGAAGCTATCTTTCCCAGAACGACCTCCGGTTGCACTTCGGCGTGGGTCGCGCAACCAGCATCGACCGCGTCGAGATCGACTGGCCCAGCGGCCAGCGCCAGGTGGAGCGGAACATCAGCGTCAATCGCATCCTCTCGATCCGGGAGACGCGCCCTTCGGTTCCGTGATCTAATTCACGAAGACGCTGACAAGAAAACAATTTCAATCTGTAGAATGAGCAATATGCTTCGGCACACGATTTACCTGGGAATGGCGCTCACGGTCTTAGCCGGCTGCTGCCTGGCGGGAGACTCCGCCATGGACCGTGCCACCTTGCGTGGCCTGAAGGCCGTCAAAATCGTTGTCGATCCGCCGCCAAGCGAGATGGAACACCAAGGCTTCGATCGCGAACACCTGCGCGCGAGCATCGAGCAGAAGGTCCGGGATGGCGGTATCAAGATCGACAACGATGCCATCGAGTTTCTGGGGCTTGGGATTTCCGCGGGACAGGCGGGCCGCAAAGGTCCTCTCTCGCTCGGCAAAGCGCCGACTTCGATAACCCTGAGCCTGGGACTGTACCAGGTGATCCTGCTAAGTCGCGACCAGACAATCAAAACCGTAGCGGAAACCTGGGGACAACAGAAAGTCATTTCGGCGACCGCCAAGAACCTCGACCACGCCCTCCCCGGCGCGATCGATGAGCTCGTAGACCAGTTCGTGAAGGCCTACCGCTCGGTCAATCCACAATAAGTCAGGGGTTCGGTGAAGCGTTGCGCGGCTTGTGGCGCGGGCCCTCGGCCTGCTGTGTCGGCCCTCGTGCCGACATGTCTTTGATCGAAAAGCTCGAGACGAGTCTCGACCCGGCAGCCTGAGAGGCGGCGCCGCAACTGACTAGCCCTCCAGAATCACGTGCGCCATACCTAACTCCGCCGTATGTGTAATGGAAAGCGAGATCAGCTTCACGCCGAGCTGGCCGGCGATGCGGGCGGCTTCGCCGTGGAGCTTCAAGGTCGGACGCCCGGAGGGAAGATTCGCCACCTCGAAATCCTGCCAGCGTACGCCGCGTTTCCATCCGGTGCCGATGGCTTTCATGCCGGCCTCCTTGGCGGCGAAGCGGCCGGCATAACGCTCGAACCGGTTGGCTCTGCGCTCCACGTAGGCGATCTCTCCGGGGGTGTAGATGCGTTCGATGAATCGGGTGCCATAGCGCGCAATAGCTGCGCGGATGCGATCGACTTCGGCCAGATCGACTCCGGTGCCGAGGATCATTTCAGCTCGGCTCCCGAGGTGGTGATGGTCAGGCGGCCGTGCTTGACCCCTTTGGTGCTGATCAACGCGTCGGCGATTTTCTGCACGACGCCGGCTTTGCCGCGCACCACCAGCACCTCGAGGCAGTTATCGTGATCTAAATGGACGTGCAGCGTGGACAGGATGGAGCGGTGGAAATCGTGCTGCAGATCGGTGAGCTTCTCGCTCAGCATGCGCACGTGGTGGTCATAAACCAAGGTGACGGTGCCCACCACGTTTGACTCGGGTGACTCCCAGGTTTTTTGGACCAGCTCATCGCGGATGAGATCGCGGAAGGCTTCCGATCGGTTGGTGTAGCCGCGTTTGGAGATCAACTGGTCGAACTTGTCCAGGAGTTCGGAATCGATGGCTACGCCAATCCGGCTGAGGCCGCTCATTCGTATCAGATTATAGAGGACGGCGGCCGGGGGCAAATGGCGCTCGCCGGCCGCCCGCTTGGTGGCACGATTATTTGGATCGTGCTACTGTGGAGAGCGTTCCAATGCACATACCGGATGGGTTCCTGGCAACACCGGTCTGGGCGGCGCTGGATATCACGGCGGCGCCGGCGGTGGGGTATCTGGCGCGGCGGGCGCAGCGCGGACTCCAGCAATCGAAGGTGCCGCTGCTGGGCGTGATGGGCGCGTTCGTCTTTGCAGCGCAGATGATCAATTTTCCGGTGGGGCTCGGGACCAGCGGTCACCTGGTGGGGGCGGCGTTACTGGCTTATACCCTGGGACCGGCGGCGGCCGGGGTGGTGCTGACGGCCATCCTGACGGTGCAGGCGCTGGTTTTTCAGGATGGCGGTGTTCTGGCACTGGGCGCCAACGTCACCAACATGGCCATCATGGGGATGCTGGCCGGCTATCTGCCGTTTCACCTTTGGGGGACTGGGCGCTGGCGGAGGCAGGCGATCTTCTTGGGCGGCTTCCTCTCCGTGCTCACGAGCGCGGTGCTTGCGCTGAGTGAGTTGCTGCTGTCCGGCGTGGCCATGCCGGCGGCGGTGCTGAGGATTTCGTTCGGATTGTTTGCCGTGTCGGCCGTGCTCGAAGGCGCGATCACGCTGGCCATCATGCAGGCGCTCGAGTCCATCAACCCGGATTTCGTTCGCAAGCCACAACTGAATGGCGGCCGGGTGCTGGGCGGAGTGGGACTCGCGGCGATGTTCCTGGCGGTGGTGGGCGTGGCGTTCGCCTCGACGCATCCGGATGGCATTTGGAAGCTCGCCGGCGAAACAGGGATTGCCTCGCACGCCAAAGCGCTGCTGGCGGCGCCGCTTGCCGATTATCAGCTCGATGTGCTGCATTCCATCTGGTTGCGCAAGGCCGGTGCGGGGCTGGCGGGCGTCACTCTGATCTACGGCGCCTGCATACTGTGCGGAAGGTTGCTGGCGCGGCAGAGGGGCGCGTAAGTGCACCACGTCGTTCTGGATCGCTGGAGCCGCGGGGCGAGCGTCATACACCGGCGTGATGCGCGCGCCAAGACCGTCGCCACACTGATGTTTCTGGTTGCGCTGGCAACGGCGCATCGATCCTTTTTGACCGTAGGTCTCGGCTATTTCGCGATTCTTGTGGCAGTCATGATCGCGGCCCGGCTACCGCTTGGCGCGGCCCTGGCGCGCGCCGCGGTGGTACTGCCTTTCACGGCGGTGTTCGCTGTCATCAGCCTGGCAGCGGGCGAACCACTTGCGGCCATGGCTCTTGTGGAGAAGAGTTACCTTTCAGCGCTGGCCGTACTGGTACTGTTGTCCACGACGCCTCTGCCCGAACTGCTGCATGGCCTGGAGCATATGGGGGTGCCGCGATACCTGCTCATGGTGGTGCAGTTTCTGTACCGCTATCTTTTTGTCATCTCGGAAGAAGCGCAGCACATGCGCGCGGCAGCCCAGGCCAAGAGTGCTTCCATGCGGCGGGTATTATTTGACCGATCGAAATTCGGCGCCGCGGCGGGAGCGCTGGGCGTCTTGTTTGCCCGGTCTTACGCCCACGCCGATGGCATCCATCAGGCCATGCTGGCGCGCGGATTTCAAGATCGCTTCCGAACCCTCTCGCGGCACGCGTTTCGACGCGCTGATGCTGTTTTCGTAATGGCGGCTGTGGTGCTGCTGGCCGGAGCACGATTCTTCGCCGAGGTCTGGATCTGATGGAACCGCTGGTCGACGTCCGCGATCTCCACTTTCAATATGACGACGGTACGGTGGCGCTCGATGGCCTAAATTTCCGGCTTTTCCACGGTGAGACTGTGGCGGTCTTCGGCGCGAACGGCTCGGGCAAGACGACTTTTGTGCTGCACTTGAATGGGCTCTTGACGGGCCAAGGAGCAGTCAGTGTTTGTGGGATGCCGGTCGAGCGCAAGACTCTGGCCCGGGTGCGCCAAAAAATCGGGTTGGTCTTTCAGGATTCGGACAACCAGCTTTTCATGCCCACGGTGATCGAGGATGTGGCGTTCGGCCCGCTGAACCTTGGCCTTGACCGCGACGAAGCGCAAGCCCGTGCGCATGCAGCCCTTGATGAAGTAGGCATGGCACACGTCTCCGGCAAAGCCCCGTATCATCTCAGCGCCGGCGAAAAGAAGCGCGTGGCCATTGCCGGGATACTGGCGATGCGTCCAGAGATACTCGTCCTCGACGAGCCAACCACGTTTCTGGATCCGCCGGGACAAACCGCCTTGCTTGAACTTCTCGACCGGTTACCGCAGGCCAAGATCCTGGTGACTCACGACGTAGATTGCGCCCGTGTTCTCGCGAACCGGGCGGTCTTTTTCGATAAAGGCAGGATCGCCGGAGAAGGGTCCGTCGAAGAAGTTATCGCACGCTTTCATTGGGACCGGACACCGCTAAAACGGTCGGCTAGCAGCCGTTCTTAGCACCGCAGCGTGGCTTGGACTATGCGCCCTTACCGGCCTGCGCGAGTTTCTTCCGGTGCTCAGCCCACCGCTTTCGTTGAGCCGCGGCAATGCGCTTGCGGGCCGCTACACTGAGGGTACGCTTGCGTCGCGGGCCCCCTTTTGCAGCAGCCGGAGCCCCGGAGGTTGCAGTGGCCGTGCGTCCGCCAAGCCGTCCGCGTATCTCACGGATCTTATCTTCGATCTTATGCTTTTCGATCTCGTACCCGACCAGTGCCATGGCTAGCATAGTCGGATCAGAGGATGGTCTACCTCGTGGCATGAATTCTCCCTCGCACAATATATCATAGGTGCAACTTAGCTGTGTCAAGATTTAATTTATACTTCTATGCGCACCGTCATTCAGAGAGTCAAGGAAGCCCGCGTCGAGGCTGAAGGACGAGTTACCGGCTCCATAGGTGCAGGCCTCGTGGTATTGGTCGGCATCGCCAAGACGGACTTACACACCGACGCCGACTATCTGGTCGATAAGATACTTGGCCTTCGGATCTTTTCCGATGAATTGGGAAAGATGAACCGCAGCGTCGTGGACGTGAATGGCAGTCTATTGATTGTGTCTAATTTCACGGTTTATGGAAACTGCCACCAGGGCCGCAGGCCCAGTTTTGACTTAGCGGCTGACCCCGAAAAGGCCCGGGATCTGTACCATTACTTTGTGAGCCGCGCACGGGCGTCTTCCGTTCAGGTGGAAACCGGCATCTTTCGCGCTTCCATGAGTGTTTACCTTGTAAACGATGGGCCGGTCACACTATCCTGTGACTCGCCTCAGGCTTGAACTCCGGATGGATATCTACTGTTATGTAAAGCGGGTTCCGGACAACGAGCTTTTTCCCTAAAACCATTTCTACGTTGCGCCATGAATGACCGGTATATACACTTTTTCCCTACTGCCGGTTCAGATGTTTCTCATATAGGCGTTTTCGCTTGTTATCCAGGTCTGCGGGTTTGCGCTTGATGAAAAGTGCTTTACTCGAGTCGGAGTTTCCAGCGGGTCGCCATCGGTTACCATCAAGTCCGCCCACTTACCCTCTTCGGTGGAGCCGATGCGGTCCGCCACGCCCAAGATTTGACCGGATACAATGTAATCGCTTTCAGGGTTTCATCGCGAGGCAGGCCAAATGCAACCGCGGCGGCGGCCTGGTAAGACAGGTTCCGAGAAGACTCGCTGCTGAAAACTTATCGGAAAGGCTCAACAGATCGGCGGCGCGTATCCAGCAATTGTGGAGAACCGGTCCTCCGGGGCGCGCGCTACCTTTGCTGTGAAGACGGCGCTGCGGGCGGCACAGGCGCCGGTGGATTGGGCCGGCCCTCGGCGTGCGGCGGCTTGGGGGTACCCCAGGTGCTGAGTCCGTCGATCAGCTCCGCATCGACCGTGACCCCTCCTCCGCCGGCCCTTCCGCCTGTTAAACGGCAAGACTGAAAATCCACACGAAAAGCGTCCTGAGAATCATGACTGACTCGATATACTAGTAGATTCCACCCTCAAATGGTTACCGGCAAGAGAATTCGTTACCGCGACGCGGGCGTTAACATCGACGAAGCCGACCGCGCCGTCGGCGCTATCAAGAAGATGGCCCAGCGCACCTTCACGGGCGGGGTCCTCACAAAAATCGGCACGTTCGGAGCGTGTTATGCGCTCACCGGATTCAAGAAACCGGTGCTGGTCAGCTCGGTGGACGGCGTGGGCACCAAGCTCAAGATCGCCTTCGCCACCGGGCGCCATGACACCATTGGCCAGGATCTGGTGAATCATTGCGTCAACGACATAGCCGTACAAGGCGCCGTGCCCCTGTTTTTTCTCGACTACCTGGCGGTGGGAAAGCTGGATGCCGAAATAGCCGCGAGCGTGATCTCGGGCATCGCGCGCGCATGCCGCGAAAACGGCTGTGCGCTGATTGGCGGCGAGACCGCGGAGATGCCGGGACTGTATGCGGCGGGCGAGTACGATCTCGCTGGGATGATCGTGGGCGCGGTGGAGAAGAGCGATCTGATCACGGGCCGGACGATCCGCGCGGGCGACGTGCTCATCGCCCTGCCTTCGACCGGACTGCACACCAATGGCTATTCCCTGGCGCGCAAGCTGCTGTTCGAGATGGCCGGATACCAGCCGAATACGTGGCGTCACGAGCTGGGAACGACGCTGGCGGAGGAGCTGTTGAAGATCCACCGCAGCTATCTGAAGCCCATCCGCGCGCTGATTGCCGCTGGGGTGCTCAAGGGCGCGGCACACATCACCGGCGGCGGCATTACCGACAACAC
>JBGPKX010000087.1:0-17376 GCA_041486185.1 Bryobacteraceae bacterium | reverse complement strand
ATTTGAAATACTAGGTGCCAGATGTTAGCAAGCCACACCGGAACCTAACACCTGGAACCTAACACCTGCACTCATGAAACTTGGACAAATCAAACAAGACGGCCGCACCGTGGCCGCAATTTTCGAAGGCGACTTCGCCCGGCCTGTTCCCGCGCACACGCTGCTCGAATTGATCCGCCGCTCCGAGGCGGAATCGATCGCTTTGCCCGCGCTCGCGGCCTCGCTGGCCAGCCGCCACGGCGAAAGCGCCGCGCCCCTCATCCCCATCCATCCGGTGGAAGTCTGGGCTTGCGGCTGCACTTACGAAACCAGCGCCAGCTTTCGCGACGCCGAGCACGGCACGCGCGAGGGCATGTACGCTTACGTATATCGCAGCGCCCGGCCGGAGATTTTCTTCAAGGGTACCGCGCGCGTGTGCGTCGGTCCGGGCCGGCCCATCGGCTTGCGCCCCGATTCCAAGTTCACCGCGCCCGAGCCCGAGCTGGCCGCGATTCTCGGCAGCCACGGCGCGATCCTCGGCTTCACGCTCGCCAATGACGTTTCCGCCTGGGACATCGAGCGCGAGAACCCGCTCTACTTGCCGCAATCGAAGGTGTATTCGGCGTGTTGCGCGCTTGGCCCGGTGATTGTTACCGCCGATGAGCTGGTGGATCCCTACAAACTCGAGATGACCTGCATCATCACGCACGAAGGTACGGTGCGTTTTCGGGGCAGCGTCTCCACCGCGCGCCTGCATCGTAAGCTGGAAACCCTGGTCGAGTATCTGTTGCGCGCCAACCCCGTGCCCGCGGGATCGGTCCTGCTCACCGGCACCGGGATCATCGTGACCGAAGATGCCGCGCTGGCGCCCGGCGATACGGTTTCCATCCGCGTCCCGGAAATCGGCGAGCTTTCTAACCGGGCTGTTGTGGTCGAATAACCACCAAGGGGCCAGGTTTCTAGGTGCTAGGTGTTAGCAAATACCTAACACCTGGAACCTAACACCTGTACCCGATCAAGCCCGAATCGGCGGCTGGTTGCCGGCGGATCATCGACGCAACGCTCCCATACAGCTCTCAATCGCTTTCAACAGAATGTCCGGATCGATAGGCCGGCGCAGAAACATGGCTGCCCCTACAGCCAGGAAGTGCTCTCCGCTCATTTCAGTGGGCACGCTGGATGAAATCAGAATCACCGGAATCGATTCGAGCCGTGGATCGGCCTTTACACGCACGACCAGCTCCCGACCAGTGCCTTGTGGCATGTTTACGTCGGACAGAATCAGGTCGGGTGGGGTTTCGGTGGCTAGCTTCATTGCCGACGTAATATCGCCTGCCAGGAGAACCGTATATCCCGAAGGCTCGAAGATCGAACGCGCCAGCTCGCGGTTCTCTTCGTGATCGTCCACTACCAAGATGGTGCCGCGCGACGCTACACTCGGCTTATCGGCCGCGTCCACCTGTTCGGCCCGCCCGTTGCCAAACGACGGCAAGTGCTCCGCGCCAGTCCGTCGCTCCGTCTCCAGGAACTTTTCAACCTCGCCGACAAAGGTTTCCGGCGAAATGGGTTTGGCGATGTAGCCGTCGAACCCGGCCGCCAGTACGCGCTCACGATCTCCTACCATGGCCAGCGCCGTGACGCCGATCAGCGGTATGTTGCATAATTCGGCATCCCGATTCAGACGTTTGGCCACTTCATAGCCATCGATACCGGGAAGCTGAATATCGCAGATGATCAGGTCCGGCCTTTGGCTCGCCGCAAGGGCCACGCCTGTGAGTCCGTCGCCGGCGGCCAGCGTTCTGTAGCCGAAGGCCTTCAACAGGTAACTCATCAGCTCCAGATTGTCTGTGTGGTCTTCAATGATCAGAATGCGAATCGGCATAGCTTAAGCCCTGGGGACCAGCCCTAGACACGTACCTTCTTCTGGTGCAGCGATGCAGGTTCCGCAAATGACCGACGCCGGCGCCGCAAACACAATCCGGAGCTTCCGCTGAATGGCCATCTTCATCGGTTTACGCGCCCGGCAGCAGCACGCTAAAACGGCTGCCTTTGCCATACTCGCTTTCGAATTCGATCCGGCCGCCAATCAAGGCTGCCAGCTTGTGGCAGAGGTGCAACCCCAGGCCGGTCCCCCGTTCCCTGCGTCCGAAATGGATCTGATCGAAGGCCTGAAACAAGCGCGGCTGGTCCTCGGGCTTGATTCCGACCCCGGTATCCACCACGTCAATGGCCGCCAGTTCCTGCCCGTCCTCACGTCGTTTGTGGATCTCCACCCGGACCGAGCCCCGGTCCGTGTACTTGATGGCGTTGTCGGCCAGGTTCGTCACGATCTGCTTCAATGCCCGCCGGTCGGTCCTGACCATGACGCGGCCGTTCCCGTTAAACCTGGTTATCAATTCCAATCCTTTCACCTGGGCCCGCGGCCGTAGCGCTTGGATTACCTCTTCGATGACATCCTGGCAGGCGGTGTGCTCCAGCTGCACCTTCACTTCCCCGGCTTCGAGTCTTGCCAGATCGAGAAGATCGGCAATGAGCGCCAGTAGGTGTCCGCTGCTCGCTTGTATGACCCTGAGCTGCTTTTGCTGCTCGTCGGTGAGCGGCCCTGGCAGTTTCATCAACAGCGTTCCGGTGTAGCCGATGATGGCATTGAGCGGCGTGCGCAGTTCGTGGCTCATGCTGGCCAGGAAGCGGTCTTTGGCGTCGACCGCGGCCTTCAGCCGGATGCTCCTTTCCTCGATCACCTGACGCTCGGCGTCTTTGCGATTGGATTCGGCGCAAGCCAGATAGATCAGGCTCGTCAAGATGATGATGATCGCGGTGGTGAACAGAGATATCCCCATTTCCAGGCCGTACCAGCCGGCGCGCTGTCCCTCCAGCCGAAGCCAGCCTAGCACCGGCGGCAGCAAGACGCTGGCGGGCAGCAGGCGGCGCGTCGTGAGCCCGCCCGGCCCGTCCGAAAGGACGACCGCCAGCACGCCACGGTCCGGCCGGGCGCACAACGTGCTGGCCGTTATCAAAGCCAGCAGCAGCTCGGTGTGCACGGCCAGGGTCGAATGAGAATATTGCCGAAATAACCAGACGGCACTGTACATGTAACCGACAAGACCCAGCATGGGGGCCACGCCCGCGCTTAAGGCGAGGGATTGCGCCGGCCAGAATCTTTGGTGACTTCTCCAATCCAGCAGCGCCAGGGCCGAGCCCAGCAGTAGGAAGCTGATGGCGGAAAGCATTGACATCCTGCCCGGAAGGCCATCCCCGGGACCCAAACGTTGATGCCACAACATCTGGTCGATTCGCAGGTCTACCGCAAATACCTCCTCGATGAGCGTGAGCGCGCCGATCGTCAAGACGAGGAGCGCCGCAATCCGTGCAATTCGGTAGGAGACAGACCGCCGGCCTTGTTTGGCGCCGTCCAGCCACAACGAGACGCCGCACAAGCCGATTCCGGCGGCCGTATTCACTTTCATACTGGCTAGACCCGCGGAAAAGCGCTTGAGCGGCTCAATGCCGAGAATCCACCCGGCGATAACGGCCAGGCTGGACGCCACCGCCACGGCGCCGGCCAGCCGGGAGAATACCCGCGCGGCCGCGGCCCGGCGATCGGATTGGGTCATCTTGGCTGGCCCCATGTCTTGGGGCGCCAGACTTGTTTCGGATTTGTCGATACCGCTAATGTGCCCCTCCCGCGCTGTCGCCGGCTCTGGGGATCACCAGTGTGAACCGGCTGCCCCGGCCGTATTCACTCTCCATCTCGATCCGCCCGCCAATCAAGGTCGCCAGCTTCCGGCACAGGTGCAGGCCCAGGCCCGTGCCTTCCTCGCGCGAACCGGAGTTCAACCGCTCAAAAGCCTGGAACAGTCTTTGCTGGTCCTCCGGCTTGATGCCCATGCCGGTATCCACCACGTGCAGCACCGCCATGGATAATCCGTTGCCGGATTCCTCCGCCAGCTCCAGGCGCACCGAACCCTGCGACGTGAACTTGATGGCATTGCTCCCCAGATTGAAGACGATCTGGTTGAGCACCCGCCGGTCGGTATGCACCATCAGAGGCCGGTCTGGAAAGCGGGTTTCCAACCGGACGGACTTCGCCTCCGCCAGAGGACGGAGCGCGGCGACGACTTCCGCCAGAGCCTCCTGGCACGGTACCTGCTGCAGGTGCACTTCGACCTTGCCGGACTCGACCTTCGCCAGATCCAGCAGGTCGTTCACCAGCGAGAGCAGATGTTTCCCGCTCGCCTGTATGGTTCGAAGCTGCTTTTCCTGATCCGGCTGGAGCGGCCCGGGCAACCGCATGAGCAGCGTGCCGGTGAAGCCGAGGATGGCGTTCAGCGGCGTGCGCAGCTCGTGGCTCATGCTGGAGAGGAAGATATCCTTGGCCGTGATGGCCCTTTCCAGCTCGACGTTCTTTTCCCGCAGCGCCCGTTCGAATTCTTTTCGCTCGGTGGCGTCGCGCACCGAGCTGATCGCCAGCACGCCCTCTTCGGTTTCGATGGGGCTCAAACTGATCTCGATGGGGAACTCGGTGCCGTCTTTGCGCCGGCCTTTCAAGTCGAGGCCCGCGCCCATCGGCCGGACGTTAGGTTTATTGAAGTAGCCGGTGCGGTGATGCGTGTGTCCCTGGCGAAGCTGTTCGGGGAGCAGCATCTCGATGGGTTGGCCCAGCAGCTCTTCGCGGCCATAGCCGAACAGCCGTTCGGTCTGGGAATTGATCAGGACGATCTTGCCTTCCCGGTCGACGATGACAATCCCGTCCGGGGCGGATTCCAGCACTTGACGGACCTTGACGTTGGCGTGCTCGAGACGTGCGTTCTTTTCCTGTAGAGCGCGCTCCATGCTCTTGCGATCCGAGACATCGCTGTTCATTTCCAGGATTTCGCGCCCTCCCGCCTCGGTCTGCCGCGATACCCACCGGCTCAAGACCGTTACCTCAGTGCCGTCGCGCCGCTGGTGCCGGAGTTCGCCCTCCCAATATCCCGAGCGCGCGACCTCCTTTAGGATGGATTCAAGGCCCCCGGGAAACTGCTTCTTTAGCAGCTCGTGCGCCAGGCGTCCCAGAGCCTCCTCCCGCGGCCAGCCGTAAAGCTGTTCGGCGCCCTTGTTCCAGAAGGTGATCGTGCCGTCGAGGTTGCGGATCAGGATCGCGTCGTGCGCCAGTTCCAGCAGGTCCGCCTGTCTTCGCAGTGTCTCGTGGGACTGCTTCAAGGCTTCGGCTTCTTCCTCCAATTTTCGGTTCATGTCGGCCAATTGCGTGGGATTGGGAAACTGCACCAGCGGGGAAGCAGCGGCGCCAGGAGCAACGCCGTCGCGATGGATATCGCCGCGGTAACGGCTTTGACTGCGCCATCCAACTGGTACGCGGGGTGCCAGACGGTCCAGACGCTCCAAAGGTGTGTGGTGCCGCAAGCCAGAATAAGAGCGGCAAACGCTACGATGATCCAGCTAAAAGCAAAATCCTTGCGCTTCCGCACGCAGGCGAATAGCAGGAATGGAATGGTGTAATAGGCGACGGCGATGATCGGGTCCCAAACAACGTTCAGCCACAGCACCGCGGGATTCCACAGGTAACAAGTCCCGTGGGGCAGGACGTCGCTTTCGAAGATATTCTTGAAAAACTCCACCAGGTTCAGGCTCCCCCGAGCCTATGGTGTTAACCCGACGCCGAACGTGCGCCGGTCACATGGGAGACCGTAAGGCAGGTTCGTCTGCTTCGGGCGGCTGGGCGCCGCGGGTCATCTCTTCCGGCAGTCCGCCCGCGGCTGCCGCGTCCAGCACCTCGCGTACCTTAAAAGCCAGGGTGCGCGCCGTGAATGGCTTCTGCAAAATCGGAATGGACGGATCCAGAATTCCTTGCTGCATTACCGCATCGCTGGCGTAGCCGGAGGTGAGCAGCACTTTGATGCCGGGGCGGCTGCGCCGCAATTGCTCGGCCAGTTCCGGGCCGGTTAGCCGTGGCATCATGATGTCGCTGAACAAAAGATGGATCTCGCCGGAGCACCGTTCCGCGATTTTCCAGGCCTCCTGGCCATCGCACGCTTCGATGACCTTGTAGCCTTGCTGCGACAGCACGATAGCCGCCAGCGAGCGCACCCGGTCTTCATCCTCGGCGAGGAGGATGGTCTCGTGGCCCACGGGCAGGGGGTCATTCTCGTCGTTGGGCCCCACCGCCTCCTCGGCCTCGAGGACGCGCGGGAGGTAGACGCTCATCGTCGTCCCGCAGCCCAGCTCGCTGTGCACAGAGATGAAGCCATGGCTCTGGTGGACGATTCCATAAACGGTCGAGAGCCCCAGTCCCGTGCCTCTTCCCGGCATCTTCGTGGTGAAGAACGGCTCGAACAGATGCGATCGCGTCTCGGCGTCCATGCCCGTTCCCGTATCGGTCACACTCAGCATGAGGTAATCTCCGGCAGGGGCCTCCGGATGCTGATCCATTTGCCCGGTCCCAAACTGGCGATTGGCGGTATTGATCGTCACCTGGCCGCCAAGCGGCATGGCGTCGCGCGCATTCAGCGCCAGGTTGAGGAGGACTTGATCGAGTTGCCCGGGATCCACCTTCACCCGCCACGTCTCGACGTCTTTCCGGGTTTTGATCTCGATGTTTGAGGTAATCAGCCGCCCCATCATCTTGGTCAGATTGGCCACCGCGGCGCTGACGCTCAGCACCTTGGGCCTCAGCACCTGCCTGCGGCTGAAGGCCAGCATCTGGCTGGTGAGCACGGCGGCGCGCTTGCCCGCTTCGCGAATATCCTCGATGTTCCCGCGGCGCCGGTCGTGGGCATCCATACTGGAAAGCGCCAGGTCGCTATGGCCCAGAATGACCGTGAGCAGGTTGTTGAAATCATGCGCCACTCCCCCCGCCAGCCGTCCTACCGCTTCCAGCTTCTGAGACTGCCGCAACTGGGTTTCGAGGCGATTGCGTTCCGTCACATCGCGCACGATGGCCTGCGCGCGCCCGTCCTCCAGGCGGTTCATGCCAATTTCCGCTTCGACAAAACTTCCATCTTTGCGAATCAGACGGCGCTCTTTCCGGAATCCATTCCCGGGTCGCAGCCGGTCAAACTGGATGGGATCGTTCAAATCCTCGTTGGGGATCAGGTCCTGCATACTCAGGTCCAGAAACTGTTCCCGTGTGTATCCCAGCATGTCCAGCATCTTGGGGTTCACTTCCAGGTAACGGCCCTGTTCGTCGGCGATGGCGATGCCGTCGGAAGCCTGATCCACCACCATGCGATATTTCTCGGCGGCCCGGCGGCGCTCGGCCACCCGGTTCTCGAGGTCCTCGGCGCGCTGCTTCAACTCGTCAAACAATCGCGAATTCTCGTATCCCATGGCCAGTTGCGCCGCGAGCGTCATGAGCAGGATTTCGTCGTCGGGAGTGAAAGCGGAACCACCGATCTTGCTGCCGAGCCCCAGCCAGCCGTAACTCCGCGAGCGCGTCAAGATGGGTACGACGAGGTGGGAATTCAGGGCGGGCACGCCGGCCGGGCACGCCGGCGCCTCCGGATGGGCTGGACACAGACGCCCGCTCAGGGCGGCGCCATCGCCCAGTTCCTCCACCACCGGTCCGCCGAGCCCGCATCCGGGGCAAGCGCCCTCGGGGCCCGCAAGCTCCACCCCGTGAGAGCAGAAATGCCGCACCGCGCAGCCGCTCTCATCCGTAATGCAGGCCGATGCGCAGACCGCGCCGATCACCTTGCGCGCTTCCTTCGTGTACCTCTCCACCAGGCTCCAGGGATCCTCGGCGACATTGAGCTCGCGCGTAATGTCGATCAGCGCCGTCAGCCGCGCATTCAGGTTCTGCACTTCTTCGGCTTGCAGCGAGACCTTGTCGGTAAGCACACGGACATGCTCGCGGTCGAAATCCTTAATGGGCGCCGTCGCCGACGCCGGCGCGGTCAAGCTCAGCGCCGCATCAACAGTGTGCAACAGCGTCTCCGGCTCGGCGGGTTTGGCAATCACGTACTCGACACCGCACTTGGCCGCCAGCGCGCGCGCATCCTGCATCAGGCATTGCGCCGAGTAGAAGATGACCGGAATCGCCGCCAGATCCGGCTCCTCGCGAAGCCGGCGGGTCAGCTCGTAACCATCCATAATGGGCATTACGATGTCGGTAATGATCAGGTCGGGCCGGGTGGCGCGCGCGCGTTCCAGCGCTTCCGCTCCCTCCCGCGCTTCCACGGTATGGTGGTGCTGATAGCCCAGCAGTGTCGTGAGAAGCTCGCGGTTGCTCTCGTGGTCGTCGACGATCAGGATGGTCGCCATGTGGGTTTCCCAGTTTCGTTGGCCGGCTCATCGGCCGCATTCAGAGGTGAAAAAAGGAGTTTCAACACGCCGGCAGTTTTCTCAATGGAATCGACATGACGCCACCACCACCACCTCGGTGTGCTCTTGATGAGCGGAACTGCCTGGTTACCTGAGGAAGTCGTAATCTCCAAGCGCAACTATAACCTTCGGGCTATCCGGATTCATCCTGCACCGTGCCCAATCCTGTCATGCATTCGCGGCGACCACAATGAGAGGAACCACTGATATCACTCTAGATACAACCGCTTAGCAACCAGCGGAATCCCGCTTGTAAGGTTCGCCGGCAAGCTTGTGACTTGAAAGCCGGGCGGGCTAATTTTCGTCGGTTTCGGGTGGCGGCTCGAATTGATCCAGCAGCTCCGGATTGGCGGCAAAGCGCTTCAGGGCGCGAATGACATTGCCCGATCCGAAACCGGCGCGCATGAGCCGGCGATAGGCGGAAGCCAGTTGTTTGTCGTCCTGGAACAGATCGACGGGAGATGTGCCCTTGTACTTTCGGCGGATGAACTCCTCAATCAGCGCCACTTCGTCGATCTGCTGGTAGGTTCTTTGCACCGCCGCTTCCGCCAGCGACGGGGCCACGCGCCTCCTACGCAGCTCCTGCGTGACGCGGTTTTTGCCGAGCCGCTGATTTTCGAGGCGCGCGGCGGCATAGTTTTCGGCGAACCGCCGGTCGTCCAGATAGCGGTACTCCTTGAGCCGGGCCAAGGTGGCATCCACGTCTTCGAGGCGCGCCGCACGGGCGCGCAGCTTCTGGCGCAACTCCCCCGACGAGCACGCGCGCGCGCCCAGCGCTTTGAGAGCCAGTTCCCACAGGCCGTCTGCGTCCAGGAGGCGCGGGGTCCGTTTTCCAGCTTGCCGCATGGTCGATTCCGTACCGAAGTTTACCGCGTTCCGGAATCGATTGAACGTGTTGCGCTCGCGCGGAGTATACTGAAACTGACGATAGGGCGGCTTCCCCCCGAATTTCTTCCGGACGGCAAGCCCGAAACATCACAAGAGTGCGGCATAAGGAGTGAACCATGGACAGAGACGGACTGGCGAGTTTTGTTCTGGGCGTAGGCGTGGGCGTCGGTCTCGGACTGCTCTTTGCCCCGAAGTCCGGTGACGAAACGCGGGAACTGCTGAAGGGAAAAGCAGACGAAGGCAAGGAATATTTGAAGCGCCGCGGCTCTGAGTTGCGCGACAGCGCCGGCGAGATCATCGAGCGCGGCAAGGAAGTCATCGGACGTCAGAAGGACACGCTCGCGGAGGCCGTCGAGGCCGGCAAGCAGGCGTACCGTGAAGCCGTTGGACAGGCGGGGTCCGCGGAAAACCAGATGGCTCGCTAAACGCGCGGGTTATATGCCGGAAGATGTTTTTCGCTGGGTGATTACGATCGGCGTTTTTCTCGCGGTGGTAGCCTTCATCCTGCAAACCATCGTGGTGTTCGCCATGTACCGCGTGACCAAGGCCACGCAGGACAAGCTCATGCCGATCGTGGAAGCGGTGACGCCGATTCTCGGCACGGTGCGCCGTTTCGTGGATGAGAACGCACCCAAGTTCTCGCAGATGGCCACGGACATGAGCGAAGTGGTGAAGTCTCTGCACGAGCAGGTGGGGCGGCTGGGCGAGGTGGTCAAAGAAATCAGCGATCGCGCGCGCGCGCAGGTGGCGCGCATCGATGGCGCAGTGGATCAGACGGTGGAGCAGGTGCAGCAGGCGACCGATGTGGTGAAGCAGGCGATTCTCGGACCGGTCAAGCAGGTGGACGGCATCATGCACGGCATCCGCGCGGCCATCTCGGTGGTGGCGCACAGCCGGCGCGAATCCGTGGACCACGCCACGCAAGACGAAGAAATGTTCATCTGATGGCCAATCTGGCGCTGGTTTATGGCGTACGTCTGCTGCCGAGCGATGACCTCGAGTCGGTAGGCGAAGCCGCCATCGTTCTGAAGAACGGCCGCAAGGCTTCCGTTACCATGCATCTCATCGAAGGCTCGAGCGAACAGGAAATCCGCAAGCAGCTTTTGCAATCGCTCGACGCCTTTTTCGAGTTTTATCCGGAAATCTGATACTTACGCGTATTTTCCGTACCCCGATATTTACCATTGGCTAACTGGGCAGGCGAAAATCGCTATGCCACCATGAAGGCATGGTGGACATCCACAGCCACATCCTTCATGGCTTGGATGATGGAGCGCGGACTCTAGAGGAGTCGGTGGCCATGATCCGCCTGGCCGCGGAGTCGGGTACCACCGATATCGTCGCCACCCCGCACGCGGATCTGAGGTACAGCTACCAGCCGGAAATCGTGGATCGGCGCATTTCCGAACTGACGGAAGCCTCGGCGGGCGCGGTACGCATCCACCGCGGCTGCGATTTTCACCTTTACTACGAAAACATCCAACAGGCGCTTGAGAATCCGGCGCGCTTTACCATCAATCAGAAACGATATCTGCTGGTGGAGTTCTCCGATGCGATGATCCTGGACTCGGCGAGCGAAGTGTTCGAGCGCATGCTGGCGGCCGGCATGACGCCGGTGATCACGCACCCCGAGCGCAACCCGCTGCTGGCCCGCGGGCTGGATCAGATCGCCCGGTGGGTGGACGCCGGCTGCCGCGTGCAAGTGACCGCGCAATCGTTTCTCGGCCGTTTTGGAAGGCACGCAAAAGCCACCACGGAACGGCTGATGCAGCGAGCCCTGGTGCATTTTGTTGCCAGCGACGCACATGGCGTCAAAAGCCGGCCGCCGGTGCTGTCTGGGGCATACCGGTACATCGAGGCGGAGTACGGCAAGCCCTGCGCGGAGTTTCTGCTCGTGAGCAACCCTCGTGCGGCACTGTCGGGAGAGCCGGTGGAAGCCTCGACGCCTGAGGCCGGGTCGCGAGCCGGAAAATGGTGGCGGTTGTGGTGAGACGCCGCCAGGGCGCGCCGCGGGGTAAAATGCCAGTCGTTCTATGAAAACGCTGGCATGTCTGCTGCTCACGATTCCTCTGTTGTCCGCCGATCCGCTCCACTGCACCCTCGAAGGTGCGGGATCCTCCGCGGCGCTCTCGGCCCGCGTCGAAAATGATTCGCTCGAAGTCGCCTGGACTGGCGAACGGGGATCGCGGCTGCGCGCCGTGTTCGCCATCGATCGCGCGGCGCCCGTCGTGCGCGAACTGGCGATCGAGGGAGCGGTGCTCGCCCGCAATCTCACGCCTGAATTCACGACCGTCAGCGGGATGCGGCGCGCGGCGCACGGCCTCGATTACGAGCATCGCTGGGATGTCTTCTGGGATGCGCCGCTCACCATTCCGGGGCGCGGGGAGAATCCCGGCCTGCCGCGCAAGCCGGAAGAGATTCACCACGGCTCGTCCTCGTTCGATACACGCGCATGCGAAGTGCGGCAGGAGGGCGCGCGGCTCGAGATCTCGTTTCCCGGGCTCATGCTCGGGACCTTCTCCGGGCGCGTGCAGTTCACGGTTTACCAGGGCTCGAACCTGGTGCGCATGGAGGCCATCGCCAAAACCGAGGAGCCATCGGTGGCCTACAAATACACCGCGGGGCTGCGCGGATTTTCGCTCGACGAGCTGCAGCACGTTGCCTGGCGCGATGCGGGCGGCAATCCGCAGAAGTACGAATTCGGCGGCACACCTAATCGCGATCCCGTGCCGGTCGTCGCGCGCAACCGGGTGGCCATAGCCGAGGGGCGTTCCGGCAGCATCGCCGTTTTTCCGCCACCACACCAATTTTTCTTTGCGCGCGAGATCGAAGTAAATAACGGCTTCGTCTGGTATCGCAAGGATGACGAACGCAGCTTCGCCATCGGCGTGCGCCAGGGCGATAACGCGGGTGGGTACGAGCCCGTCTGGATCGAGCGCGTTTACGCGCTATACAACGCGCCGCCGGGGACATGGCAGCGCATGGCGGCGTATTTTTATCTGAGTTCAGCCGACGCCCGAGGCGCGCGCGACGCGGTTCTCAACTACACGCATGGCGACCGCTTCCAGCCGATCGCCGGTTATCAGGTGATGGCCACGCACTTCCACACCGCGTTCACCAAGGAACTCATGGCGGCCGGCAGCCTGGATGCGCGGCCCCCGTGGATTTCCGCGATCCGCGATCTCGGCGTCAACATAGTGATGATCGACGATTTCCACGGCGACGGCCATCCGGAAGACACCGGCCGTCTGCGCATGGAGGACCTGCGCAATTATTACGAGGCGTGCCGGCGCCATTCGGACCGCGATTTCCTGATCCTGCCCGGCGAAGAGGCCAACGTCTATCTGGGCGGCCACTATAATCTGCTGTTTCCCAAGCCGGTCTACTGGACGCATGGGCGCGCGCCGGGCGCGAGTTTGACCGAGCAGAACGCGCACTTCGGCACGGTGTATCATCCGGCGAATTCCGCCGATCTCTTTGAGATGATCCGGCGCGAAGGGGCGCTGGTATGGCAGACGCATCCGCGCACCAAGGGTTCGACGGGTTATCCCGATCAGATCCGCGAGAAAGATTATTTTCGCAGCGACCGCTGGCTGGGCGCCGGGTTTAAAGCCATGCCGGTGGATCTTTCGGAGTCACGGCTGTGCGAGAA
Source organism: Bryobacteraceae bacterium (assembly GCA_041486185.1). Lineage (GTDB taxonomy): Bacteria > Acidobacteriota > Terriglobia > Bryobacterales > Bryobacteraceae > QHXW01. The sequence continues at coordinate 4,538 of JBGPKX010000087.1, read as the reverse complement.
ACGCTGCTTCCCGACGCTCGATGACATGAATAACTGGGATGGGCCGAAGTATCTGGTAGGCGAAGTCGATACCTATAAAAAATTCCCAGATTACGATCTGTACGGCGATTTCAACGTGAATTATGTGAAGCTCGGCTTCCTGCCACCCTCGAGCGACTGGACGCCGGTCACACGCGCGCTTCGGGCCGGCGACTTTTTTGTCTCGACCGGTGAAGTGTTGATCCGTGATTTCCAGGTGAAAGGCACGGGTGTGGCGGCGGACGTGGACTGGACATTTCCGCTGGGGTTTGTGGAAGTGGTGTGGGGCGATGGCGACCGTGTGGACCGCAAGGTGATTCGCACGCCCGACGCGCAGGCATTCGGTACCCGCAGGTTCGAAATCCCTGTGGATTTATCGAAACAAAAGTGGGTGCGCTTCGCAGCCTGGGACACCGCGGTCAATGGAGCGTTCACCCAACCGGTGGAATTGAAAAAGTAGGACGGTTAAGCGGCCTTCTGAACCTTGCCGTTGCGGATACAGGAAGTGCAAACGCGGATGCGCTTGGTAGCGCCCTTGACCACGGCGCGAACGGTCTGCAGATTGAGGTTCCAGCGGCGCTTGGTCACGTTGTGCGCGTGGCTGATGCGGTGGCCGAACTGCGGACCGCGGCCGCATACTTCACATACTCTCGCCATGAGGACAGAAATCTCCTTCTGAATTCGTAAACTGTAATTCTAACAATCAGATGGGGGTGAATGCAAACACGGTAGCGTCCTACGTCTGCGTTGGCGTCTCAATATGCGGTGGCAGCGAGAGCGTGTTCGAGTTCTCGAACCTTGGTATCGATCAAATCGCGTATCCGGCGCACCTCGTCTATTGCTTTTCCCTTAGGGTCCGGGATATGCCAATCAAAGCGACGTTTTGCGGGAACGAATGGACATGCGTCACCACACCCCATCGTTACCACGGCATCATACTCCAGCCCCGCGATGTCAGCGAGTGACTTGGAGCGGTGGGCCGTAAGATCGTAGCTCAATTCCGCCATAACTGCGATGGCGGCCGGGTTTATTATCCCCGAGGGCTTCGATCCTGCGCTGTGCGGCTCTAGAGCGTCCCCGGCATGGAGTCTGGCTAGTGCTTCAGCCATTTGGCTGCGTCCGGCGTTCTCGACGCATACGAAAAGCACGTTCTTTTTCACCGACACGGGTATTCCTTGTCCGTTCTTGAACAGCAGCCGGTATCTTGAAGGCATCGACACAACGGCACCGCCAGGCATGCGCCGAGTGTTGGCGCCAACAGGTACCGAGTCGTTATGAGATCGGCAACGGCGCAAGCATGATCAGAACATAGTGCAGCCGAACAGTGATGACAACGGCCGATCGCCTCCAGGGGCGATGTGTGCCTGCGAGCATTCATGACAGGGCATAACTTCCTCCATTCGATTCGAGTCAAAACGGCGGCCCTCGTCATCAGCCTGCCACTTCGGCTTCGGGGAACCAGTGCCGTGTGCGATTACAGAACGAGCAAACAGATAACATCACAGGCACTTCGATAAGGACGCCAACAACCGTGGCCAGCGCGGCTCCCGAACCTGGACCGAAGAGTGCGATTGCCGTCGCGACAGCCAGTTCAAAAAAGTTGCTGGCGCCGATCAACGCTCCTGGAGCGGCCACTGCATGCCGAACCCTGAACAGTCTCATCAATCCGTATGCGAGTGATGAATTGAAGTAAACCTGCAAGAGGATCGGAACGGCAATCAGAACCACATGGAATGGCTTGCCGGTAATGTTATCCGCCTGGAACGCAAAGATGAGTACCAGTGTGGCCAGTAGAGCGAGCATGCTGACCGGCGCGAAGCGGGGCAGGAGTGTCTTTTCAAACCACTCTGGTCCGTGTCTGCGAATGAACCAAGCGCGAAGCGCCGAGCCCGCCACTAGCGGAATCACGATGAAAATCGTAACTGCATATAACAGCACCTGAAAGGGCACGTGCAGCGAGGAGGCCCCATTCACCAGAAAACGAACGATGGGCGCGAACAGGAACAGCATTATGAGGTCGTTGACCGAGACCTGCACGAGCGTGTAGGCCGGATCGCCTTCGGTGAGATGGCTCCACACGAATACCATCGCGGTGCATGGCGCCGCGGCGAGGATGATGCACCCAGCGATGTACTGATCGGCATCAGCGGGCGGAATCCAAGCAGCAAATACATATCGGAAGAAGAGCCACGCGATGAAGGCCATCGAGAACGGTTTGACCAACCAGTTCACGAACAAGGTCACTAGCAGCCCGCGCGGCTTCTTGCCAACGTCCCGGATGGAGGCGAAATCGACTTTCATCATCATCGGGATGATCATCAGCCAGATCAGCACGGCGATCGGGATATTGATCTGACTGCCGGCCCCGAACTCCATCCTGCGGAGCCGGTCGATGAGGTCCGGCAGTGCCTTGCCAACCAGCACGCCAACCAGCATGCAGAGCCCGACCCAAAGGCTGAGATATCGCTCGAAATAATTGAGTCTCTTCTCTGTTGTTGTTTCGGCTGTCACTTGTGCCATGTATGGTTCAACCTCTTGCTGGCTCGAAAACTGGAGGCGGCGTGGATCCGATGGCGTTGCGAAACGTCACTCCATCAAGCACAGCAAGCAGGCCCACAACAAGACCGCTCGGCAACTGGTTTGACGGCGCGAACAAAGGCGCTCATGAATTTCCCATCTACTTCCTGCGCAATGGCGTTCACATCTATTCCATTGCCGGAAAGAAACTCTCTGGCGTCTTCGATGTGGTAGATGCGCGTGGGTTCCACCTCGATGTGCTCGAATCCAGCAGCCGTCAACTTGTTTCGATACTCGCCTTCTTCAAGCGCTCCGGCAACGCAGCCAACCCACAGAAGGATGCTGTTCCTGATCTGAGGAAGCATCTCGCCTCTCGTCACCACATCGGAAACGGCGAACCTCCCGCCCGGTTTTAGCACGCGGAATGCCTCTTGGAGGACGCGGTCTTTGTTGGAAGAAAGGTTGATCACACAATTGCTGATGATGACATCAACGCTATTATCCGGGAGCGGAATATTCTCAATTTCCCCTTTTAGGAACTCAACGTTGTCTACGCCGGCCTTCCGCATATTCTCTTCAGCAAGGGCCAACATCTCATCCGTCATGTCCAGACCGTACGCCTTCCCAGTCGGTCCAACACGCTTCGCGGAAAGGAGCACATCAATGCCCCCGCCCGATCCAAGATCAAGCACGGTTTCGCCAGGTTTCAGCTGCGCCAAGGCAGTCGGATTGCCGCATCCCAGAGACGCGAGGACAGCCGTTTCAGGCAACTGGCCCTTTTGGGAATCGTCGTATAGATTACTGGTGATCGGATCGCCACAGCAGCTGGTGGATGGTGCGGTACCACAGCAGGCACTTGCAGCACCCGTGGCGACCCGGAGAGCCGCCTGTCCGTACTTCTCTTTAACAACGTCCGTGATGTTCGCAGCAGTCATAAGACCTCCTATTTGCAGGCATGGATAATGTTTTCAGGTTTGATCGCCTTGCTTCTGGTGCAACACTCCGCGTACAAGAAACTTAGTAACTCGCGTAGAGATTCCGTATTGGCCAAGTATCGAAGGAAGGTTCCCTCGCGTTTTACCGTCACGAGCCCCTCATTCTTGAGCTTGTCCAGATGATGTGAGAGGGTGGAACTCGGAATACCCAATTCGGCCTGGATGTCGCCAACGACGAGTCCGTCAGGATGCGCCGAGAGAAGGAGGCGGACGATGCGCAGCCGCGGCTCTGTTCCTACCGCGGCAAACATATCGGCATACCGGGCAACGTCTTTTTCGGGGGTACGTGAGCCGCCGAGCATATTTCGATACTATTAGAAATATAAAATATTGTCAAGACCAAAGAGCTTGCTGAAAAGTCGACGCAAACCGCTTCCTCACGGTAGCGGCTCGGAATGCGATCGTTGACTTCAGGGCGGTCGCCACACGGCCCCCTCTTGCGCTTGCCGTGCCGTTGCGTACTATAATCGCCAAAGCGAATATAGATGAGCCGAAACCAGGTCAATTTGATGTTCAGGGCTTTTTCGGACCGCACGCGGTTACGAATTCTGCATTTGCTTTTGGATGGGGAACTTTGCGTCGGTGATCTGGTCGGAATTCTGCAGGTGCCCCAACCTACGGCTTCGCGCCATTTGGCCTATTTGCGTAGGGCGGGCTTGGTGATCACTCGGAAAAATGGATTGTGGAACTTTTACAGACTGGCATCGGCTGATACGCCGTTCCACCGCGATTTGGTGAAGTGTCTCCGCAGCTGTTTCCGGGATGTACCTGAAATTGCAGAGGACACCAAGAGGGTGGCAAGAGTCCGAAAATCAGGCGGTTGCTGTCCGGCATAAAAAAATTTAGCTGTATATATTCGCCCAAGCGAATGCGATCAACAGAAATGAACAATCTCCAATGGGCCGCCCTCCGGCTGATTCTTGGCGTGCTCCAAATGGGAGGAGCTGTCTTTTCGATGGTTCTGCTCCTTAACACGGGATTGAATACTCGATCGCTGACATGCGTTGT
>JBGPKX010000086.1:0-17377 GCA_041486185.1 Bryobacteraceae bacterium | reverse complement strand
CCAGGGGTGCGGCGTCCCGTCGTACCACTTGTGAGTGCCGGGGACGCCATCGTATACGAACTTGTTACCCACCGGCTCCCACGTCTTACCACCGTCGCTCGAGCGCTGGATCATCTGCCCGAACCAGCCGGTGGACTGGGACGCGTACAGCCGGTTCGGGTCAGCCGGTGATCCCTTGAGGTGGTACATCTCCCAACCCGCGAAGTGCGGGCCGCTGACGTCCCACCGTTCGCGCTTTCCATCGGACGCGAGAATGAACGCGCCCTTGCGTGTGCCAACTAGTACTCGTACGTTGCTCAATCCTTTACTCCTTCCTTAACAGGACCCTGGAAAAACGAAAACCGCTTGCTGACGCGCGCGGCTCAGAATGGCGCCCACAGTTTGCCCCAACTTACCGAGCCGCGACCATCAGGAGCGGTGTTGCCGAGCCCTTTTTCAGCAACATGCTAATCTTCGTGCCCTTCCCAGCAACTCCAAAAGTTTACCCTTCCTCCATCGGCTTGCGGGGATACTCGATATAATTATCACGATCCCGTATACCTTGCACTTCTGCACGTTCCCATGTTGGTCGAAGCGCTGCGACGAAGCGTGCGCGGAGCCGCCCGCGACCAAGCCCTGTACGGCGTCCGTACCATGGAGCAGATCGTGAGCGCCACGCTCGCGCGGCAACGCTTTCTGCTGCTGTTGTTCGCCGTATTCGCCAGTTTGGCGTTGCTGCTCGCGGGCATCGGCATTTATGGTGTTCTGGCATACTTGACCGGCCAGCGCGTGCCGGAATTCGGCGTACGCATGGCGCTCGGGGCCAGCGCCAGTGATGTGATGCGGTTGTGCTCCGGCAAAAGTAAACGTAGCCGTCTGACAGGGACTTTCATGCACACTGGCGGGAATCGCCTGCATGCGCCGCCGAGTAGAAGTCCGGCTAAAATACTATTTGACTGGTGTACTAGTTATTTAATACAATAACGTACGGCTTGGTGACCGGACTCTCATAGAAGGAGGTCGCACGGGATGCGGGGATGGCAGTCAGTGGAAACTCTCTGGCAGGACGTTCGCTATGCTCTGCGGATGATGCGGCGCAGTCCCGGGTTCACGGCCGTGGCGGTAGTGTCGCTGGCGCTCGGCATAGGGGCCAACACGGCGATCTTCAGCCTGATCAACACACTGATGCTGCGCTTATTGCCGGTGCAGGAACCGGGGCGGCTTGTGGAACTCCTGCAACACTACCCTGGCGAACCTCGTGGCGGCTATTGGTCCTGGCCTAGCTACGAATACTACCGGGATCACAACCATGTCTTCTCAGGCCTGATAGCAGCTTCCGCACCATCCCGTGTCAGCGTTCGGGGCCAGGGCCTGGAAACGGAGACAGTGAATGGCGAATCTGTAGCCGGCAACTTCTTCGCTGTCCTCGGGATGAAACCGGCGATCGGCCGGCTGATTGGCCCGAACGACTGCCCAACGGGCGATGAGGCGCCCACTGTGGCGGTGGTGAGCTGGTCCTATTGGAAGAACAGATTTAATCTGGATCCGGCGATTCTGGGCAAGCGAATCATTGTGCAGGATCTGCCTGTCACAGTGGTCGGCGTAACGCCTTCTGAGTTCTTTGGATTGCAGGTGGGGTCGAGAACAGACATCTGGTTGCCGCTCGCGCCTTCCGCGACGACAACACTGGCTCTGATGGCGCGGTTGAAACCCGGCGTATCTATCGAGCAGGCCCGCGCGGAAATGAGTGTGCTCTACCGGTTCACCATTGAGGAAAGAGCGAGGACCAGCAAAGACTCGCTCATTCGGCAATTGAAGATTGAAATCGAGCCGGCAGGCGCGGGGCTCTCGCTTCTGCGGGATCATTTCGCGAGACCCTTGCTCGTGCTGATGGCCGTGGTGGGTCTGGTTTTGCTGATCGCGTGCACCAATATGGTCAGCTTGCTGCTGGCGCGTGGGGCCGCCCGTCAAAGGGAGATGGCGGTGCGCGTTTCATTGGGCGCCGGCCGGCTTCGTCTGGTGCGCCAGGTGTTGACCGAATCTCTGCTTCTTTCCGGGGCGGGCAGCGTGCTCGGTATCTTTTTGGCCTATTTCGGCGCCGGCGCGCTGGTGCGGATCATGACGTCCGGACGGCAGATTATCGGATTGCCACAACCGCTCGAGATTCCTGTACGGCCGGATGCGCATGTGTTACTTTTCACGGCAGGAGTCGCATTGTTGACCGGAGTGCTATTCGGCCTGGCTCCCGCGTGGAACGCGTGCGCTTCCGCGCCGGCATTTTCGCTGCGGGAAATGGGGAGGTCCGGCGAAACGAGATTCCGGCGGCTTTTCGGAAAAACTCTGGTGATGGCGCAGGTGGCCTTGTCAGTGGTGCTGTTGAGTGCTGCCGGTCTGTTTGTCCGCCACCTGTCGAATCTCCAGCATGTCGATCTAGGCCTCCGCCGCGATCACGTCTTGCTGGTGACGCTCGATCCATCGCGCAGCGGATACGGCGGCGAACGGTTGTCCCGCGCATACCGAGAACTGCTGGATCGCCTGGAGCGGATTCCGGGCGTGCGCTCGGTCTCGCTCAGCGGGCCGACCCCGCTCTCGGGCGCGGGGGCCGCCGGCTTTGCAACCGCGGAAGGCCACCAGGAAGGGCCTGAGGATCGCCGCTACATTTCGGTAAGCTGGGTTGCGCCGAAGTACTTCGAGACCCTCGGAACTCCGCTCCTCGCCGGGCGCGACTTCAACTTTCAGGACCAGGGACGCTCCGGCGTAGCGATCATCAATCAGGCGATGGCGCGCTATTACTTCCCGAGCGGCAATCCCATCGGAAAGCTTGTCACTCTTGATCATGTCACTGGTGATTCCGACGTCAAGCCGTATGAAATCGTGGGAGTGGCAGGCGACGCGAAGTACTACGAGATTCGCGAGGCCGCGCCGCGCACGATTTATCTCCCGGCGTTCCAGAACGGAAGAGTCATTGCACAAAATTTCGTTCTGCGGACCACTATCGAACCGGAGAGCGTGGCGGGTGCTGTGCGACGCGCGGTGCGCGATGTGCTGAAGACCATACCGGTGGCGCGTCTCACTACCCTGTCCGATCAGATCGACGCAACCATAGTGCCGGAGCGGCTCATGGCCACACTGTCCGGGTTATTCGGCGCGCTGGGTTCGCTGCTCGCGGCCATCGGACTGTACGGGCTGCTCGCCTACACCGTGGCACGGCGCACTACCGAATTTGGCATCCGATTGGCACTCGGCGCAACACCAAGCAATCTGATCCGAATGGTGATCAGGGATGCAATGACGATGGTCGGGGCCGGGCTGATCGTAGGAGGACCGGTTGCGTTTTGGAGCAAGGATTTCGCCGCCAGTTTGATCCAGGACGTCCAGATAAAGAGCACAGCCCCGATTGCTTTCGGCGTCGTAGCGATGATGGGTCTGGCGCTGCTCGCGGCATTTTTGCCGGCACGCCGCGCGGCTCGCGTGGATCCGATGGAAGCTTTGCGAGACGAGTAGCGTACCATCGGGCCTTTTCCACGCCCCGGTGCATAATATATCCTTATGCCCGACGCCAACTTCCACGGCCGCCGCGCGTCTTCCATCGAGAATGACCGCCTGCGCGTCACCGTGCTGCACGAAGGCGGACACATCGCCGAGATACTCGACAAAGCTACCGGAGTGAATCCGCTATGGATTCCGCCGTGGCCTTCGATCGAACCCTCCACCTACGACCTGGCGCGCCATCCGGAGTACGGCCACGATGCCGAAAGCAAGTTACTGGCCGGCATCATGGGCCACAACCTCTGCCTGGATATTTTTGGCGAGCCCTCGCCGGAAGAAGCCGCCGCGGGGATGACGGTGCATGGCGAGGCGTCGGTGGTGCGTTACGACGTCTCGGCCACCGCGGGGCGGCTGACCCAGCGCGCCCAGTTTCCGATCGCCCAGATGCGTTTCGAGCGCGAGATCCGTTTCGGCGGCGAGCGCGCCATCGAGATTCGCGAAACACTGGAAAATCTCTCGGACGCCGACCGGCCCATCGCCTGGACGCAGCATGCCACGCTCGGCCCGCCGTTTCTCGAACGCGGCCGCACGGAGTTTCGCGCCTCGGCCACACGCTCGAGAGTCTTCGAGGGCGATTTTGGGCAGGCCGGCGCCTATCAGAAAAGCGGCGTGGATTTCGATTGGCCCCACGTCCCCGGCGTCAGCGGCGGCCATGTCGATCTGCGCGTCTATAACAGCGCGCCGGTCTCCGCCGGGTTCACCACGCACCTGATGGACCCGCACCGCGAGCACGCCTATTTCCTCGCGTACTCACCCGCCAGCAAGCTCGCCTTCGGCTATGTATGGACGCGCGCCGATTTTCCATGGCTCGGGATTTGGGAAGAGAACCACAGCCGCACCAACCCGCCTTGGAGCAGCCGGACGCTCACGCGCGGCATGGAGTTTGGGGCTTCGCCCTTCCCCGAGACGCGGCGCAAAATGATCGAGCGCGGTAGCCTGTTCGGCTTGCCCGGCTACCGCTGGATTCCGGCCAAGTCGACGGTGCACCTTCGCTACTGGGCCATGCTCGCTCCGGCCGAGCGCGTGCCCGAAGCCTTGACGTGGACGGGCGAGGACCGTGTGAGCTTCGAACCGTGATCGCCATCCGGCCCGTGCAAGAATCCGACCTCGATGAGATCTGGCGCATTCAGGCCGCCTCCGGCCAGGCCGCTCAGTGGAATCCCGCGGATTACTTGCAGCATGCGTGCCTGGTGGCCGTCGATTCAGCCCTGAAGCAGGAACGGACCGCCGGCTTCGCGGTCGCCCGCCACACTGCGCCCGATGAACTCGAGATCCTGAATGTGGCCGTCGATCTGCCCTTCCGCCGCCGGGGCGTGGCTCGCGCCCTGATCCAGGAACTTCTGGTTAACGTTCGGGGTACGGTGTTCCTGGAAGTACGTCAATCGAATTTGGCCGCGCGCAACCTTTACAACGGTTTGGGCTTTCAGGCTATTTCCGTAAGGGAAAATTACTACAACTCGCCCACCGAATCGGCTATTGTCATGAAGTTTCATTCATGTTAACGTCACAAGTGGGCGGGGCAGGATCCGCCGTTTCTTTCAAAACTGAATTAGTGCAGATTACCCACCGAGCCCTTTTCGTCGGTAATCGACTCGGCGCGGCAACCTCACACTTGAGGAGGAATGCCTGGAATGGATCGAAACGCACAAGAAGAACTGAAAGCGCACTTGATGCAGACGGATGAGAGCTTTCGGCGCCTGGTAAGTGAACACTCCGACTTGGCCCACAAGTTGGATGATCTCGCGTCGAGGCCGCATCTGACCGAGCAAGAGAAGATCGAAGAAGTCCGTCTGAAAAAGCTGAAACTTCACGCGAAGGATCAGATCGAGGCGATTCTGAGAGGGTACCGGGCTCAGAACGTCGCCTGACATCGGGTGCGCGAAGGTCGCGTGCTAGTCTGCTGTTACTGAAGTTTATCCGCTCCCTTACGGTCGCGGCGCGGCAACGCTGCATTTCAGAGCCGCGACCATAAGGGAGCGGATGGTAAAGCGCCTTCCGAAACACCACGCTGGATAAGTCCAATTATGCCGCCGGGTTAGTGGTTCAGTGAACTTGCCCGCCGGCATTTTCGTATACTTTGCACAGGAGTCGTAACGCCACAATGAGCATTCGTTCGTTTCTCTCGAAACAGTTCATCGACGTTATCCAATGGACCGAATCCGAAGATGGAGTCCTCGCCTACCGCTATCCCATGCAGGACATGGAGATTCAGAATGGCGGCAAGCTGACCGTTCGCGAATCGCAGATGGCTGCATTCGTCAACGAAGGGCGCATCGCCGATGTGTTCAGCCCGGGCCTTCACACTCTAAACACGCAAACGCTGCCGCTGCTCACCAATCTTATGAATTGGGACAAGAAGTTCGAGTCGCCGTTCAAGAGCGATGTCTACTTCTTCTCCACGCGGCTCCAGGTCAACCAGCATTGGGGCACTCCGAATCCGGTCACCATTCGCGACAAGGAATTCGGCGCGATCCGGCTGCGCGGCTTTGGAATTTACTCCTATCGCATCAGCGATCCACGCACGTTTTATACAAAAGTCAGCGGCACGCGCGACATCTACAGCGTCGCCAATCTGGAAGGCCAGCTTCGCAACACCATCATCGGCCGCATGTCGGACACGTTCGCCGAAAGCAATGTGCCCTTCCTCGACATGGCGGCCAACCAGATCGAGCTGGGGCAGAAGATCGCGGAATCGCTGAAGCCGGCGTTCACCGATCTCGGGCTGACGCTCGATACGTTAGTGGTTGAGAATCTCTCGCTGCCCGACGAGCTGCAGAAGCGGCTCGACGAGCGCATCGGCATGAACATGGTGGGCGATATGGGCCGCTACACGCAGTTCCAGGTGGCACAGTCCATGCCCATTGCCGCGGGCAATGAAGGCGGCGGCGCAGCGGGCATCGGCGTTGGCCTGGGCGCCGGACTTACCATGGCGCAGAGCATGATGAACGCCATGAAGCCTGGCCCGGGCGGAGCGCCGGGGGCTCCAGCGGCAGCGACACTCGCAGCTCCCACGGGCAGCGACGCCGCAACAAAATTCTGCATCAACTGCGGCAAGCCCATGCCGCGCATCGCCAAATTCTGTCCCGAGTGCGGAGGCGCCCAGCAGTAGCCCATGTGCGGCTGCGAGTGGGTGATCGAAGCGCACGGTTGTGATGGAGCGGCGCTGGCCGATCTCGCGAAGATGCGCGCGCTTTTTGCCGCGCTCACCGAAGCGCTCTCGCTCCATCCCGTGGGCGATGCCAGATTTCATCAGTTCCCCGGAACGGGCGGTATCACGGGCATGTGCCTGCTCGCGGAATCCCATCTTGCCTGCCATACCTTTCCCGAGTATCATTCTCTTTGCCTCAACATCTTCTGCTGCCGGCCGCGCGCGGAATGGAACTTCGGCGAGTATCTGAAGCGCGAGTTTCAGGCGAGTGCTGTTTACGTGCGGCGCATCGAGCGGCCGTATCTTCCGCCTTCCCATGAGCCAGCCAGCGGCTAATTGCCCCAACTGCGGCGCTGTGGTGCAATTTCGGTGGTCGGGCGCGGTCCAGACCACCTGCGAATATTGCCGTTCCATCCTGGTCCGGCGCGATCTCAATCTCGAGAAAGTCGGTGAAGTCGGCGACCTGCCGCGCGAGGTTTCTCCCATCCAGATCGGGACGGAGGGGACATTCCGCAGCAAGGCATTCCAGGTCGTCGGCCGCATCCTCTACGAATACGAAGACGGCGGCTGGAACGAGTGGCACATCGTGTTCAGCGACGGCACGAGCGGCTGGCTCTCCGACGCGCAACTGGAATACACCGTTTCGTTCCTGACCACTCCGCCCGAGGTTTTGCCGCCCGGCGACCAGATCGCGCGCGCCCGCCTGTTCCTTTGGGGCGGCGTCCGATACGAGGTCACCTCCGTCACTCGCGCGCACTATCGCGGCGTGGCAGGCGAGCTTCCGTTCGAGTACTGGGACAAGAAAGACGTAGTCTTCGCCGACCTGCGCACGTCCGATGCCCGGTTCGGCACCATCGACTACAGCGATCCCACGCCGCTGCTGTTTATCGGCGAAGCCGTTGGGTTCGACGATCTGCACCTCAAAAATCTGCGCGATTTCGATGGCGCCGCGGGACCGTCCGCGAAAGCGGCCGTCAGCGGCCTGAACTGTCCGAGCTGTGGCGCACCGCTCACCTTGAGCGCAGCGGGCCATTCGCTCAGCGTGGTCTGTGCGCGGTGCCGCTCGATTTTAGACGCGAAAGATCCGAACCTGCAGGTGCTGGAGAAATTCGAAGCGAAGGAATCGATCAAACCTGTCATCCCACTTGGCACAACCGGGAAACTGGAGGGCACGGACTACGTCGTTATCGGCTTTCAAGTGCGGTCGACCGACGCCGACGACCTGCCGGACAGTTGGGACGAGTACCTGCTGTTCAATCGCTACAAAGGCTTCCGTTATCTCACTTTCTATCACGGCCACTGGAATTTCGTGAAGACGGTTCCCGCGAGTCCCGAGAGAATTCAGGTCGGCAAAAAGCCCGGCGCCAGGCTCATGGGCCACACCTACGTATTGTTCGACACGGAGTTGGCCACCACGACTTATGTGCTGGGTGAGTTTCCGTGGCGCGCCCACGTGGGCGAGAAAAACGGCACCAAGGATTTCATTGCGGTGCCGCGTATTCTTTCGTGCGAGATCGCTGAGCTGGAGACCGTATGGTCGCTCGGCGAGTACATGACCGGCGCGCAGGTCTGGCAGGCCTTTCGGCTTCCCGGCCAGCCGCCGCCGGCGCAAGGAATTTTCGCGAATCAGCCCGCCCCTTTTGCCGGCCAGGCCAGTTCCATGTGGCGCGTGTGCATGAATCTGCTCTCGGCCATTGTTCTGTTAGCCATTATCTTCTACATGGTCGCGGGACAGGAGACCGTGTTTCAGCATCAGTACAGTTTTACCCCGCGATCGAGCGCCGAGGCGTCTTTTGTGACCGACGCGTTCGAGGTGAAAGGCCACCCCTCCAATGTCGAGCTTTCGATTCACACCGATCTGCGCAATAACTGGGCTTATTTCAATCTCGCCTTGATCAACGAGGCCACCGGCCAAGGTTACGATTTCGGACGCGAGGTCAGCAGTTACTCCGGACGCGACAGCGATGGCGCGTGGAGCGAGGGCAGCTCCAACGACAGCGTCATTGTGCCTTCGGTCAAGCCGGGGAAATATTACTTGCGGGTGGAGCCGGAGATGGCGCCAAATGCGCCGTCCGTGCTTTACACTTTGGAGATCAAGCGCAGCGTGCCGTCGGGGGCTTTTTTCTGGATTGCCGGGGCGCTGTTGTTGATTCCGCCAATCTTCACGACCTGGCGCGCGGCTTCGTTCGAGGGCCGGCGCTGGTCGCAAAGCGACTTTAGCGGTCGCGACAGTTCGGAGAGCGAATGAGACATCCACTTTACGCAATCTACGGAGCTCTGGTGCTGGCTTTCGTGAGCCTCGCCCAATATGAGGGCTGGAGCCTCACCAGAGTGAACGAAGTCAGAAATATTCCCAAGACGGTGCGCGATAATCCGGGCGCATACCGATCGCATTACGGCGGCTACTACCGGTACTTTGGAGGCAAGTGAGATGAACGATTTCCACCCCGCTTATATCTGGAATGCAGTGATTTTCGCGGCGCTCGGCCTGCTGATCTTCGTCGCGGCGTTCGTCATCGTCGACAAGTTGACGCCGTACCACTTGTGGAACGAGATCGTGCACGAGCACAACACGGCGCTGGCGATTCTTGTGGGCGCGATGTCCATCGGCATGTGCATCATCATCGCCGCTGCGGTTCATTAAACAAGAGTGATCTCAAAACCTATTAGGCCGCGAATGAACGCGAATAAACGCGAATGGAAATGCCTTGTTCTTATTGGCGTGCAATCGCGTTCATTCGGAGCCATTCCGGAAGAGGCTGATTAAGAAATTGACCGTCGTCCTGTTCCTCTCCGTCGCGCTCATCGCCGCCTGCGGCCTGATCTACGAGCTGGTCGCGGGCACGCTCGCCAGCTACCTGCTCGGCGACAGCGTGTTCCAGTTTTCGACGGTCATCGGCAGCTATCTCTTCGCGATGGGTGTGGGCAGCTACCTCTCGCGCTACATCACACGCGGTCTGGTGGCGCGCTTCGTTTCGATCGAGCTGATGGTTGGCCTGGTCGGCGGATTTTCCTCCGCCGCGCTATTTCTCGCGTTTGCGTATACCCAGGGATTCCGGCTTATTCTCTACGCCATCGTGATTGCAATCGGCATCCTGGTGGGGCTCGAGATTCCGCTGCTCATGCGTATTCTCAAAAACCGGCTGGAGTTTCGCGAACTCGTAGCCCACGTGCTGACATTCGATTATCTGGGCGCGCTCGCCGCCTCGCTGCTGTTTCCCATTCTGCTGGTGCCGAAGCTGGGTATGGTGCGATCGGCGCTGCTGTTTGGAATCATTAATGCGGGTGTCGCGCTGTGGTCGACTTACCTTTTTCGCGACCAGCTTGGCGCACGGTCGCTGCTGCGCGTTTCCTGTTTCGCTGTGCTGGCGCTGCTCGGAACCGGGATGGCGGCCGCCGAGAGGATCACGCAGGCCGCGGATAACAACCTCTACGCCGATGAAGTCATCTTCGCGCGCGACACGCGTTACCAGCGCATCGTGCTCACGAAATGGAAAGACGACGTACGCCTTTTCCTGAGCTCGCACTTGCAGTTCAGCTCGCGCGATGAGTACCGGTATCACGAGGCGCTGGTGCATCCAGGGCTGGCTGCTATCCCGGGCGCGCGGCGCGTGTTGGTGCTGGGCGGCGGCGACGGGCTGGCGGTCCGCGAAATCCTCAAATACCCCGACGTGCAGTCGATCACGCTGGTCGATCTCGATCCCGAGATGACTCGCCTCTTCTCCACGCATCCGTATTTGGTCACGCTCAATCAGCATTCGCTCACCAATGCGCGCGTGCATGTCATTAATTCCGACGCGTTCCCATGGCTGCAGCAGACGGGCGATTTCTACGATTTCGTAGTGGTCGATTTTCCCGATCCGACGAATTACTCTCTGGGCAAGCTGTACACCACGGCGTTCTACCGTCTGCTGGCCAAACACCTGAGCGTCCGGGGACTCGCCGTAGTGCAAAGCACATCGCCGCTCTTTGCCAGGCAGTCCTACTGGTGCATCGTGGAGACGCTGAAGCAGGCGGGGCTCAAGACCTATCCGTACCATCTTTACGTCCCGTCATTCGGCGAGTGGGGATTTGCGCTGGCAGGGCTCAATCCATACGAAGCGCCGGCACGTTTGCCCGCTGGATTGCGTTACCTGTCCGCCGCCCTGGTGCCTCAGTTGTTCCAGTTTCCCAACGACATGCTCCCGATCGATGCCGAGCCGAACCGCTTAAACGACCAGGTGCTGGTGCGATATTACGAGCACGACTGGCGCGAGATCACGCATTGAGCCGTTCGCTCCCTCACGGTCGTGGCTTGGAAACCAATTTAGACGCGCTATCGAACTTTGACCCTAAGCCGCGCGCGTCAGCAGGCGCTCCAACCCGCCGGCGTTTCCTCAGCGCCGCGCTGGTCGGCCTCACGCGAAAAACGGATCGCGCCGTCGGCGGCGGCTTTATCGACGACGGCCATCGGCTTGGTCACCAACTGCGGGATCGTGCAAAATTCAGCGCTGCAAAGCGGACGTTCAAAATGCCCATCGTGATCGTCGGCGGTGGCATTGCCGGACTCTCGGCCGCTTGGCGTCTCGATAAGCGCGGCTTCCACGATTTCGTCCTGCTGGAAATGGCGGATCGAGCCGGCGGCAACGCCCAGTGGGACGAGAACGAGATCAGCCCTTACCCGTGGGCGGCGCACTACGTTCCGGTGCCGGGCAAAAAAGCCACGCTGGTGCGCGAACTCTTCGAGGAGTTGGGCGTCTTGCGTGGCGGCGTTTGGGAGGAACGCTACCTCTGCTTTTCCCCGCAAGAGCGCCTCTACTTACACGGCCGCTGGCAGGAGGGCATCGAGCCGGTTACGGCCGCCACGGTGCGCGATCGCGAAGAATTCGTGCGATTCGCCAGCCGCGTGAACGAATTTCGTGCCACGGGCGAATTCACCATCCCTATGGAACTGGGCGCGAAGCCGTCGGCGCTCGACCGCACCTCGATCGCCGGCTGGCTGAAGCAGGAGCGCTTCACCTCGGCATATCTTCACTGGTACGTGAATTACGCCTGCCGCGACGACTACGGCGCCCTCGCACAGGACACCTCCGCCTGGGCGGGCATGCACTATTTCGCCTCGCGCGAGCCGGACGAAAAAGGACCAATCACATGGCCCGAAGGCAACGGCTGGATCACCCGCCGTT
Organism: Bryobacteraceae bacterium; assembly: GCA_041486185.1. GTDB lineage: Bacteria > Acidobacteriota > Terriglobia > Bryobacterales > Bryobacteraceae > QHXW01. The sequence continues at coordinate 5,536 of JBGPKX010000086.1, read as the reverse complement.
TACTCGAAAAACTGCAGCGCTACGTGCACACCGGCGCCCTGGTGCATCGCATAACGCGTCAGGGCCGCGGATTGCGTGTTTCCGCCGGGGATACCGATTACATCGCCGACTTCGTCATCTTCACCGCGCCCAGTTTTCTCGCGCCGTATATTTGCGAGGGAGTGGCGCCCGTTCGCGGCTTCATCTATTCACCCTGGCTCACGGCCAACCTCACGCTCGATCGCCTCCCCGCGGAGCGCGGCTTCGAAACCGCCTGGGACAACGTCATCTACGATTCGCCCGCGCTAGGCTACGTCGTCGCTACGCATCAATCCCTGCGCACCCACATCGATCGCAGCGTCTGGACCTTCTATTGGGCGCTGGCGCAAGGCTCGCCCGCGGAAAATCGGCGCCTGCTGCTGGAAAAAGACTGGAACTACTGGAAAGAGGCCATTCTCGCCGACCTTGAGCGCGCTCACCCGGACATCCGCCAGTGCGTTTCGCGCATCGACGTCTTGCGCCTGGGCCACGCCATGGCGCGCCCAGTGCCAGGGTTTCTCGAATCAGACGACCGGCGCCGCCTATTCGAAGCCTCTCGTAACCTTCTGTTCGCCAATTCGGATTTGAGCGGATTCTCGATTTTCGAGGAAGCCCAGTACCGCGGCGTCAAGGCCGCCGAGCAGGCGCTACACGCGTTATCGCGGTGAGAGTGGAATGCTTGGACACTGTCTGGCGACGGACTGCCGCTTCTGGCACGAGTCTCAGAGCGTGCGACACGCCGCCGAACTTACAATAGCTTCATGCGAAAGTTCTTCCATCTCATATTCCTGGGAACTATTGCGCTGGGCGCGCGCGCGGAGGTTCACACGCTAAGCTTGCGGCAAGCCGTCGATCTGGCGCTGCAGCAAAATCCGGACATTGCCTTAGCTCGGCTCGACGAGCAGAAGGCCGCCCTGGCTGTACGGATCGCCAAAGCCCCGTTCAGCCCGTCGATCTTCGCGGGGAGCGGTCTGGCCTACTCGAGCGGCTTCCCCATGAGCATCGACGGCTCTGCGCCTTCCATTGTTCAAGCGCGCGCCAGACAGGACATCTTCAACCGGCAGCAGAGCCTCACCGTCGCCGCTGCGCGGGAGAACGCGCGCGGCTCGGGCATCACAACTTCAGCCAAGCGGGATGAAATCGCCTTTCGCACGGCGACGCTTTTTCTGGATGCGCAGCGCGCCGCGCGTCTCGCCGACCTGGCTCGCAGGCAAGTCGAGAGCCTGCAAAAAATTCAGCAGACGACGGAGGAACGCGTCAAGGAAGGCCGCGAGTTGTCCATAGACTCGAAGCGCGCCTCGCTCAACGTTGCGCGCGGACGCCAGCGGGTCGAGCAACTGGCGGCGGACCAGGATACAGCCGAGCGGTCGCTGGCCGTAGTCCTGGGATTTGGAGCCGACGATCAGGCACGGGCGGCTAAAGAAGATCCTTCCGCGCCGCCGCTGCCGGCAAGCGAAGACGCCGCTATTCAGAACGCCATTCAATCCAGCAAAGAGCTTCGGCGCCTCGAGTCGGCGCTCATCGCCAAGGGGCTGGACGTCCGCGCGCAAAAGGCCGCGCGCCTGCCTACTGTGGACCTGATCGCGCAGTATGGCCTGTTCGCGAAATTCAACAATTACACGGATTACTTCCGGACGTTTCAGCGGAGCAACGGCGAGATCGGCGTGTCCATCACGGTTCCCGTGCTGCCGGGACAGGCCGTCAAAGCCGCGGCCGCGCAGGCTGAAACGGAAGCCGCGCACCTGCGCATCGAGATGAACGCCGCGCGCAACCGCATCTCACTCGAAACCCGCCAGAGCTATCAGGCGCTGCATAAGGCCCACACGGCGCGCGATGTGGCGGGGCTCGATCTTGAAGTCGCACGCGATCAAGTCTCCATTCTGCTGGCGCAAATGAATGAGGGCCGCGCCTCGCTCCAGCAGTTGGAAGAAGCGCGGTTCAATGAAGATGAGAAGTGGATCGTGTTCTACGATGCACAATATGCAGCTGAAAAGGCGGCATGGGACCTGCTGCGACAGACGGGAGATCTGATGGCCTCGCTGCAGTAACCCGGAGTTGCGGGGCCTGCCCCTCAACGGGCATTTGTAGCGCAGGGCTACCCGGCTTTTGGGGAGACCTGCGGCTTGTTGCTCGATCGGACAAAAGGCCGCAGGTCTCCCGCAACCCCGGGGCTAGCCCTGCCCTACAAGGGACCAGCTCGCGAAAGTGTAAAGGGATTTGCGAAACGGCCGCTACAGGAACAGCGGCGCCGCCACCAGCGTGATCGTGCTCAATAGCTTGATCAGTACGTGCAGTGACGGTCCGGCCGTATCTTTGAATGGATCGCCCACGGTGTCGCCCACCACGCTCGCTTTGTGAGCGTCAGATCCTTTGCCGCCGTAAGCGCCCGTCTCGATGTATTTCTTGGCGTTGTCCCACGCGCCGCCACCGTTGTTCATGAGCGTGGCCAGCAGAATGCCGCCGATGGTTCCGACCATCAGAAACGCGGCCACCGAGACTGCTCCCACCGGGAACGCGTCATTCGGATCGGCGAAGAGTCGGAAGATCATGCCCACGGCGACCGGACTGACGACGGCCAGCAAGCCCGGCACCACCATGGCCTTGAGCGCCGACTTGGTGACGATGTCGACGCAGGTTCCATAGTCCGGATCGGAAGTGCCTTCCATGATGCCCGGGTTGGCTTTGAACTGGCGGCGCACTTCCTCGATGACGGTCTGCGCCGTGCGGCCGACGGCTTTAATGGCGAACGAACTGAACAGATATACCAGCATCGCTCCCAGCAGTGCGCCCGTGAACACCGGCACGTGCCCGATATCGACGCTGAACTGCAGGTTCTCTTTGTGCAGCAAGCCCTTCACTTCGTCGATGTAGGCGGAGAACAACAGAAACGCCGCTAGCGCCGCGCTGCCGATGGCGTATCCCTTGGTCAGAGCTTTCGTGGTGTTGCCCACCGAGTCCAGACGGTCGGTGCGGTTGCGGATCTCTTGTGGCTGATGCGACATCTCGATGATGCCGCCGGCGTTATCGGTGATCGGCCCGAACGTGTCCATGGCGAGAATGTAGGCTGCCGTGGAAAGCATTCCCATGGTGGCGATGGCAGTGCCGTACAGGCCGGCAGCTTGCTGTGTCACGCCGGTGAGTCCCGCATTGATGCCCAGATAATAGCTGCTCATGATCGCCGCGGAGATCACAAGCACCGGCGCGGCCACGCATTCCAAACCGATGGCAAACCCGGAGATGATGGTGGTGGCCGGACCCGTCAAACAGGCCTTGGCGATCGACTGTACCGGCCGGTATTTGTACTCGGTGTAATACTGCGTGATGTAGACGAACAGGAAACTGGTGGCAATCCCCACCACGCCGGCGCCGAACAGCATCAGGTTGCCCTTGAGCAGCAGTACGACGGCAATATAGAAACCAATCAGCGCGAAGAAAGTGGTCACGTAGAAGCCGCGGTTCAGCGCCTCCATCGGGTCGCGATCCTCGCGCGTTTTCACCACCAGCACGCCGATGATGGATGCGATCAGGCCAAAGGCGCGCGCCACCAGTGGGAACAGGATTCCCTTGATGCCGAAAACCGGAAACAGGGCCGCCCCCAGAATCATGGCGCCCACGTTCTCCGCTGCCGTCGATTCGAACAGGTCCGCGCCACGGCCCGCGCAGTCGCCCACGTTATCGCCCACCAGGTCGGCAATCACCGCCGGATTGCGTGGATCGTCTTCGGGGATTCCGGCTTCCACTTTGCCCACAAGGTCAGCGCCCACGTCGGCGGCCTTGGTGTAAATACCGCCGCCGAGCTGCGCGAACAGCGCCACGAAGCTTGCGCCGAAACCGAAGGCCACAATCTGTGTCGGAACTTCCGTGGGATTGGTCAGGCCGTCGAACGCCCAGAACAGCGTGCCCACGCCCAGTAGTGAGAGCGCCACCACGCTCAAACCGGTGACCGCGCCGCCGCGCAACGAAATTTGCAGCGCTTTATTCAGGCTGTTACGCGCCGCCGATGCCGTCCGGATATTGGCGCGAATCGAAACCCACATGCCGCTGAAGCCTGCCAGCGTGGAACACAGCGCGCCGGCCACGAACGAGATGGTCATGCGCACGGCCAGTGTCGAATCGCCTTTGCCAAACCAGTAGCCCAAATAAATAATGATGGCCAGAACCAGAGCCAGGCTCAGGATGGTTCGATTTTGCCGCTTCATGAATGCTTCGGCGCCCTGTTTAATGGCGTTGGAAATCTTCCGCATCTGCGGCGTGCCGGTGTCCTGGCCGATCACGTATTTCGACAGGCCGGCAGCTACCAGTAAAGAGAGAATGCTGATCCCGAGAACGGCAACCAGGTATTGTTGCCCGGACCCGGCCGACTCGCTGGCTTGTAGCCACAGGGCAAGCACACACGAAAGCGACAACATTCAGTTAAATCCTCCTGATTACGACGGAAGCTACCGCGAATGGAAACACTCAGGGTAGCTTACAAGTATGAACAATATCAAGCATTTCCTGGGGATAGGAACGATGCGGCGCCCCGTTCATGGAGTTCACTCGCGAGGCGCCGAAAATAGGGAACTGGCCTACTGCAGCGGCAAGTCTCCCTGGCCGTTGGCGCCATTCTTGTCCGCATCCGGATCCGCTTCCGGGATCACCGATGCCGCGGCGACCCGGTCGCCTTCTTCCATGCGCACGACACGCACACCCTGCGCGGAGCGGCCCGTCTCCCGGATTTCGCCGGATTCGATGCGAATGATCTTGCCGTCCTTGGTAACGATCATGAGGTCGGATTCTTCCTTGACCGAGAGAATCGCCACCACTTTTCCGGTCTTGCCGGTGGTCTTCATGTTGATGACGCCCTTGCCGCCGCGGCGCGTGAGACGGTAACTTTCGAGTGGCGTGCGCTTGCCGTAACCGTGCTCGGAAATGGAGAGAATGAGACCTTCCTTTTCGACGACCTGCATGCCCACCAGATAGTCGTCCTTGCCAAGATCCATCGCACGGACCCCGCGCGCCGGACGGCCCATGGGGCGCACGTCGTTCTCGTTGAAGCGAATGGCCTGGCCCTCGTGCGAACCGAGGAAGATATAGTTGTTGCCGTTTGTCAGGTTGGCGCCGATCAGCTCGTCGCCATCATCCAGCGTCAGCGCACGGATGCCCCGCGCCATGGGGTTGTCGAACTCGGTCAGTTCGCATTTCTTGATCACGCCCTGGCTCGTGACCATCACGATGAACTTGCCCGGCTGGAATTCGCGCACTGCCAGGAAACCCTTGACGTTCTCGCCCGGCTGGAGGTTGATCAGGTTCGAGATATGCTTTCCCTTGCCGCTGGTGGCGGCGTCTGGAATCTCGTAGATCTTCAGCCAGTACACCTGCCCGCGGTCGGTGAAGATCAGCAGATAGCTGTGCGTCGAGGCGACGAGGAAGTACTCGACGAAATCCTCGGTGCGGGTGCCCATCCCGATGCGGCCCTTGCCGCCGCGCAACTGCCGGCGGTAGGTATCGACCGCCGTTCGCTTCAGATATCCGCCGT